>CAINDO010000390.1 GCA_903847385.1 uncultured Myxococcales bacterium
CCCTGGGCCGCGCGCTCGAGACGGCCGGCCTTTTCGCCGCGCACCCGAGGCTCGGCCTGGCCGGCCTGCGCATCGCCCGCCTGGGCGGGCCGGGGGTGGGCCTGACGGCGGCGTTGCTGCGGCGGGCCGCGCTGGTCGACGCCTGCCGCGCCGCGGACGCCGACATCGCGATCTGCGACGAGGCGCTCCTGCAAGGCCTGTGGTCCGTGGCGCAGGGTGGCTCCGAGGCGCGTCACGCGCAGGCCGTCGCGCTGTTGCCCCCGCTCGTGACGGCGCAGCGGTACGCCGTGGTGCTCGTCGAGGCCTCGCCGACCGGGGTGGCCCACCGCCTGTCCGCACGGCGGCCGCGTCGCGGGCGGTTCGACGGCCTGTCGCCGGTCGAGGTCGCGGCGCGCCTGGAGACGGGCCCGGCGCTCTTCGAAGCGCTCGCCGGCGCCGCGCCCGTGCCGTGTCTGCGTCTCCCCGAGGGCAACCCCGCCGACGCGGCGCTGCGCGCGCTGCTGGAGCTCACGGTGCGGGTGGCCGGGCGACTGGACGGCCTCTCGGTCGTGACCACGAGCCCGCGACACGCCGCGGGGGCCGGCGTCAGAGGCCCTTGAGCCGCGTGCGCAGGCGCTTCTGCAGCCGCGCCAGGTCCGCCGCCAGCTCCGGCGTGGCCGTGACGGAGTTGCTGGTCGTGAGTGCGGCGTCCAGGTAGGCCTTCGCCGCGGGGAGCTGCCCGGCGCCGAACTCGAACTCGCCGGCGTCCGCCAGCGTCTCGGCGTACTGGTAGCGGTTCGCCGCCGAGACCTCGGGCCGGGTGACCAGGGGCTTCCACTGGGCGAGGGCGTTCTCGAAGGCCTTGCGGGCCGCCGGGGCGTCCGACTGCTCGCCGGCGATGCGGGCGAGCCGGCTGTACAGGTCCGCCTGGCGCAGGCGGTGCTCGTCCACGTCCGGCTCGAGCTCGGCGAGTTTGGCGTGGGCCGAGAGCGAGGCGGTGTAGGCCGCGGTGGCCTGGACCGGATCCGCCTGCGGCTCGCGGCGGTACAGCTCGCCGATGCCCGTCTGCACGGCGGCGAGAGACTCGAAGTACTTGGGCAGCGGCGCTTCGAGGGCGATGAGCTTGTCCAGGTGGAGCACGGCCTGCTCGTAGCTGGCGAGGGCCGTGCGCAGCTGCTTCTGCTCGGCCATGATGTCGCCCTGGATCTCGTGCTGGCGGGCCACGGCGAAGCGCAGGAACTCGTTGTCCGGCGCGGCGTCCAGGGCCTCCTGCATGCGGCGTGTCATGGCCAGGTTGATCACGCGGCGGGCGTACTTCGAGGCCTCGCCGGGGATGCGCTTGATGGTGTCGTCCGCCACGGCGACGATCTCGAGGGAGATGCGCAAGAGCTCGTCCGCCGTCTGCCCGGCGCGCGCGCTCTCGCGGCCCGCGGCGCGACGGCCGCGCTCGGAGTCGCGGTAGCGCTGCTCCATCTCCAGGCGCTGCTTCTCGACGGCGAGCTTCTCCTGCTCGAGGTCGGCCCGCGACTGCGTCATGCGCCGGCGCTCGGCCTCGACCGTGTCGCGCTGGATGAGCAGCTCGTCGCGATCGCTGAAGGCGTTGAACATGAACCCGAGCGTCAGCAGGACCAGCGCGACGAGCCCGCCGATGCCCAGACGCATCCGCAGGATGGCCTGGGCGGCGCGCGCCTTCTCGCCGGCGCGGTGGGCGGCCTCGGCGGCCAGGCTGGCCTGACGGTTGGCCTCCACCTGCTCCTCTCGCCGGCGGTCCGCCGCGCGGGCGGCCTCGATGAACCGGCGCGCCTCGGCGTTGAGCAGCGCGGGGAACATCTCGCGCACGGCGGGCGCCAGCTCGGCGCCCTCCAGGTGGCGCAGGCGGTCGCCCGTGGGCAGCAGCTCGGCGCTCGCCCCGCCGGCCAGGTAGTCCCGCACCGCGGCCTCGGCCTCGTCCCGACGCTCGAGGGCGCCGCGGGCCTCCTCGATCCAGCGTCGCAGGGCCGGCCAGTCGCGCAGCAGCGTGTCGTGGGCGAGGCGCACGGTCACGGTGCCCTCGTCGTCGCCGGGGGGCGGCGCCTCGTCGTCCAGCTCGTCGTGGGCGAGCTCGACGAAGCCACCCCGCTCGACGTTCACCAGCGTCTCGAGCACGGCCTCGGCGCGGGGGCCGCCGCCGCCCATGGCCAGGCACTCGCTGCGGCTGATCACCCGCATGGCGTCCCCGCGGCCGCGGCCGACGGCCACCATGCCCAGCAGGATGCTCTGGGCGCGGCGCATCTCTTCGGGGCCCAGGCCCTCGACCAGGGTGCCGGCGTCCCGCCCGAGCGCGCCCGCCACGCCGCCCAGGGCGTCGTAGGTGGCGTGGGTCAGGTCGCCCTCCCAGCTGCGGTCCCAGAGCATCGAGAGCAGGTAGCCCATGCGGGGCAGGCTGTCCGGCGTGCGCTCGACGTCGTCCAGGATGCGCTCGGCCAGGCCGTCCGCGAAGCGGCCGCCCGCCAGGCGCACGGGGCCCATGATGGCCTCCCACAGGCCCTCGCGCGTGGGCGCGCCGAGCTCGACGTAGGTCGCCCGCGTGTCCGCCAGGCGGGCGGTCTGCGGCAGGCGGGCCATCACGCGCTGCCCCAGGTCGTCCCGGGCGGTGGTGACCAGGTACATGCGCTCGTCGAAGTCGTCGATGGCGCCGGCCAGCAGGCGGTCGAACTCGGCGATCTCGTCCGGCTGCACGTTCAGCAGGTCCTCGAGGCCGTCGATCACCAGCAGCAGGCCCTTGTCGGCGGGCATGGCCTCCTGCACGAGCTCGGCGAGGCCGTTCTCGCCGCGGAGCTGCTCCAGGGCCTCGCCGACCCACAGATCGCCGCCCAGGGCGCGCGTGAGCGACTCGGCCAGGCGGTGGATGGGGCGCCGGCCCGGGCGCAGGGCCGCGACGACCCAGTCCGCCGGGGCGCCGGCCACCACGCCGCGGCGCACCGCCGGGATCAGGCCCGCGCGCACGATGGACGACTTGCCCACGCCCGAAGGCCCGGACACGTGCACCCAGCGCCGGTGGCCCGTGTGGACCCGGCCCAGGCGCTGCCCGATCTCGATGACCTCCTGGTCGCGGCCGAAGAAGAAGCGGCTGTTGCGCTGTGCGAAGGGCCGCAGCCCGGTGAAGGGCCGCGCGCTCTCGGGTTCGTTCTCGAAGATGGGCAGGCGCGTGGGGTCGACGTTGTCCCGCAGCCGCGCGGCGAGCTCGCGGAGGCGGTTGTTCACGTCCGCCTTGTCGTCCGGCAGGTGGAACGCCCCGAGGACGTCCACCAGGCCCGCCGCGGCGCCGGGCTGGAAACCCGCCCGCACGACCGGCAGCACGAAGAGGTCGTCGTACATGGCCCGGCGCTTCAGGCCCCACTCCAGCTCGGCCTGGGCCCACTCCGGCGGGGTGCCCTCGCCGAGGAGCACCAGGTAACCGCGCGAGGCGGCGAGTGCGTGGTGCATGGCCCACAGGCGCGGCGAGCCCTCGCCCACCTCGTCGTGGTACACGCGCAAGCCAGCGGACCGGAAGAACCGGGCGATGATCTTGGCGGCGTGGGCACTGACGGGGTGCGCGTTGAGACAGACGTCGTATTCGGGCGGACGGCGGCTCATGGCTCGGGTGACTACCATGTGTGGCCCGGACCCGCCAGAATGAACGTCCCGCT
Organism: uncultured Myxococcales bacterium; assembly: GCA_903847385.1. Lineage (GTDB taxonomy): Bacteria > Myxococcota_A > Bradymonadia > UBA7976 > UBA1532 > CAINDO01. The sequence continues at coordinate 3,648 of CAINDO010000390.1, forward strand.
GGGGGTCGCGGGGCGCTGTCGGGCGGGCCGTCGGGGGTCCGGTGTGATCAATGGAAGTCTCGGCTGCGGGGGGGCGTCGGCTTCTCCTTCAGCTCCGGTGTCCACAGCCGCTCGGCGATCAGGTGCACCACGCCGGACTCGCTCTGGATCTTGCCGGTGATGCCCAGAAACGAGCTCGTCTTGGCCAGGATGGCCTGCCGCTCGAAGACGTCCTTCCAGAGCACCACGTTCACGAAGCCCGTCTCGTCCTCCAGCGTCATGAAGGTCACGCCGCTGGCCGTGCCGGGCCGCTGGCGGCAGATCACCAGGCCGGCGAAGCGCACGCGGCGGTCCGGCGGCAGGCGTATGAGCGTGCGGGCGTCGGGCAGGCCCTGCGCCGAGAGGGCGTCGCGCAGCGACTCCAGGGGGTGCCCGCGGGGGCTGTGATCGGCGCTGGCGTAGTCCCAGGCGACCGTCTCCAGGGGGCCGAGCTCCGGGAACTCCGGCGTGTCGTCCGCGGTGGGCACGGGCAGGCTGGCCCCGCGGGTGCGCGAGAGCCCCCGCACGGCCCAGAGCGCGCCGCGGCGATTCGTCTCGAAGCCCTCGAGCGCGCCGGCCTGGGCCAGGGCGTTCAGGCCGCGCTCGTCCAGCGCGGTGCGGCGCAGCAGGTCCTCCAGATCGGCGAAGGGCCCCGCCGCGCGGGCCTCGGGGATGCGCAGCCCCTGCGCGGCGTGCAGGGACTTCACGTAGCGCAGCCCCATGCGCAGGGCCAGGGGGAGCCGCGCGCCGGGCCGGGCGGGCTCCAGCGTGCAGTCCCACGCGCTGAAGCGGACGTCGATCGGCCGGATCTCTAACGCGTGCCGCTTGGCGTCCTCGATCAGGGTGGCCGGCGAGTAGAACCCCATGGGCTGCGCGTTGAGCAGCGAGCAGGTGAACTCGGGCAGGTAGTGCGTGCGCAGGTAGGCCGTGGCGTAGGCGATGAGCGCGAAGCTGGCCGCGTGGCTCTCGGGGAAACCGTACTCGCCGAAGCCCCGGATCTGCTCGAACACGCGCTCGGCGAACTCCGCCGAGATGCCCTTGGCCGTCATGCGTTCGATGATGCGCTCGCGGTGTTTCTCGATGCGGCCCGAGCGCCGCCACGCCGCCATGTCGCGCCGGAGCTGGTCGGCCTCGCCCGGGGTGTAGTCCGCCGCCACCACGGCCAGCCGCATGACCTGCTCCTGGAACAGCGGCACGCCCAGGGTCTTCTCCAGCACGGGCCGCAGGCTCTCGTGCGGGTAGATCACGACCTCCTCGCCCGTGCGGCGCCGCAGGTAGGGGTGCACCATGCCGCCGGTGATGGGCCCGGGCCGCACGATGCTCACCTCGATCACCAAGTCGTAGAACGTGCGGGGCAGAAGCCGCGGCAGCATGGCCATCTGCGCGCGGCTCTCGATCTGGAAGACCCCCACCGTGTCCGCCGCCTGACACAGCGCGTAGGTCGCCGGGTCCTCGGCGGGGATGGTGGCCATGGAGAGCTCGACGCCGCGGTGCGCGCGGATGTCCGCGAAGCACAGATCGAGCTGTGTGAGCGCGCCGAGGCCGAGCAGGTCGACCTTGAACAGCCCCAGGGCCTCGACATCGTACTTGTCCCACTGGATGACCGTGCGGTCGGCCATGGAGGCGTTCTCGATGGGCACCAGGTCGTGCACCGGCGCGTGCCCCAGCAGGAAGCCCCCCGGGTGGATGGACAGGTGGCGCGGAAAGTCCTGGATGTCGTTGACCAGCGTGAGCAGGTGCCGGTGCAGCGGCGCCGCCGGGTCCAGCGCCACCTGCTTCAGCGTCAGCTCGTCCGCCGTGTCGTGCCAGCCCAGCCCGCGGGCCATGCGGTCGAGCGCGGTCTCGGGCAGGCCGAGGGCCTTGCCCACCTCGCGCACGGCGGACTTGAAGCGGTAGCGGATCACGTTGGCCACCATGGCCGCGTGGTCGCGCCCATAGCGCGCGTAGACGTGCTGGATGACCTCTTCACGGCGCTCGTGCATGATGTCGAGGTCGATGTCGGGGGGCTCGGCGCGCTCCAGCGACAGGAACCGCTCGAACAGGAGCCCCATGCGCACGGGGTCGATGGCGGTGATGCCCAGGCAGTAGCAGACCGCCGAGTTGGCCGCCGAGCCGCGCCCCTGGCACAGGATGCCCTCGGACCGGCAGAACCGGACGATCTCCCACATGGTCAGGAAGTAGCCGCCGTAATCGAGGTGCTCGATGAGGGCGAGCTCTTTGTCCAACTGCGCCCGCACGTCCCCGGGGACCTCGCCGCCGTAGCGCCCCCGCGCGCCCTCGAAGGTGAGCTGCCGCAGCCACGACGACGAGGTCTGGCCGTCCGGCAGGCGCTCGGCCGGGTAGCGGTAGCGGATCTCGCCCAGGTTGAAGTCGCAGCGGCCGGCGATCTCCTGCGTGCGCACCACGGCGGCGCGGTCGTCCGCGAACAGGTCGAGAAAGGCCTGGGGCGAGGCGAGCGCGTGCAGGTGGTTGCCCCGGGTGAGCTGCCCGGCGGTGTGCACGGTCACGCCGTGGCGGATGCAGGTCAGGATGTCCTGCAGAGGCCGCCGCGCCGGCGAGTGGTACAGGACCTCCTGCGCGGCGGCGACGGGCAGGCGCCAGCGGGCGGCCCGGGCGCGCACGCGGGCCTCGAGCGTCGGCTCGTCCGCCTCGCGGTGCCGCGCGACCATGGCGTACAGGCGGTCCCCGAAGGCCTCGCGCAGGGGGCCGCAGAGCGTGGCCGGGGGCTCGGCCTCGCCGGCGAGCAGGCTCGTCGGGCCGCCCCACAGCGCGATCAGGCCCTCGGCGCGCTCGAACACGTCGGCCCACTCCAGGCGGAACTCGCCCTTGAGCGCCCGCCGCCGCCCGACGGTGACCGTGCGGCACAGGTTGGCGTAGCCCTCGCGGCTGGCCGCCAGCAGCACGAGCGACGAAGTGTCCGTCAGGGTGAGCTCGGTGCCCACCAGCAGCTTCACGCCGGAGTTGCGGGCCTGCTCGTGGGCCCGCACCACCCCGGGCACGCCGTTGCGATCCGTGAGCGCCAGGGCGCGCAGGCCCAGCGTCTGCGCCTCTTCGACCAGCTCGTCCGGGTGGCTGGCGCCCTCGAGGAACGAGTAGTTGCTCTTGCACCACAGGGGGACGTAGGTGGTCATTCGACGGTGCCTTGCAGGAACCAGCGCCGGCGAGCGCGGTCGTAGTAGACCCACAGGACGTCCCCGCGTCGGGTGTGGGCGAAGTGGTACTCGCGGTGCTGCTCGGCGTGCCACCAGCCCCCGGACACGACGTAGGGGCCATCGAGCCGCACGACGGCCCCCGCCGCCGGATCCAGGGGGATCCAGCCATCGTTGCGCAGGTGGCGCGGCACGGGCGGCAGGCGCACGGGGCGCGCGAGCAGACGCCGCACCACGCGCCGGCGCCCCTCGGCGTGGGGCGAGGCCAGGGGCAGTTTCTCCAGGGGCTGCCAGGTGAAGCCGGCCTCGGGCAGGTGCCCGGGTTTCAGGCAGCACTGCTGCACGGCGGCCTCGCCCAGCTCGGCGCGGATGCGGGCCAGCGCCCGGTTCGCGGCGGCCAGATCCCGGCGCGGGGTCTCCTGGAACAAGCGGATCTGCTCGGCGTGCGCCCGCACGCCCCGCACGGAGAGGAAGAGCTCGACCACACCGGCGCCCAGCGCCAGGTTCTCCAGGCGAAGGCGCAGCAGCTCCAGCAGCAGCGGCGCCTCGAGGGTGGCCTCGGCGGGCCGCAGGCGGTGGATCTGCTTCTCACCCCGGTCCAGCGTGAAGATCAGCCGCATCTCCAGCAGGGCCTCGTGCCGCTCCGCGAGCTTGCGCAGCAACGGATCGAGCAGCCGCTTGACCAGGAACAGCAGGCGGGTGGCGTCCGTCTCGGCGTGCTCGGAGAGCAGCCGCCGCCACAGGTCCGGCGGCGGCGCCACGGGGCGCAGGGGGTCGAAGCGGGTGCCCATGGCCCAGCGATGCAGCGCCGCCGCGGCCTCGCCGAAGCGGGTCTGCAGGCCGGCGGGCGGCAGCGCCAGGAACGCCCCCAGCGTGTGCACGCCCAGGCGGTGCAAGCTCTCGCGCAGCGCCGGGTCCAGCTCCAGGCGCTCCAGGGGCACGGCGCGGCCCACGGCCTGCTCCTCGGCGACATCGGCGAAGACGCGCAGCGAGGCCGCCTCCTCGGCCTGCAGGCCCCGCGCGCCGGCGAAGCTGCCGAAGCGCGAGAAGCCCACGGCCAGCGTGGCCTCGAAGCCCAGCTCCGCCAGGGTGGCCAGCACCTGCGCGCCCCAGGTCTCCAGCGAGCCGTAGAGGCTCACGAGCCCGGCGGCGTCGAGGAAGAACGTGCCCGTCTGCTCGGCGGCGGCCTCGACGTGGGGGCTGAAGCGCCGCAGGTGCTCGACCAGCATCGCCACGCCCGCCGCCCGCGCTTCGTCGGAGATGACGCCGGCGCGCAGCTCGCCGGTGAGCGAGAGCCCCGCGGCGTAGCGCATGCCCGGCAGCACCCGGCAGCGGAAGGCCTCGGCGTTGGCCCAGAGCACGCGCCCCTGCGGGCGGTCCTCGTCCACCACCACCACCGGCTGACCCGCCCAGTCGGGGTTCGCCCGCCGCAGGAGCTGCAGGGGGAAGGCGGGCGCATCGAGGCAGGCGACTCGCATCGGTCAGGTCATCCCCGCCACGCGCTCGAACTCCACCGCGCAGTGCCAGCCCGGCGCGCTGCGTTTGTCCTTCAGCGCCACGACCTCGGCCCGCACCACCGCCCCCCGCGCCGAGACGCGCCGGGCCTCGCCCCGCCAGGACACCAGGGGCCCGAGCGAGCCCGTGTCCGCGGCCTTGTCCGTCAGACAGAGCACGCAGGTGCCGTGCAGCGCCGCCGTGCGCTCCAACCGCGACTGCAGGGGCGCCGGCAGGGCCCGCTCGGCCTCGCCGTCGCTCAGGTCCACCACGATCAGCCCGAAGGCCCCGCTGCGCAGCAGGTGGCCCACGATCTTGCCCAGATCGCCGGGCGACGCCGGCCGCAGAATGGGCAGCGCCCGCAGGTCGACCCCCGTGGCCGCCAGATCCGGCGGGTGAAACAGGCTGTCGCGAGCCTGCACCCAGGCCACGGGCTCGCCCTGCCGTTGCGCCTCGTGCAGCAGTTGCGCGGTGAAGCTCAGCGCCGCGCTCGCCCCCACGGAGGAGAGCTCCACCAGCCGCCCGCTCAGCGTGGAGAGGGACCAGGCCGGCGCCTCGACCCGCTTGGGTTTGACCCGGGCGATGGGCAGCCGCAGCAGCCGCGCCTGCGCCGGCGAGGGCGCGCGGGCCTCGGCCTCGTCGGTGACGTCTTCGGCGACGTCCTCGAAGGGCGCGTCGTCGGCGTCGCTCGTGTCGTCCGGCCCCTGCCAGGGCGCGTCGAGCGGGATGATCTCGGGCTGTCCGCGCTCCTCGAGCGTCGGACGGATCTCTGGCGTAGCGACCGCGGCGAGGGCCATGATCGTCTCCCTATGGTTCGGGTTCGGGTTCGGGGGGTCCGGGGGTCCGGGGCTTTCGGGCGGGCGGCTTTGCCCGCCTCAGGGCGCGGGCGACTCGATGAAGCGCCGCACCTCGATCACCTTGCCGAGCAGGGTCATGGTGCCGGGGGCGGGCACGATGGCCGGGAACGCCGGGTTCTCGGCGCGCAGCTCCATGCGCTTGCCACGCACGTGCAGGCGCTTGACGGTCGCCTCTTCGTCGACCAGGGCGACCACGATGTCGCCGCTCGCCGCCACGGCCTGCCGGCGGACGATGACGAAGTCGCCGGGCAGGATGCCGGCGCCGTTCATGCTCTCGCCCTGCACGCGCAGCGCGAAGAGCTCATCGTTCTCGCGGTGGCTCACCATGAGCAGCTCGCCCTCGCGATCCTCGACCGCGGTGGTCAGGGCGCCGGCCTGCACGCGCCCCAGCACGGGCACGGAGACGACCGTGCGCCGGGGCTCGCCCGTGTCCGGCAGGTGGTAGCCGCGCGCGCCGGGCTCCTTGATGAGCTTGCCCAGCCGCACGAGCGCATCGAGGTGGATGCGGGCCGACTCCGTGGAGCGGAACCCCACGGCGGCCTGCACCTCGCGCAGCGTGGGGGACCGACCGGCGCGCAGCCGCTCGGTGATGAAGGCGAAGACCTTGGCCCGGGGGCCCTTCAGTTCAGGCTCGGTGTTCATGGAATAAAAACTATCGGACAAAGTTCCAGGCGTCAACTCCGTCATGGCTTTTTGTCCATGACGCTGCGCCGGCCCGCGACCTGTGCGAAGCTGCGCTGCATGACGACGCAGAACGCCGCCCCCGACCGCCCCCTCTCACCGCCGGAGCGTGTCCTGTGGTGGTTCGACCACGGCGCGCCCCTGCACTTCACCACGGTGCTCGACTACATCGGCCCCCTGTCCGAGACCGCCCTGCGCGCCGCGCTCGACGCCCTGCAGCGGCGTCATCCCTTGCTGCGCGCCACCATCACGGGCACGCCACACGCCCTGCGCTTCGCCCCCCTGAACGCCCCGCTGCCGCTGCGCGTCGAGGCCGCCGAGCCCGAACGGTACGCCGAGCGCCTCGCCGCGGAGCTGACCGAGCCGATGCCCTCGCTCGACGCCCCCCTGCTGCGCTGCACCTGGCTGCGGGACGCCGACGCCGGCGGCCGCCTGCTCCTCACGCTGCACCACAGCATCGGCGACGGTCGCAGCGGCGTGCTCCTGGCCCGCGATCTGGCCCGCGCCGCCGCCGGCGAGGCGTTGGCGCCCCTGCCCGAGCCTCCGCCCCTGTGGAACGCCCGCCCGCCCCGGGCCCGCGGCCTGCGCGGCTGGTCCCGCCTCGCGCTGACGATGCTGCGCGACGTCGGCCGCGTGCTGCGCGCCGGCGGCCGCCCGGTCCCGGTCCCCGTGGACGCCCTGGTGCCGCTCCACGAGCGCCGGCCGGGGGTCCACCCGCTCACCTTCGACGCGGGCTTCACCGAGCGCCTGACCGCCCGCGCCCGCGCCGAGGGCACCACGGTCCACGGCGTGCTGAGCGTCGTGCTCATGCAGGCCCTGGCCACGGAGCACCCCACCCCGGTGCCGATGAGCTGCGGCACCCCGGTGGACGTGCGCCCGTACCTCGAGCCCAGCGTGGCCGAGGCGCTCGGCTACTACGTGGGCCTGTCGCAGAGCGTGCACCGGATCGACCCCGCCGCGCCCGTGTGGCCTTTGGCCCGCCGGCTGCGCGACGAGATCCGCGCGGACGTCGCCCATCACGTGCCGACGATCTTCCACCTGTTCGCCGAGTGGCTCTTCGGCGTGTTGACGCGCGGCGGCCGCACGCCCGCCGAGGTCGCCGCCCGCATGTACGCCCTGCCCCTGCGCGGCACGACGGGCATCACCAACCTGGGCCGCCTGGACGTGCCCGAGCGCGTGGGCGACCTGCACCTGACGGGCCTGTTCTTCGTGGTCGCGCCCTCGGCCCTGGCCGACTTCGTGACGACGGCGACCTGTTTCGCCGGGCGTCTGCACTGGAGCTTCATCGCCCTGGCGCCCGCCGTGGGGCTCGCGCGCGCCACGCGGCTCGTGGCCGAGGTCGAGCGCCGCCTGCGCGCCGTCGTCGACGCGCCCTGAGCCGGGCGACCGGCCGGCCTACTTCTCCACGAGCCCCTCGGGCAGCAGCCGCCCGGCCGGCCCGTTGCCATACTCCGACCAGCGCGAGAGCAGCGCGTCGAGCCGCGGGCCGGCCTCGGGCGCCTGACCCCACAGGTTGCGCCGCTCGCCGGGATCGGCGTCCAGGTCGAACAGCTGGCGCTGCCCGGTGTCCATGCGGACCATGAGCTTCCAGGGCCAGTCGATGATCGCCGCGTGGTGCGGGTAGGGCAGGCGCCACACGCGCAGCTCGGCGAACAGCGGGCGCCGGGTGGTGTCCGCGTGGCCGGCGAGCAGGCCCCGCAGGCTCGAGCCCTGCGCCCCGGGCAGCGCGGCCCCGCCGAACTCCGCCAGCGTCACGCCCACGTCCAGCAGGTCCACGGGTGTGTCCACCTCGGGCCCGGCCACGACCCCGGGCCCGTGAAAGATCAGCGGCACGTGCAGCGAGGTCTGGAAAAGGTCCCGCGCGTGGTAGCGCGTGCCGTGCTCCATGAACCCCTCGCCGTGGTCCGCGGTCACGACCAGCAGCACGGGCCGCGTCTTCCGGAAGTCCTCCAGCGCGGCCAGCAGCGGCGCCAGATCGGCGTCGAGCTGGGCGATCTCGCCCTGGTAGTCGCCCTTCGTGCCGGCGGGCGCCTTCGGGCGGCGGACGTCCTTGCGGTAGGGGTGGTGCGCGTCCATCAGGTGCGCGTACACGAAGACGGGTTTGTCCTCGGCCGCGCGGAACTGCTTCAGGATGCGGTCGATGGCCGCCGGCGTGCTGTGGTCGCGAAGCCGGCGCATCTCCGCCGTGTCGATCACGTCGAAGTCATTGAAACCCTTGCGCAATTTCGGCATCTGCGTGTGCGGCACCGAGGGCACCACCGCGCCCGTCCGGTAGCCCTGCGCGGCCAGCACGCTCTGCAGCATCGGCACGCTGCCGTCCAGCGTGTACACGTTGAGCTTCTCTTCGTACTCCGTGTGGGCGACCCAGCGGCCGGAGAGCAGCGCCGGCACCGAGAACCGGGTGGCGCTCGACTGCGCCATCGCGCGGGTGAAGCTGCGACCGGCCGCCGCCACGCGGTCCAGGTTGGGCGTCAGGCCGCTCTCCGGGCCGAAGCTGTCGAAGCGCACGGCGTCGATCACCAGCAGCACGATGTGCGGCTGCAAGCCCGGCGCCAGGGGCGGCGCGGGGCGCAGCTTCGGGCGGTCGAAGGCGGCCGTCAGGTCGCCGCCGCGGCAGTTCTCGTCCACGCCGTTGCGCGGCATGTCCCGGGCCGCCGGGTTGATCGAGGCCTTCGCGTCGTCGCAGTCGTCGCCGCCGAAGGCGTCGCCGAAGCCGTCGTGATCGTCGTCGGAGAGCTCGGCGAGCATGGGCATCAGCGTGCCGTACAACAGCCCCGACGTGGCCGGACCGCGCACGATCTCCGGCCCCGCGTGCACCAGCGAGGCCAGCGCGCCCGCACCGAGCGCCGGCGCCAGAAAGAGCGCGAGCCAGCCGACGAGCCGCACGGCCCGTCCGGGCAGCCCGGCGATGGCCGCCGCCAGGGGCACCGCCGCGAGCGGGAGCAGGCGGTCGTCCACCTCCAGCAGCACCCACGCGGCCCCCGCCGAGGCCAGGAGCACGAGCCCGAGCCGCGTGAAGGGCCCCCGCACGCGCCGCGGGACCAGGCCGGCCATCAGCGAGGCCAGAGTGGGCGCCGCCAGGGCCGAGACCGCCGGCAGCGCGAGCCCCAGCGCCAGCCCGAGAAACGGGCGTGACGCCGGCGCGACGCGGGCCGTCAGCGGCGTCACCAGGGCCACCGCCGCCAGCAGACCGGGCAGGAGCGCCAGCCCCAAGCCCAGGCTCGCCGCCAGGGGCCCCGGATTGTCCGGCCCGTGCACCGCCGACCGCGCGCGCACCCAGGTGGACAGCCCGCCGACCAGGTACGGCAGCCCGAGAAACTGCACGAGCGCCGCCCAGAGCCCCAGCCCCACGGCCGCCACCACCAGGCCCCACGCGGCGTCGTCCGACCCCTGCCACAGGCTCACGGCCTCGACGAGGCCCGGCCCGAGCCCCAGCCAGGCCAGCACGCGCAGCCGCGCGGCGAGCATCTCCCGGCGCGTCCGGAGAATCGGCGCACCCGACGGGGTTTCAGGCGCCGGCGACGCGGGCGCCGGCTCGGGCAGGCTCTCGGACACGGGGAAATCGGCTCAGAGGAACTTCTTGATCGTGCGCTTCACGGCGGGCGGCAGGGCCCGGCGCAGCAGCGTGGGCGCCAGCGGCGCGCGGTGGCTGTAGGTCAGCGGCGCCCGCTGCTCGTGGCCGTAGTCCTGCCCGGTGTAGCGCTTGCGGTAGACGGACTGCACGGGCTGGCGGTCACAGGTGGACTCGGCCGTCTTGCGCGCGGCGAACAGGATGTTGCCGAAGCCGTAGTCCCGCATCATCGCGGAGAAGGGCTGCGACCGGAACAGGTCGCCCGCGTAGGGCCGGATGTCGTTGGAGTCGCTGTCCGGGAAGTAGCGCGAGAACGAGGCGGTGATGACCTCGTAGGCGTTCTCGCGGTGCCAGTCGTTGTAGAAGGTCGGCGAGAACTGGAAGAAACCGTGGTCGATGTAGCCGTTGGACGGGTTGCTGTGCACCACCACGCCGCCCACGGCCAGCAGATCGTGGATGACCTTCAGCGCGTTGGGCACGTGCGCGACGTGCTCCAGCGTGCCGTTGTCCAGGATCAGCCGCGCCACGCCCTGCAACTCCGGCGGCACGGTGTCCCTGGACAGGTCCATCACGATGTCCGCGCCCTCATGCGCGCTGATGTCGATGCCGCGGACATTGCCGCCGCCGAGGAACCGCACGACCTCGGGCGTCGTCAGCTTGGCCTTGCCCTTCAGCGGCCCCGCATCGAGCCCCAGCGTCGCGGCGAGGCGCGCGAGCTTCTTCTGGTCGATCTTGCAGGTGGGGTAACCCAGGCAGTAGACGTCCGCGCCGCGCAACCCCGTCGCCTGGATCACGTGCCCGAGGAGCAGCGAGGTCGGAAAGTTGAGTCCCATGGCCGGCTTTCGTCTGCGAGCGGGGCGTCGCCCGCCCGGGGTCACGTCCCGCTGAGCTGAATGCCCTCGAAGACGCAGGTGGGGCAGCCGGCGCTGCTGTTCGAGTCGGGATCGTTGCCCACGCCCACCAGGGCGCGCCAGATCTCGCCGAAGTTGCCGGCCAGGTTGATCTCGGCCACGGGCTCGCAGAGCACGCCGCCGCGGATCACCCGACCCGCGCAGCCCAGGCTGATCTCGCCCGTGGTGCCGTTGCTGTTCCCGCCCAGGAAGCGGTCGATGTACACGCCCTCGCCCACGTCCGCGACGAGGCCGGCGGCGTCCTTCTCCCCCAGCACCCAGTCGAAGTTGTGCGTGCTGCCGCCCGTGGGCGCCACGCCCATCTTGCGGGCGTAGTAGTCGTCGATCAGGTACGTGCAGAGCACGCCCCGCTCGATGATGGGGCGCTTCTTCGTCGCGAAGCCGTCGCCGTCCCACAGGGCGCTGCCCAGGCCGCGCACGCGGAACGGATCGTCCACGATCGTCAGCTTGTCCGAGGCGATCTGCTCCCCGAGTTTGCCGTCCCAGAGGCTGCGCTTCTGCTGGAGCGCCGAGCCGGAGAGCGGCCCCAGGAACGCCCCGAGCAGGCGCGGCACGCTCTGGCGGTCGACGACGAGCGTGTACTTGCCCGTGGCGAGTTTGCCCGAGCCGAGCTGGCGCAGCGCCATCTCGCGCGCCTCGCGGGCGATGGTCTCCAGCACCTGCAGCTCGGCCTGATGGCGCCGCACGGTGTAGGCCCAGCCCATGGGCCGGCGGCCGTCCTTGTCGAGCACCGTGACCTGCACGGAGCGCGAGAAGTGGGTGCCCGTGCGCACGCCCTCGAAGCCGTTGGTGTGCACCCGCGCGCTCTCGCCCGAGTCGTCGTCCACGGAGCTCGTGACGGACACGATGGGCAGGTCCCCGGCGCCGGCGCGCAGGAGCGTCTCGAGCTGCTCGGCCGCGGCGCGCCGCGACTCGCTGGTGACCGACGCCTGCGTGGGATCGGAGAGGTCGAGGTCGACCTCCGCCCGGCCGGCGTACATGGCCGGATCGGGCAGGCAGCGGTGCGGATCGGGCTCGAGCAGCCGCGTCATGGCCACGGCCTCGGTCAGGAAGCCGCGCACGGCCTCGGGCCGCAGGTCGTTGGTGCTCATGGCGGCGTAGCGGCCGTCCACGAAGAGCTCCACGGAGAGCCCGCGGCGCGTGCGCTCCTGCACCCGCTCCAGGCGGCCGTCGCGCCACTCCACCTCGACGCCCCGGGAGCGCGACACGCCCACGCGGGCCTCGTCCGCCCCGAGCGACTGCGCCAGTTTGGCCGCCTCGTTCGCCTGATCGAGAAGCGTGCTCATGAGTTCACCCCGCCCACGGTGATGGCCGAGACCCGCACCGTCGGCATCCCGATGGACACCGGCACGCTCTGGCCGTCCTTGCCGCAGGTCCAGCCGCCCTCGTCGAGCTTGAAGTCGTTGCCGACGAGATCCGTGCGCTCCAGACACTGCGGGCCGTTCCCGATGATGTTCGTGTCCTTGATGGGGCGCGTGAGCTTGCCGTCTTCGATGAGGTAGCCCGTCTTGATGTAGAAGGTGAAGTCGCCGGCGCCGATCATGACCTGGCCGTTGGTGAAGGTCTCGGCGTAGACGCCGTGTTTCACCGACTTGACGATGTCCTCGGGGGGCACGCTGCCGGGCATCATGTAGGTGCTGCGCATGCGCGGCAGGGGCGGGTCGCGGAAGCTCTGCCGCCGGCCGTTGCCCGTGGGCGCCACGCCGTAGTGTTTGGCGCTGATGCGGTCGTGCATGTAGGTCTCGAGGATGCCGCTCTGCACGAGCACCGTGCGCTGGCCCTCGACGCCCTCGTCGTCGACGTTGATGGCGCCGCGCGCGTGGGGCTGCGTGCCGTCGTCCACGATGGTGATCTCGTCGCCGGCGATGCGCTTGCCGAGCTTGTCGCTGTAGACGGACACGCCCTTGCGGTTGAAGTCGGCCTCCATGCCGTGGCCGATGGCCTCGTGCAGCAGGATGCCCGCCGAGCCCGCCGCCAGCACCACGGGCATCTCGCCCGCCGGCGCGGGGCCCGCGTCGAAGCAGAAGATCGTGCGCGCGACGGCCTCGTGCGTGACTTTGTGAATCCGCTCCGGCGTGAAGAACTCGAAGCCCTCGCGGCCCGCCAGGTTGTGGTGGTTGGACTCGCGGCGCCCGTTGCGCTCGGCCACGCAGCCCACGGACAGCCGCGCCATGGGCTGGCGGTCGAAGGCCGTGCGGCCGTCCGAGTCCACCAGGAACATGGCGCCGTCCGAGTCGGCGTAGCCCACGGTGACCTTGCACACGCTGGCGTCCTGCGCGAACGCCAGGTGGTTGATTTCACTCAGGATCGGCATCTTTCTTTCGATGCCGACGGACTCGAAGTCCACCGCCACGGGGTAGCGGTCCGGGCGCCCGCGCACCTCGAAGGCCCGCGGTCCCGGCAGAGGCGCGCCCGAAGCCACGATGGCCGCCGTGCCCGCCGCCTCGCACACCCGCTCCCGCGTGAGCTCCTCGGTGTAGGCGTAGCCGGTCTGGTCGCCCTGCACCACGCGCACGCCGACCCCCAGGGACACGTGCAGGAACGCCCGGTTCACGGCGCCGTCCTCGAGGCCGACCTCGTGGGCGACCCGGTGCTCGAAGTAGAGCTCGGCGAAGTCGCCGCCCCTCGAGAGCGCCTGGGCGAGCGCCGCCCGCAGCAGAGCCTCGTCCACCCCGAATCGCCCGAAGTAGGCGAGTCCTTCTGCGGTCATGTCCATGTTTTCGAAGTCCTCAGGCGCCGTGTTTCGCGAGCATCCGCCCCACGCGGGGCATGGCCGCCTCGACCTGCCGCTTGCCCTCGGGCCGCAGCTTCTCGTAGGCGCCCTTGATCACCTTGTTCTTGCTGCGCGCGGCGCGGGCATCGGTGATGCCGAGCAGCGTCTCGGCGATGGGCCCGGCCTTGCCCACCACGAACTTCTCGATGCCGCCGGCCACGGCCTGGTTCTGGTAGTCGGCGAAATAGGGCTCGAGCTTCTCCACGAAGTCGTCGAGCAGGTAGTCCACGGACTCCCGGATCATGCCCGGCTTGAGCATCTTCACGGTCTTGAAGGCCATCTTGATGCCCATGCCCGAGAGGCCGCCCTTGCTGTCGACCTCCTCGTCGATCAGCTTCGTGCAGTCGTCGAGCACGGTGGGGCGCTTGCCCTCGGCCAGAAGCAGGTCTTTCAGGGTCTTCATGGGTGCGTGTGGCCTTCCTCAGCAAAAACGTCGGCGTGAGCGTCGAAAAACTCCGGGGTTGTATCGGAATCGCACGGCGCGTTGCCAAAAATTCCGCCCGGTCTTACTTTGCCGCGACCCGAAGAATCTGCACGGACGAGGCGACGAACATGGCGATGGAATCCGGTGGACACCTGGTGGCGCGGGCGCTGAAGGCCGAGGGCATCTCGCACCTCTTCACCCTCTGCGGCGGCCACATCCAGAACATCTACGACGGCTGTCTCGACTACGGCATCCGCGTGGTGGACACCCGCCACGAGCAGTCGGCCGCCCACGCGGCGGACGGGTGGGCGCGGGTCACCGGCCGCCCCGGCGTCGCGGCCGTCACCGCCGGCCCGGGCGTCACGGACGCCGTCACCGCCGTCGCCAACGCCCAGCGCGCCCAGGTGCCCATGCTGCTCATCGGCGGCGCCGGCCCCAAGGGCCTCGCCGACAAGGGCTCGCTCCAGGACATGGACCACGTCTCGCTCATGCGGTCGATCACCAAGTGGTCGGTGTCGGTCCCCGACGGCAGCCGCCTGCCCGAATACGTGCAGAACGCCTTCCGCATCGCCACCACGGGCACGCCGGGCCCGGTGTTCCTGGAGATGCCCCTGGATCTGCTGTTCATGCCCGTCGACGACTCGATGGTCACGCAGTACCCCAAGTACCGGACCGAGTCCCGCCCCGCCGGCGATCCGCGCGCGGTGGAGCGCGTGGCCGCGATGATCCGCAACGCCCAGCGGCCCATGGTCATCTGCGGCAGCCAGCTCCGGTGGTCGCCGGACGAGGGCGCCCTCGCCCGCTTCGTGGACCGCATCCAGGCGCCGGTGTTCGTCAACGGCATGGCCCGCGGCGCGATGCCCCAGGGCCACCCCTGGGCCTACACCCGCTGCCGCAAGGACGCCCTGCGCCAGGCCGACCTGCTGCTGGTCTTCGGCACGCCCTTCGACTTCCGGCTGGGCTACGGCAACGCCGCCACGGTCAACCCCAGCGCCAAGGTCGTGCAGATCGACCTGGACGGCGCCGAGATCGGCCGCAACCGCTCCATCGACGACGCCCTGGTCGGCGACAGCGGCATCATCATGGATCAGCTCTGCGCCGCCCTCGCCGATCTGAAGCCCGAGGACCTCGACCGGAGCGCCTGGAAGTCGGCCATGGACCTCGCCGAGGCCAAGGCCAAGGCCAAGATGGCCGCCGAGCTGGCCAGCGAGGAGTCCCCGCCCAACCCGCTGCGCGTGTGCGCGGAGCTCAACAAGTTCATCAAGGACGACACCATCGTCATCGGCGACGGCGGCGACTTCGTGGCCACGGCCGCCTACACGCTCAACGTGCGGCGCCCCGGCCTGTGGATGGATCCGGGCCCGCTGGGCACCCTGGGCGTGGGCCCCGGCTTCGCCATGGCCGCCAAGCTGGCGCGCCCGAACAGCGACGTCGTCCTCGTCTACGGCGACGGCAGCGTGGGCTTCAACGGCTTCGAGTTCGAGGCGATGGCCCGCCAGGGCATCAAGGTCACCGCCGTGGTCGGCAACGACGCCTGCTGGCGCCAGATCTACCGCGGCCAGGTGGACATGTTCGGCGAGAAGCGCGCCGTGGCCACCAAGCTGGACTACACGCGCTACGACAAGGTCGTCGAGGCCCTGGGCGGCCACGGCGAGTACGTGGACGCGCCGGACCAGCTCGAGAGCGCCCTGCGCCGGGCCTTCGAGAGCCCCAAGCCCGCGCTGGTCAACGTGAAGATCGGCGGCAGCGACTTCCGCAAGGGCGCGATCAGCGTCTGATGCGCGCCGTGCTGCCCGCCCTGGTCCTGGCGCTCGGCGCGACATGCGGCGGCTGCGGCCCCCATGTGTCGCCGGACGACGCCCCCGCGCCGCCCGTGCACGACGCCACGGACTGGTGGCTCGGCGACTGGGTGGTGGATCTGGGCGCGCTGGACTCGGCCGAGAGCTTCCGCGCGCTGGCCCCCGAGGCGCAGAGCCTCGCCCGGGACCTCGTCGCCGGCGCCCGCTGGCGGCTCGCCTTCGACTCGCGCCGCGTGCACCTGCCCGACGGCCGCCTTTTGCCGTTCCGGGTGGACGCCCGGGACGAGACACGCGCGACGCTGGTGCTGGCCACGGGTGAGCAGCTCACGCTCGCGCGGCGGTCCGGTGGTCTCATGCTCGCCAGCCACGACCTGCCGTTGCGCCGGGCGGACTGAGACATGACCGTCCGCCCGCCGGTCAGCGTGGTGATCCCGGCTTACAACGCCGCGGCCTTCATCGAAGAGACGGTGCGCTCCGCGCTCGCGCAGACCTGGCCCGTCGCAGAGGTGCTCGTCGTGGACGACGGCTCGACGGACGACACCGGCGCCCGCGTGGAGGCCCTGGGCGCCGAGGACCCCCGCGTGCGGCGCATCCGCCAGCCCAACGCCGGCATCGCCGCCACCCGCAACCACGGCGCGGCCGTCGCGCGCAGCGAGTGGCTGGCCTGGCTGGACGCGGACGACCTCTGGGAGCCGACCAAACTGGCGCGGCAGCTCGGCGCCTGGGACGGTCGCTCGGCGATCCTGTACACGGACCGCCGCAACTTCGGCGACGTCGGCCCCCTGCCCCCGCTGCTGTCGGACCACGTGAACCTGCCGAGCGGGGATGTTTTCGAGGCGCTGCTGCTCGAGGGCAACTTCATCACGACCTCGAGCGTCGTGCAGACGAAGGCGAGCTGGCAGGCCGTCGGGGGCTACTCCACGGACCCGCGCATCCCCGTGTGCGAGGACTGGGACTTCTGGCTGCAGCTCACCGCGCGCGGCGAGACGGCCCAGTGCATCCGGTCGCCCCTGACGCACTACCGCATCCACGCCACGGGCAACAGCCGCAGCCCCGAGCGCATGACGACGGCGCGGCTGGCCGTGGTGCGGCGCGTGCTCGCGACCCCGCGGGGGGCCGCCCTGCCCCTCGCGACGCGGCAGCGGATCCTGGGGCAGACGCACCGCACGAACGCCTGGGACTTTCACCGCCACGGCTTCCGGCGTCAGGCCGTGCTCGCGGCGATGCAGGCCGTCGCGGCGTATCCCGCCGCCGCCGAGAACCTGAAAGAGTTGCTGCGGGTCGGCCTGCGCTGACTCAGAACTGCGGCTCGGCCTGCGAGGGCACGAGCGCCGCCGGGCCGCCGGGCGCCAGGTCCGTCATCCACGACACGATGGGCGGCAGCGTGGCCGGGTCCGAGAAGTTGCGCTGCCAGGCCTCGTCCGTCAGCCGCTCGTAGTCCTCGGTCACGACCTGGTGGAACATCGAGGAGACACCCGCGTACGCGCGCGGGCCGTCGCAGGTCTCCACCGTGAACACGGCCAGCCGCGGCCAGCCCGTGCCCACGTGCAGCACGCGACCGACGGGCGTGCCCGTCTCGTCCGTGGGCTGCGTGTGCACGTCGGCGATGAGCATGTCGGCCTGAACGGCGCCCGCCGGCTCGAAGTAGAGCTGCGCCAGCCAGCCGTCCGCGCCCGTGGGCGAGCCGCAGCCCTGCTGCAGGTGGATCGCCTGGTTGATGAAGGCCATCTGCGCCTCGTCGAACGGCTCGCCGGAGCGCTGGTGCTCGGCCATGGACTTCAACGTGCCGGCCGTCTCGGCGAGGCGGCCGAACCAGGCGAGCGTGTTGTCGCGCAGCGCCGGGTTGGGGTAGAGCTGCGGCTCGTTGGCCAGGGCCTCGGGCAGGGGCTCCAGGTTGCTCTCGAAGGTCAGACCCTCCACCAGCGCGCGGCCGCGGGTGCCGAAGTCGGCGATGGCCTGCCACGCCTCGGGCACGGGCTCCACGTAGGCGTCCGGGAACTCGCAGCTCGCACCGTCCGTGTAGCTCTGCTTGGCGTACAGCAGCGTGTCGTGGCGCAGCTCGGCCCAGGACGCGAGCTGCGTGTTGAGCAGCCGCCGCGCGAAGGGTTCGCTGGTGAAGACCGCCGGCACGCCCTCGGGGGCCACGGCGGGCGGGGAGAGCTCGCGCAGGGCGCCGAGCCACAGGTTGTACAGGTTCTGCTGCCAGAAGGCCTCGCCGTGGGCCTCGGTCAGCACGCGCATCGCGGAAAGGTCGCCCCAGTAGGCGTACTGGGCCAGCTGCGGCGCCAGGAGCGCGCCGGCGGCGTTGTTGCCCAGCACGCTGAAGGCCACGTCCAGGGGGTCGGGCATCATGCGCTGGGCGTCCGTGCGGGCCCAGGTCACGTTCGAGAACGCGTGGCTGTCGATCACGTACCGCTGCCCGAAGAGCAGGAAACTCCGGTTCAGGGGCAGCTCGCCGTCCGTGCCGTTGGTCACGAGCTGGCTGGCGATCTGCTGGGTGCCGTAGCCGCCCTTCAGGAGCGCCTCGGCCAGGGCCTGGTCCTCGACGCCGGCGAGGTCGGTGCCGCTGTCCACGTCCAGGTCGGCCAGGAGCTTGGGCAGCTCGGGGAGCGTGAGGTTGTCGGCCTCGCCCACGAAGGCGCGCACCGTGTCGTCCACTTGCTGCCAGGCGGCGCGAGCGTCGGCGGTCATCAGGGTGTGGAGCGCGTAGGCGGCCTCGATGTCCCGGCGGCGCAGCTCGAGCTCACCGGTGTCGCCGTTGACCTCGAGGAACCGGAACTCCGTGCGGCCGGCCCAGATGAGCGCGCGGAAGTAGGCCTTCAGGCGCGGGTCCTGGGTGTAGTGGCCGCGGGGCGTGAACTGCGAGAAGTCCACCGGCCGGCTGCGGCCGAAGAGCACCACGTCCGCGGCGCCGTCGGCGGCGAGCGCGCTCTGCACCAGGAACCCGACCTGAGCGGCGTCGGCGCCGGCCACGGGGGCCGAGACCTGTCCGTCCAGGCGCAGCAGGCTGTCGAAGACCGCCAGGTACAGATCCACGTCCGCCCGGGCCTGATCGGAGTAGCCCGCGGCCGCGCCGTCGGCCAGGGCGGCGCGCAGGCCGGTCACCAAGGCCGACACGCGCGGACGCAGCGTGCTCAGCTCCAGGTACTTCAGCACCGTGTCGTAGGAGTGGTGCACGGCGTGCAGCACGGCGTCCGCCGTGACGTACACGGGCAGGTCCAGGGCGTAGATGCTCTCGTAACCGTAGAGGAACGTCGGGAACGCCTTCTCGGCGGACACGACGAAGCCGTTCGCGTCGAGCGCGGTCTGCTCGGCGGCGTTCAGGGCGAAGGCGCCCGATTGCACGAGATCCAGACCGGCGGCCTCGTGGGCCACGTAGGGCGGCGACGCCGGCGCGGGCGCGGGGTAGGCCGCGGCGAACGACTCGGCGTTCAGCTCGGCCTGCTCGGCCACCTGGGCGCGCAGGGCGGTCTCGAGCTGCGAGGGCGGCACGTCCGGCGTGACCGGCTCGCCGGGGGTCGTCGGGGGGGCCGGGGGCTGCGTGATGTCGCCGCCACCGCCGGCGCCGCCGGAGGCCCCGCCGCCGTCCGCCGAATCACCGCCGCTGCTGCCGCAAGCGAAGAGCAGGAGGCTCGCCGGCAGGGCGAGCGCCAGACACGCGAAACGCTTCTCGGTCGTTGTGTGTTTCATACCGTGCGGCGGATGCATTTTCCGGGCCCACCCACAGACTGGCCCGGCACCGGCAAATCACGCCGCAGGGTGCTGCGCGATCGCGGTTTTCCGCGACGCCCGGCCACGGAAATCTGCGAAACAGATGAAAACGATTTTCAATATCTACTTGACCTGGGGCCCGAGCCTGTCGATATTGGCCTCAGACGCTGATAACGACTTTCAAAATCGGAGTTCGAGACCGATGTCCCGCCGCAACGCCCTGTCCGCCCTCAGTACCCTCACCGCCCTGGCCACGCTCTCCCCCGGCCTCGCCACCGCCAACGACCGCGCCTTCGCGTACACCTACGAGAGCGCCACCCTGCCCGAGGGCGCGAAGGAGCTCGAGGTCTGGACCACGGGCCGTTACGGCCGCGAGCTGCCCGCCGGCGACGGCGACTTTCGCCGGTACGACCAGCGCCTCGAGGTCGAGGTCGGCCTGACCGACCGCCTGATGGGCGCGTTCTACGTGAACGCCGAGACGGTGCACACCCGCAACACCGGCACCGGGTCGGTCCTGACGGGCGTGTCCGCGGAGCTGAAGTACCGCCACCTGGACGCCGCCGCGGACGCCGTGGGCCTGGCCTCGTACCTGGAGCTCACCGGCGGCCCGGACGAGGGCGAGGTCGAGGCCAAGCTCATCGTGGACAAGCAGCTCGGCGGCGCGCTCGTGGCGGCCAACCTGGTGCTCGAGGAGGAGATCGAGGACCTCGGCGGCGAGAACGAGCTCGAGCACAAGTTCGAGCTGGATCTCGGCGGGGCGTTCGAGCTCGGCGAGCACGTGACGCTCGGCCTGGAGCTCCGCGGCGCCGGCGTCGTGGCCGAGGGCGAGCTGGAGGGCATCGCGATCTACGCCGGCCCCGCCTTGGGCGTGCGCAGCAAGGCCGCCTGGATGGTGCTCGGCGTCACGCCGCAGCTCGGCTCGTTCGGGGGCGAGTCGAGCGGCTTCGAGCGCGACCTGGTGCACAACGAGAAGGCCCAGGGCCGCCTGCTGGTGGGCTTCGACCTGTGAACCGGCTCTCCCGCCTCGCGCTGCTCGTGGGCACGGTCACCGCGACCGCGTGCGCCCCGGCGATCCCGCGCGTCACGCCGGACGCCGCCACGCGCGCCGGCGCGGACTTCGCGCACCTGTCGGCGGGCCGCGAGCTGTACGTGGGCAACTGCGGCGGCTGCCATCGCCTCTCCCGGCCCGGCGAGCGCACCGCCGCGGAGTGGGCCTTGCACATGCCCGAGATGGCCCAGGAGGCCAAGCTCACGCCCGAGGAGACGGCCGCCGTCACGGCCTACCTGACGGCGTTCGCCCGGGCCCCGGGGCCGGAGACCGCCGCGACGCCGTGAGGCCCGGCGCGCCCGGGTGTTTCGCCGGGCGCCGCTTTCGGGCACAGTGCGCGCCCTATGCAAGCGCTCACCTTCCAGGCCCCGGTCTCGGGGCGCCTCGACGCCCTGGTCAAACACGCCTCCGGGCTCTCCAATACGCGGGCCCGGACCGCGGTCACCACGGGCAAGGTCTTCATCGGCGGTGAACGCCGGATGGACCCGTCGCTCTTCGTGCCCGAGGGTACGACGATCGACCTGCGCCCCAACGCCCCCGACCCCGCGCGCACGGAGCCCATGGGCCTGCGCCTGGTGTTCCGGGACGAGCACCTGATCGTGGTCGACAAACCCTCCGGCCTGATCTCCGCCCCCCTGCCGGACAGCGACGAGCCCTCGGCTCTGCACGCGGCCTACAAGCTCGTGCGCGGCGGCGACCGCCCCCGCAACGTGCACCGCCTGGACAAGGAGACCTCGGGGCTCCTGATCTTCGCCCGCACGCAGGAGGCCGCCCGCCGCCTGCGCGAGATGCTGGACGCCCACGAGGTCCGCCGCGTGTACCGCTGCGTGGTGCAGGGCGCGCCCAAGCCGCCGTCCGGGGTGATCTCGAGCATGCTGCTGCGCGACACGGGGGACGGCCGTCGCGGCTCCCGCCCGTCGACCTTCCGGGTGCGCCCGTTGAACACGCCGGATCCGGGGCCCTCGCCGGGTTACGGCAAGCTGGGCATCACGCGCTACGAGACCGTGATGGTCAAAGACGACCGCGCGGCCGTCGAGGTCTGGCTCTCCACGGGCCGCACGCACCAGATCCGCATCCACATGTCCGAGCTCGGCTGCCCGGTGCTCGGCGAGCGGGTCTACGCCCGCGTGGGCGGGGCGCCGCGTCAGGCGCTCCACGCCGCGCGCCTGAGCTTCACGCATCCCCTGACCAAAGAGGCGCTGAAGTTCGAGAGCCCCTGGCCCGCCGACCTCGGCGGCGTCACGCCCCTGGGTCCGAACTGGTGAAAGCCGCCGCGGGGCTGCTAGTGTGGCGCCCATGCGACGAACACTGCTCGCCCTGATCGCGACCTTTGTCCCTCTGGCCCTGCCCGCCCTGCCCGCCTGCAACGACGCAGCGAGCGGCGCGAAACCCTGCGAGGTCAACACCGACTGTCCGATCCCGGAGAGCTGCGTCGAGGGCAAGTGCCGCCTGCAGTGCCGGCGGGACGCCGACTGCCCGGAGAACCAGACCTGCGATCCGGACGACTTCGTCTGCGAGGGCGGCGGCGAGGGCTGCAACGACCGCACGCGGCCCTGCGCGTTCGGCCAGGTCTGCGGCCTGGACGGCATCTGCGTGGGCACGATCTCCGACGGCGGCACCATCTCGCCCCGGCGCGATCTGGGCTTGAGCTTCATCGACTCGGGCCCCGGCCCGGGGGGGGATGCCAACGCGCTGCCGCCCCGGCCGGACGACGGCGTCACGCCGCCCCCGGACGACGCCCGCACGCCCCCGCCCCCCCGGCCGGACGCCGCGCTGGACCCGGACGGGGCCGTGCGCCCCCGCGGCCACGCCGCCTATGGCGAGCGCTGCGCCTGCCCGAGCGACTGCGAGAGCGGCTTCTGCGTGGAGAACAAGCTGCGCGGCGCGCGGACCTGCACGGACCGCTGCGATCGCAACAGCGACTGCCCGGACATCGACACCTGCCTGATGGCGCAGGTGCAGGCCGGGGGCGGCGGCGCGGACTGCCCGCCCTTCGACAACGGCCTCGAGGTCGGCCAGGTCGTGGGCGTGTGTTACCCCAACGAGACCGCCTACCCGTGCACGGACCCGCTGGAGTGCAGCTCGGGCATCTGCCTGGGACTCGGCGCGCCGGTGCCCTGGGCCGATCCGTACGACATCTGCACCGTGCAGTGCGACAGCGACGACAAGTGCCCCGCCGGGTACACCTGCCAGCAGGTCCCCGGCGCCGCGGGCCGCGTGTGTCACCCGGCGATCGACAACATCGCCCCCTGCAACACCTACATGGAGTGCGGCGGCGTGTGCCCGGTCGGCGGCGGCGTGAACGAGGCGGACGTGGCCGTGTGCGCCCAGGTCGACGCCAACCAGCCCGGCTACTGCACCTGCACCTGCGCCCATGCCAGCGACTGCCCCACGGGGTACTCGTGCCACCGCGGCCTGGACAGCGGCGTGGCGCTGCGCCCGGGCATCTGCACGCCCATCGCGGGCTACATCTGCCCCACGGAGGCCACGGGCCCGGCCCCGGTGCCCATGGAGTGCATGTCGTTCATGTGTATGGGTGGTGACGCCGAGACGCCCTTCTACAGCCGGTGCACGTCGACCTGCGTGGACGACCGTGACTGCCCCGCCGACTACCGCTGCGACGCCGTGGACGACGGCACGCCGGCGCCGGATCCGCGCGTCTGCGTCCCCCATTGAGGCCCGACGCCGCCGTGAACGCCGACCTCCCCGCCCTCGCCGCGCTCGACGCCTCGGCCCGGGCGCTCATCGCCGAGCGCGCGATGCGGGTGAAGGCGCCCGCGGCCTCGTTCGTCTTCCAGACGGGCGAACACGCGCGGGCCTACCTGCTGGTGGTGTCCGGCAGCGTGCGCGTGCAGCGCCTGGGCGAGACGGGGCGCGAGATCGTGCTTTACCGGGTCGAGGCCGGCGAGAGCTGCGTGCTGACCACGGCCGGCCTGCTCTCCGGCGGCACCTACGAGGCCGAGGCCCGCACCGAGGGCGAGGTCGAGGCCCTGGCGCTGCCCGCGGACGTCTTCCACACGCTGCTCGACGAGAACGCTTCGTTCCGCAACTTCGTCTTCCGGGGCTTCTCGCAGCGGCTCGCAGACCTGCTGCTGCTCGTGGAGGAGGTCGCCTTCGGCAAGCTGGACGTGCGCCTGGCCGAGTGGCTCGTGCGCTTCGCGCCCGCCGAGGGGCCGCTCGCGGTCACGCACCAGGCCCTGGCGAGCGAGCTGGGCACCGCCCGCGAGGTGGTCAGCCGGCAGCTCAAGGAGTTCGAGCGGCGCGGCTGGGTGCAGTTGGGGCGCGGCCACATCGAAATCGTGAACCAGGCGGCGTTGTGTGACCTCGTCACAGACGCAGGGGGCCCTGGGCGGTCATCTTGAGGTCGAAGGCTGCGGCGACCGCGGCCCCGAACACTCAGGAGCACCCCATGAAGTCCAACGTCGGTTCCCTCGATCGCATCGTCCGCGTCGTCCTCGGCGCCGGGATCCTCTCCCTCGCCTTCATCGGGCCGCAGACGCCCTTCGGCTACATCGGCCTGGTGCCGCTGTTCACGGGCATCTTCGGCTTCTGCCCGGCCTACCTGCCCTTCGGCCTGAGCACCTGCCGGGTGGCGGACAAGGCCTGATCAGCCCGCGCGCCAGCCGTCGGCCAGCGTGTCCGGCACCGCGAAGGGTGTGCGCCGCGCGCCCCGCCCCATCAGCACGAGCGCGTCGATGAAGGCCAGGTTGAAGCGCCGCAGCAGCTTGCCCGTGGCCGTCGGCTCGTCCGCGGTGTCGAACATCGGGCGGGCCTCGCCGAGCACGACGCGCCAGAGGCGGTTCATGCGCCGCCCCTCGGGCACGCCCAGCATGGCCACCAGATCCGGCCCCAGGTAGTGCCGCAGGATGGCCGGCGTGAGGCCGTCGAAGGCCTCGCCCGGGATCATCTCCTGGAACATCTGCACGAGCGCGGCCGTGAGCTCCATGCCCGCCTCCGAGGGCGAATGCAGCGCCGCCGCCAGCGCCGCGCCCTGCGCGTCCGCCGCCGCCCGATCCACGTGCAGGAATCGCTCCTCCACGCCGAGCACGCGCCCGAGCGCCAGCCAGCAGGCGTGCCAGGCGTCCGCCGACTCGGCGGGCACGTCGATGCCCAGGCGCGACAGGCCGTCGAGCACCACGCCGTCGAAGGTGTGCAGCGTGTAGGCCATGTCCACCTGGTTGATGGGCAGCCCCAACGCGGAATCCCAGGGCTCGATGGGGTCGCTCACCAACAGGCGGCGCACGGCGGCGTGCATCAGCCGGACCTTCTGCGCCGAGCGGAAGCCGCGGCCGTGCGGACCCAGGCCGCCGGGGCCGAAGCAGTCGACCACGAACTGGGTGGTCTCGAAGACCCGCCGCCGCGTGCCCTCGACGAGCCGCGCGGTGCGCACGAGCACCGGGGCCGCCCGCCCGACGGCGTAACACATGGGCAGCGAATAGGCGCCCAGCCCGAGCAGCACCTCGGGCCCGCAGGCCGCGAACAGGGCCTCGGCCGTCTCGCGCAGCACCGGCGCCACGACCGCCCCGGCCAGGGTGTCCTCGAAGTAGTCGCGCACGCTCGCCGGCAGGGCCTCCGGGGGCAGGTCGTCCGCGGCCACCAACCGATGCAGCAGCGCGTTCACGGCCCCGAGCGTGTGGTGCTCGAAGAGATCGGCGACCACGGCGTCGGCTCGCTCGTCGCCGAGGGTCCGCAGGGCTTCGAGGGTGTCGGTGTCGAGTGCCATCGGGAAAACCCCTGCCACGAATCGCGCCCGGTGAAAAGGGCAAGCCGGCCGCTCGCGGACCGGCGGGCCCGATTGCCGCTTCCCCGCCGGGCGCGCCGCGGGTATGACTGTCCCGTGCTCGACGAACGCCTCCGCCGCATCCGCGGCTATCTGCTCGACATGGACGGAACGCTCTACATCGGCGCCGAGGCGGTGCCCGGGGCTCAGGCGTTCATGGCGGCCGTGCAGCGCGCCGGATGCCCCCGCCTGGTGCTGACCAACAACTCCTCGGCCGCCCGCTCGAAGTATCGGGGCCGCCTGGCCGCGCTGGGCATGCCCGTGCCCCTGTCGGCGGTGCTCACCTCGGGCGGGGCGAGCGCCGAGTGGCTCTTCGCCTCGACGCCCCTGCGCCGCCCCTACGTGCTGGGCACCCGCGCGCTGAAGGACGAGTGCCGCCGCGCGGGCCTCACGCCGTCGGACCCGGAGACGTCCGACTGCGTGCTGTTGGGCTACGACACGGGGGTGACCTACGCGACGCTGACGGACGCCTGCCTGCTCGTCGCTCAGGGCCTGCCCTACTACGCCACGCACGCCGACCGCACCTGCATCTCGCCCCGCGGCCTGCTGCCGGACGCCGGCGCGTTGATCGCCGCGATCGAGGTCACCACCGGCCGCGCGCCCGTGGTGCTGGGCAAACCCGAGGCGTCGATGGTCGAGGCCGGCCTGCGCCGCCTGGGCACGACGGTGGACGAGACCCTGATCCTGGGCGATCAGCTCGACACGGACATGATGCTCGGCCAGAAGAGCGGCATTCTCAGCGTGCTCACCATGACCGGCGAGGCGGCCCGCCGCCGCCGCGAGTACGAGAGCGTGGTGCCGGACCTGACCGTCTCCCACCCCGGCGAGCTCCTCGAACGCCTGTGCGCCGCCGGCGCGTTGCCGCGGACGATCCTTTGACGGCGGGCACCACACGACGCGGGCTCCTGAAGCGGGGCCTGCTGGGGGGACTTCTGCTCGCCGCCGGGGGCTCGACCTGGCTGGCGCTGCGGCCGTCGGCGCTGGCGGCCTTGCCGGACGAGCCCCTCAGGCTGCTCACGGCCGCGCAGTACAGCATCCTGATGGCGGTGATCGGCCGATGCGTCCCGGACCCGGTGTCCACGCTGGTCCAGCGGCAGGAGACGGCCCTGCGCATCGACGCCACCCTGGCCGGGGCGAACGATCGCACACGCGCCGATTTCACGCAGCTCCTCGGCCTGCTGGACAACGCCCTGGCCGGCCTGCTGCTGGATGGCAACCCCACGCCGTTCACCCACCTGGACGCCACCGCGCAGGAGGCCGTACTCGAGGCCTGGCGCACGAGCCGCATCGGCCTGCGCCGGGCCGGTTACCAGGCGCTGCGCCGCATCATCGTCACGCACTACTACGCCGATCCGGCCAACCAGGCGGCGATCGGCTACCCGGGACCACCGAAGGGGGTGCTGTGATGGCCGGCAGCTTCATCGAGGGGCGGACCCTGACCACGAACGTGTCGCTGGACTGCGACGTGTGCATCGTGGGCTCCGGCGCCGGTGGCGCCACGGCCGCGCGGGTGCTCGCCCGGGCCGGCCTGAAGGTCGTGGTGCTCGAGGCCGGCGGGTACAACCGCAAGGACCGCTTCACGATGCAGGAGCACGAGACCTACCCCCTGCTCTACCAGGAGGGCATGCGCCGCTCCACGGTGGACCTGGGCATCGGCATCCTGCAGGGGCGCACCGTCGGCGGCGGCACGGTGGTCAACTGGACCACGAGCTTCCGCACGCCGGACCACGTGCTCGCCCACTGGCGCGAACGGTACGGCCTCACGGCGCTGACGACCGAGGCCCTCGACCCCCACTGGGACGAGATGGAAGGCCGCCTCGGCGTCTACGAGGTCCCCGAGGAGCAGATCAACGCCAACAACCGCAAACTCTGGGACGGCGCCGACGCGCTGGGCTGGAGTCGCGAGCGCCTGCGCCGCAACGTGCGCGGGTGCCGGCAGGTGGGCTATTGCGGCATGGGCTGCCCCTTCGACGCCAAGCAGAGCGCGCTGATCACGCTCCTGCCGGACGCCGTCGAGGCCGGGGCCACGGTGATCTCCGACTGCGACGTCCGCCGCCTGCGCATCGCCGACGGCCGCGTCGTCGCCGTCGAGGGCCGGTTCCACCACCCCGAGGAGGGCGACCGCCTCACGGGCCCGACGCTGGTCCTCCGCCCCCAGGTGTGCATCGTGTCCGGTGGGGCCATCAACACGCCGGCGCTGCTGATGCGCAGCGATCTGCCCGATCCCCAGGGGCGACTCGGCCGCCGCACGTTCCTGCACCCCGTCGCGGCCACCATCGGGCACTTCGCGGACACGGTCGCGCCCTACGGCGGCATCCCGCAGAGCGTGGCCAGCCACCACTTCGTCCGGCGCACCGAGGGCATGGGGTTCTTCCTCGAGGCCGCCCCGCTGCACCCGGTGCTGTTCTCGGGCGCGTTGACCGCCCACGGGCCGCAGCACCGCGAGGCCATGGAGGCCCTGCCCAAGACCGCCAACGTGCTCGCCCTGCTGGTGGACGGCTTCGACGACTCCGAGCGGGGCGGCAGCGTCACCCTCGACAAGGACGGCAGCCCGCGCCTCGAGTACCACTACACGCCCCGCCTGTGGGAGGCCGTGCGCGCGGGCATCGAGGCCGGAGCCAAGGTGCTCCTGGCCGCCGGCGCCCGCCGCGTGCTCACCCCGAACGAGCCGCCGCTCGAGATCCTGGGGGAGAGCAGCCTCCACCGGCTCGCCGAACAGGTCTACGTGCCCAATCGCGTGCGTCTTTTCTCGGCACACCAGATGGGCGGTTGCGCGATGGGCGCCGATCCGGCAGAAAGTGTCGTGGATTCGGACCTTTGCCACCACGACGTACGCAATCTCCACGTGATGGACGGGAGCGTTCTGCCCACCAGTCTGGGGGTCAATCCCCAGTTCACGATCTACGGCCTCGTGCATCGCGCAGCGACACAACTTGCGCTCCGCGCCAACGCGGTCAAAATGGAGTGACGGGAAAAGTCCCGGGCCCCCGAATGAGAACCCGAAGGAGACAAGAACGATGAGCCACGCCCGCTGCAACATTGCGGCGCGTACCACCCTGGCAAAGCTGAAGGAGGCTGCGCTCTCCGTCTATGCCGAGGTGCAGCCCACGGACGAGCCTGCGCAGACCCTGGTCGATTTCGATGCCGTGCTGGACTTCTGCCAGCCACGCACGGAGGAGATCGGCGGCCCGCCGGGATCAGACGCATGGTACTTCCAGGGGATCGGCCCCTGGAGTCTCCTCGGCGACCTGGGGCTACTGCTTCACCGTCGACAAGATGCCCTCAAGGCGCTGAGCGAGAAGCTCGGCACCGAGGTCGTCGTCTGCGTCATCGACGCCGCCACCGAATACGCCTATTTCGGCGTGTATGCCGGCGGTCAGATGAAGCGACTGCTGGTCCTCGAAGACGGCGAATACGAAGCCCTCGGCCTGCCCGTGCAGGCCGAACGCGGGCGCGCCGTCGTCGACTTCTCCGAGGAGGAGGCCGAGCGCCTCTGGACGAGCTACGGGCTCCCGACCTTCGAGTACAACCCGGAGAAGGGTCCCTTCGAGGGCCTGGCGCTCAAGCGCAAGAGCTGAGCGCGCCGGTCACCGCCGCCAGCGCCGCTGGTGGCTCACGAGCACATCCCCCGACGGCGCGTCCGTCGGGCGGATGACCAACACTTCGCGCGTCTCCGTGCGCTCCCACAGGTCGGGGCGGCCTGCCCGCCCCCGGAAGCCGGCCTTCTCGAGGGCCTGCGTCCAGGCGGTCAGCGCCGCCGCGCGCTCCGCCGGCGTGTTCGCGCGCAGGATGTACGCCGTGCGCCCGACGTCCGTGTCCCGGGCCCCGCCCACGGTGGCGTGCAGCAGGCCCTCCTCGAAGCCCAGGATGCTCAGCTTCGTCGGGTCGGGGGCGATCTCCGGCGCCAGCGTCGGCGGCGCGGGGATCGCCGGCGCCTCCGCCCCTTCCAGGGTCAGCTCCACCCGGTTCGGCGCGACGGGGTCGGCCGTCAGGGCGACGCTCAGGCGGTCGCCGCTCGGGTGCACGAATTGGCCCGGCGTGCCCGCCACCGGCGCGAACCCGAGCGTCGCCAGGTGGTCCGCGATCGTGCGGCCGATGGTGTCCTGGGGCGCCAGGGTGAGCAGCACGAGCGACGCCCGGCGCTCCGCGGGCGCGAGCCGCAGGCGCACCATGCCGCGCCCGCGCTGACGCTCGACGACCTTGGCGCCGAGCGTCGGCGGCACGAACGCCGCGAGCTCCGGCGGCGGGTCGATGGTCTGCTGCTGGGCGTAGAACAACGTCGCGCCCAGGCTCGACGGCGCCGGTGCCGTCTCTGGCGCGCTGGGGGCGACGCTCGGCGTGGCGCTCGGGGGCGCCGGGACCTCGGCGGGCGGGGACTTCTGGCAGGCGGCGAGGGCGCCGAGGGCGCCGAGGGCGCAGGTCAGAGCGAACGTCGTGGAGATGCGCATGCGCACCATGTGCCACGGGTGGGCCGCCGCGCCAACCCCGTGTTAGCCTCGGCCCCATGTCACAGAGCCCCATCGTCACCACCATCGCCCTGGGTGCGCCCCCGTGGCCGACCCTGGATCCGTTCCTGTTCTGCGTGCATCACGCAGACGCCTACCCCGCCGGCAACGACGCCCTCGGCCCCGCCGCCCCGCTCACGGGCCGCGACCTGGGCCAGGACTTCGCCGGCATCGACGGCTGGCGCATGTACCATGGCCAGCGCGTGCCGGGCTTTCCGCAGCACCCGCACCGCGGCTTCGAGACGGTCACGGTCGTGCGGCGCGGCCTGATCGACCACTCGGACTCGCTGGGCGCCACGGCCCGCTTCGGCGAGGGCGACACGCAGCACCTGACCGCCGGCAAGGGCATCGTGCACTGCGAGATGTTCCCGCTGTTGCGCAAGGATGCCCCCAACCCCGCGGAATTGTTTCAGATCTGGATGAACCTGCCCGGCGCTGACAAGATGTGCGAGCCGCACTTCTCGATGCTGTGGAGCGAGACGATCCCCCGCCACGAGGTCCCCGACGCCGAGGGCCGGGTGACGCGCCTGACCACCGTCTACGGGGCCTACGCCGGCCGCGCGACGCCGCCGCCGCCGCCCCACTCCTGGGCGAACCGGCCCCACGCCGACGTGGCCATCTGGACGCTCGCGCTGCCCCCGGGCGGGCGCTTCACCCTGCCCGCGGCGGCCAATCCGGGCGGACAGAAGGCGCCCACGCATCGCGTGCTGTACTTCTTCGAGGGCGCGGAGGTGCAGGTCGCCGACCGGCGCGCGCCCGTGCGCACGGGGTTCCAGTTGCGCGCCGACGCGGACGTGGCCCTGTTCAACCCCGGCGCGGTGGACGCGGAGCTGCTGCTCCTGCAGGGGCGGCCCATCGGCGAGCCCGTCGCGCAGTACGGCCCGTTCGTAATGAACACGCAGGCCGAGATCCAGCAGGCGTTCGCGGACTACCGCCGCACCGAGTTCGGCGGCTGGCCGTGGCCCTCGGACGACCCGGTGCACCCGCGCGAGGCGGGGCGGTTCGCGATCCACGCGGACAAACGCCGCGAGACGCCGCCGGGCGCCTGAAAAAAAACGCGGCGGCGAACCTCGGGGTGGGAGGTGCGCCGCCGCGCCCCGCGGGCAGGGGGGGCTGCCCGGGAGACTCGGGTCCGCTCAGCGCTTGCCGAACAGACTGCTGAAGAAGCCGCCGGCTTGGGACGCGCCCGTCGATCCGCCGCCGGTCGAGCTCTCGACGCTGCTCGCGCCCTTCTCGTGGCAACGGCAGCGCTGGTCCTGGGGCACGCCGGCCATCACCTGGTCCACGTGCGCGCCACAACCGGCCCACGTCGTCTTGCCACACTTTCCACACTTCGCTGCACGGCACATATACGTTTTCTCCTGTGATCCGGGGGCGTTCAGGCCTGGGCGGCCCGGGGGTTGACGCTGAAGACCGGCGGCGCGGCCATCGACTTCTTGACCTTGCACTGGTCGACCACGCGGACCAGGGCCTGGACGTACTTCTCCGGGAACGCCGGAGAGAGCTCGAGGTCCAGGTCGATCTTCGAGGCGAGGTGCGTCTCGGGGTCGAACTCGACGCGCTGGGTCAGCCGCACCAGCGACGGATCCACGCCGCGGCCCTGGCAGAAGCCCACGATGTAGATGCCCGCGCAGCTGGCGATGCTCGCCAGGAAGAGGTCGTACGGCGCCGGAGCCGTGTCCTCGCCGCCGCCGCTCACGGGCTGGTCCGTGTGGACGGTGTGGGCGTCGAAGGTCACGTCGACCTTCTTGCCACCGGGGAAACTGACCGTGAGGTTCATGCTCATGATGCGGCTCGCCTCTCTCTTGCGTCGATTCAATCGCTTCGACGGGGAGAGCCGGCATCACGGCGAACCGTTACACGGCGCGCGCGCTTTTTTTTCCGGCGCGGCCTTACTTGATCTCGACCTTGAGCTCGAAGTCGCCGGCCGTGACCTCCTTGGGCGAGGTCACGCCGATGATCACGGTGTAGGGGTTGCCGATGGCCGTCACGCGGGGCAGCACGCGGGTGTGGTCCTGCGTCTTGCCGCGCTTGGGGCGGTCCCACTTCTGCTCGGCCTCGCAGCTCACCGCGCTCGCGATCTCCGGGGGGAGCGTCTGCTTGCCGGCCGCGATGGCGTAGGCGTAGCCGCTCATGTTCACCGTGGGGTCCTTGGGCACGACCGTGATGTACATCTCGGAGCGCGTGGGCAGCTCGGCCGTGAAGAACACGTGATTGCCGTTGTAGAGCGCCTGCTGCGTGGCCGGGAAGCAGGCCATGCTGCTCTTCCAGGCCCAGTCCAGGTTGGCCAGCGGCGCGCCGGCCTCGAGCTTGCCGGTCGCGACGACCGTCTTGCCCTTCTCGGCCTTGATGGGCGTGACGACGGGGCCGGCGGCGAGGGCCGCCCCGGCGCAGAGGGTGGTGAGGGCCACGGCGGCGGACGTGATCAGACGACGCATTCGGAGTCTCCTATCCAGCGGGATGGGGTTCGGCGGCCCGGAGGCCGGGGTGGGGTGGCGGCCCTCTCGGACCGTCTGTCGAGGTCTACGCAGGCCCTTCGGCGTTTCTGACACGGGACTCAAGAGATTCACGGGCCCGCCGTGGGAAAAAAACGTCACGGACCGCGAAAAAAACGCGCCCGGTCGATGCGAGAATTCGTGGGAGGACCGATGCCGACGTCACCCGCCCCCTTCGAGTCGACCGCGCGCGCCCGCGGCACGCCGCGCTGGCCCTGGCTCTGGGTGCTGATCGCGCTCTGGGTTTCCGGCTGCCGCACGCAGTCGGCGGACGTGCGCCACAGCATGACCGCCGGCGAGGCCTGCGCCGACTGCCACACGAGCGCCTGGGACGGCGCCGCGTTCGACCACGCCTCCGTGGGCCTGGGGCAGACCTGCGCGGACTGCCACGGCGAGACGGACTGGACGGCCACCTGGGCGCCGAGCCACGACGTCTTCCCTCTGGAGAACGCCCACGCCAACGCCGAGTGCGCGGCCTGCCACAGCCCGGGCCGCGCCGATCCGCAGCCGACGATCTGCCTTGGTTGCCACGCCGCCGACCGGGACGCGGCCACGCCCGATCACGCGGCGTACCCGACCGACTGCACGCGCTGCCACGACACGCGGGCCTGGAAGACCTCGAAGTTCGCCCGCCACGACGCGTTTTTTCCCCTGGAGGGCCGCCACGTCGACGCCCCTTGCGAGGGCTGCCACGGGGGCGGGGTGTACGCCGGCACGCCCAAGGACTGCGTCGCCTGCCACGCCGCCGCGCGGGACGCCGCCGTGCCCGATCACGCCGCCCTGCCGGACACCTGCGGCCAGTGCCACACGGCCGCGGGTTGGCGACCGGTGACGTTCAACCACGACGAGCGCTGGCCCCTGACCGGGAGCCACCGCCTGGCCGAGTGCGGCGAATGCCACGCGGACGCCGTGTTCGCCGGGACCCCGCGGGACTGCGCCCCCTGCCACACGCGGGACCGCACCCTGGCCGCCGAGCCGGCCCATACGGACTTCCCCGCCGACTGCGCGTCGTGCCACGACACGAGCGCCTGGCGCCCCTGGACGCAGGACCACGAGGCGCTCTTCCCCCTGACCGGCCGCCACGCCGAGACCGGGTGCGCCGACTGCCACGTCGCCGGGCGGTTCGCCGACACGCCCCGGGACTGCCAGACCTGTCACGCGGACGACCGCGCCCGCGCCCGCCCGGACCACGCCCCGCTGCCCGCCGCCTGCGCCGACTGCCACACCACGGCCGCCTGGCGCCCCGCGCAGTTCGACCACGACATCTACTGGCGGCTGAACGGCGCCCACGAGACGACCGAGTGCGCGTCCTGCCACGTCGGCGGGCGCTACGCCGGCACCCCGCGCATCTGCGCCGGCTGCCACGTGGACGACCGCCCGGCCATGCCCGACCACACCGACTACGACCTGGCCTGCGAGACCTGCCACAGCACCGCGGCCTGGCGACCCGCGGCCCTGGACCACGACGAACACTTCCCCCTCACGGGCCGCCACGTCGCCGCCGACTGCTTCGGGTGCCACCCGGGCAACCGCTTCAACGGCACACCCACGACGTGCAACGCCTGCCACGCGCAGGCGGCCGCGGCCGTGATGCAGCCGGTCCACCTCGGCTTCTCCCCGGCCTGCGAGAGCTGCCACACCACCGCCGGCTGGCGCCCCGCCGCCGTCGACCACGAGAGCTTCTACCCGCTCGAGGGCCGCCACGCCGCGCTCGGGTGCGTCGACTGCCACGCGGATGCGCAGTACGCCGGCACGCCCCGAACCTGCGTGGGCTGCCACGAGGACGCGCGGGACGTGGCGTTCCCGAGCCATGGGGGCCTGCCCGATCGATGCGTTGCGTGCCACACCCAGGAGGTCTGGCGCCCGACCCTGTACGACCACGACGCGACCTTCCCGCTCCGGGGCGCCCACGTGCTGCCCGCCTGCGCCGAGTGCCACCTGGACGAGGTCTTCCTGGGCACGCCCCGCGAGTGCGCCACGTGCCACGGGGACGACCGGGTCGCCGCGCGGGACCCGCTCCACGCGGGGTTCCCCGAGGCCTGCGCGACGTGCCACACCCAGCGCGCGTGGCGGCCCTCGGCTTACGACCACGAGCGCGTGTTCCCGCTGCGCAACGATCACGCCCGCGCCGCCTGCCTGGACTGCCACACGGGCGGTCGATTCGCCGGCACGCCCTATACCTGCGTGTCCTGCCACGACGCCGACCGCCGCAGCGCCGAGCCCCCGCACGCGACGCTGCCCGACCGCTGCGAGCTGTGCCACACGGACGCCGGCTGGCGGCCGTCGCACCTGGACCACGACACGCGCTGGCCGCTGGCCGGCGCGCACGCTCTGGCCGAGTGCGCGGCCTGCCACCCGGGCGGGCGCTTCGCCGGGCGGCCGCGCGACTGCGCCGGCTGCCATCGGCCGGACGTGCCCGACCCCGTCGCCGCGCCCGATGCCCCCGACCACACGGCGTTCGCCACGACCTGCGAGTCCTGTCACAGCACCACCGCCTGGCAGCCTGCGGCCCCCGATCACGACCAGTTCTACCCGCTCACCGGGCGTCACGTGGGCGGCGACTGCGCCGGCTGCCACGTCGCCGACCGCTGGGCGGGCACGCCCCGAGAATGCGCCGACTGCCACACCGAGGACGCCACGGCGGTCGTCGCGCCGGAGCACGTGGGGTTCCCGCCGGACTGCGCCGACTGCCACACGACGGCCGACTGGAAACCCGCCGACTTCGACCACGTGATCTTCTACCCCCTCGAGGGCGCACACGTGGACGCGGCCTGTGACACCTGCCACGCCGACCAGCGCTTCGCCGGCACGCCCCGGACCTGTGTGGGCTGCCACGCGCCGGACGCGGCCTCGGCGCAGCCGGACCACGCGACCTATCCCGAGCGCTGCGACGCCTGCCACACCCAGACCGCCTGGCGCCCGGCGGATCTGGACCACGGGCAGTTCTGGCCGCTTCTCGGCCGGCACGTCGAGCCGCTCTGCGAGGACTGTCACGCGAACCGCCGCTTCGCCGGCACGGCGCGCGACTGCGCCGCCTGTCACACGGAGGACGCGCTCGCGGTCGTGAACCCCGACCACGCGGGGCTGCCCGAGCGCTGCGACGCCTGCCACACCGAGGCCGACTGGCGCCCCGCTCAGCTCGACCACGAGCCGCTGTGGCCCCTGATCGGCCCGCACGACATCGAGGACTGCAACGCGTGTCACGCGGGCGGACGCTATGCGGGCACGCCGCGGGACTGCGTCGGTTGCCACCGGGACGACGCCGTGGCCGTGCTCGACCCGCCCCACGCGGACCTGCCCGAGCGCTGCGACGCCTGCCACACCGCCCTGGCGTGGCGCCCGGCGACGCCCGATCACGATCCGTTCTGGCCCCTGAGCCCGCCGCACGCCGCCGCCGACTGCGAGACGTGCCACGTGGGCCGCCGCTCCGTCGGCACGAGCCGCGACTGCGCCACCTGCCACCTGCCGGACGCCGAGAACGTCGTCGACCCGCCGCACCTGGAGTTCCCCCTCACC
Organism: uncultured Myxococcales bacterium; assembly: GCA_903847385.1. Lineage (GTDB taxonomy): Bacteria > Myxococcota_A > Bradymonadia > UBA7976 > UBA1532 > CAINDO01. The sequence goes on from CAINDO010000390.1 coordinate 39,380, forward strand.
TGCGACGACTGCCACGACGACACGCAGTGGCGCCCGGCCACCGTGAACCACGACCGCTTCTGGCCGCTCTCCGCGCCCCACGCGGCCGCGGTGTGCGAGGACTGCCACCCGGGCGGCCGCTTCGTCCGCACCTCGCGCGCGTGCGTGGGCTGCCACCGCGCCGACGCCGCCGGGGTCGTCGATCCGCCCCACGCGGCGTTCCCGGACACCTGCCTGACGTGCCACACGGACGCGGCATGGGCGCCGGTCACCGTCGACCATGCGTCGTGGTGGCCCCTGACCGGCGCGCACACCCGCCCGGTCTGCGCGGACTGCCACGTCGGCGGTCGTTTCGCCGGCACGCCCCGCCTGTGCATCGGCTGCCACGCGGACGACAAGGCCGGCGTGGTCGACCCGCCCCACGGCCCCTATCCGGACACCTGCGAGACCTGCCACACGGTCACCGCCTTCACGCCGGCGACCTTCGACCACGCCGGGGTGTTCCCCCTGGTCGGGCACCACAGGCAGGTCGCCTGCGCCGACTGCCACGTCGGCGGCACCTACCGCGGCACGGCCCGCACCTGCATCGGCTGCCACGCGGACGACAAGGCCTCGGCCCTGCCCACCCACGTGCGCCTGTCGGACACCTGCACGCCCTGCCACACCCAGGACGCCTGGCGCCCGGCGACCTTCATGCACGTGTTCCCCGTGCCGCACCGCGACGCCCGCGCCTGTGTGGACTGCCACCGCGACGTCCGCGACTACGGCAACGTCGCCTGCACGAGCTGCCACGAGCACCGGGCCGCCAACACCGACCCGGAGCACCGCGGCGTCCGCGACTATCTGTTCCTGGACGCCGAGTGCGTGCGCTGCCACCCGCGGGGCCGGGTGCCCTGATTCGGGCGATTCTCGAGAAAAGCGCAGGGGTTCTGTCGTGAAAGGGCCGGGGGCGTCGCCTTCAGGGCACGAGGCTCACGAAGGACGGCGCGCTGTGGTGGTGCGCCGGTCGGGAGCCCCCTCCGGAGAACGAGAACACCCATGAAGCTCCTGTCCCAGTCCCTGATCGCCCTCGGCCTCATCGCCTCCACCGTCTCCGCGGCCTCGGCCGCGGGCAACATCGCCGGCAAGCTGACCCGCAAGGTCACCTACTCGGCCATCCAGCAGTCGGCCATCACCCAGGTCCGGATCGCCGGCCGCACCATCGAGGGCAAGGTCACCTTCGCAGGCAGCCTGGGCGGCACCCCCACCGGCAACGCCACCGAGGCCTGCGGCCGCGTGAACGTGTACGCCAGCAAGTACGTGCCCGCCGCCGACGGCGACCTCTTCGGCCACAGCGAGGTCGTCAAGTCGGTCAAGGCCACCCCCGTGGACGCGTCCGACCTGAGCAAGGGCTGCAAGTACATCATGCTCCAGCTGCCCCACAGCGTCTCGCTGGCCATCGACTCGAACTACCTGCCGACGACGGCCTGGACGCCCACCTGCCAGGGCAACATCTCGCAGATCACCTCGAGCAAGGTCGCGACCATCACCCTGCCCAACGCCAACGTGAAGGTCTCCCTCGACCTCGCGCTCGACTACAAGTACTGCGGCAACTTGAACTGAGACCCCGGGCCGCGCGCGGGGGCGTGAACGCCGCCGCGAAACCGGGTACCCTCCGGCCCTCGGAGGTCCCCGCTTTGCGCCCACTGCTCGTCCTGAACGTCGTCGGCCTCACGCCGGCGCTGCTGGCCCACACGCCCCGCATCGCCGCCGTCGGCCGCGACGGCTTCACCGCCCCCCTCGGCACCGTCCTGCCGGCCGTGACCTGCTCGGCGCAGGCCACGATGATCACCGGTCGCCTGCCCCGCGAACACGGCGTGGTGGCCAACGGCTGGTACTTCCGCGACCTGGCCGAGATCTGGCTGTGGCGCCAGTCCAATCGGCTCGTCGGCTGCGAGGACGAGAAGCTCTGGAACGTCGGCCGCCGCCGCTTCGGGGCCGACTTCACGACCGCCAAGATGTTCTGGTGGTACAACATGTACGCGAACGTGGAGTGGTCGGTCACCCCGCGCCCCGTGTACCCGGCGGACGGCCGCAAGCTGCCGAGCATCTACACCGATCCGCCCGAGTTCAAAGACCAGCTCCAGGGCGCCCTCGGGCGCTTCCCGCTGTTCAACTTCTGGGGCCCCACGGCGGACATCGTCTCCACGGACTGGATCGCCCGGGCCACGCGGCGGGTCATGGAGGAGAAGCGCCCCACGCTGACCCTGTGTTACCTGCCTCACCTGGACTACGACCTGCAGCGGTTCGGCCCCGAGAGCCCCGAGGCGAAGCGCGCCTGCGGGGAGATCGACCGCGCGGCCGGCGACCTGATCGACTGGGCGCGCGGCGCGGGCTACGAGATCGTGGTGCTGAGCGAGTACGGCATCACGCCCTGCTCGGACGCGGTGCACATCAACCGCGTGCTCCGCGAGGCCGGCCTGCTGCGCGTGCAGACGGTCGACCTGGGCTGGGAGCTGCTGGACGCCGGGGCGAGCGAGGCCTTCGCCGTGTCCGATCACCAGATCGCGCATGTGTACGTGCGCGATCCCGCCCGTCTCTCCGCCGTGAAGACGCTCCTCGAGGCCGTCGACGGCGTGGACCGCGTGCTCGACCGCGCCGCGCAGGCCGAGTTCGGCATCGACCACCCGCGCGCCGGCGAGCTCGTCTGCGTCGCGCAGCCCGACCGCTGGTTCAGCTACTACTACTGGCTGGACGCGGCGCGGAAGCCCGACTTCGCCCGCTCCGTGGACATCCACCGCAAGCCCGGCTACGACCCCTGCGAGCTCGTGCTCGACCCCGCGCTCACGCTGCCCAAGGTCCGCATCGGCCTGACTTTGCTGAAGAAGATCATGGGGTTCCGCTACTACATGAACGTGGTGGGCCTGGATACGAAGGTCGTTCGCGGCACCCACGGTCGCCTGCCGGCGCGGGACGAGGACGGCCCGGTCTTCCTGTGTTCGAGCCGGGGCCCGGCCCGGGACCGCCTCGCCATGACGGACGTCCGGGACGTGCTTCTGAATCTGATCGGCGGCTGATCGGGACCTGAACGTCTCGGTGTGACGCGGAGGTCTCGGGACCGCGGCCCCACCCGGTTTTCACGAAGCGAGCGTTCATGCGGTCCTCCGGCTCGGCACGCGTCCTGCAGAGCTCACGGCACCCCGTCGGAGGTCCCATGCGTTTCAGCGTCCTGCCCGCCCTCGCCGCCCTCGCCCTGTCGCTCACGGCCGCCTGCTCGAACATCGACGAGGCGCCGTACGCCGACCACGAGACCACCGAGGACTTCGTGGTCGAGAAGACGGCCGTCCGCGGCCTCCCGGCGACCTTCGACCGCGAGCACGTGATGGACGACGACTTCTTCCTCGACGACGGCGCCGTCGGCGAGGCCGAGGTGCAGGCCTTCCTGGAGAACACCCCCTACGGCACCCGATGTTTCCTGGCCAGCGAGCGCGTGGACGGCCGGTCCGCGGCGGCGGCCATCGTCGACGGTGCGCGCGAGCACGGCATCAACCCCATCGTGCTCCTCGCCCGCATGCAGGTGGAGCGCAGCATCATCGGCAAGACCAGCCGCCCGAGCGCCCACAGCGTCGACTACGCCTTCGGCTGCGGCTGCCCGGACGGCCAGGCCTGCGACAGCGCCTACCGCGGCCTGGGCAAGCAGGTCGCCTGCGCCGCCCGCACCCTGCGCCGCCACTTCGATGGCTCCATCGCCGGCACCAGCCCCTGGGTCGCCGGCCGCTCGAACCGCACCCTCGACCCCACGCGGCTGACGCCGGACAACCACGCGACGGCCTCGCTCTACAGCTACACGCCCTGGGTGCTGCCCAACCGCGGCGGCAACTGGCTAGTCTGGAACATCACCAAGAAGTTCGCCGGCGCCTTCGAGGCCGCGGGCGCCCTGGACCCCGCGCCGCCGGCCGCGCCCGAGTCCCCCGCCGCACCCGAGTCCCCCGCCGACCCCCGCACGCCCACGCTCCGCGCCGACTGGATCGGCGACGCCTGCATCGACGACAGCTCGTGTCGCTTCGCGAACGGCACGTCCGGCGTCTGCCAGCGCCTGCCCATGGCCAAGACCGGCATGTGCACCGTGAGCTGCGAGGGCCTGTGCCCCGACCTCGCCGGCCATGGCAGCACGTTCTGTGTCAGCGCGTCCCTCTTCGGGGGCGACGAGGGCGGCCTGTGCACGCGCAAGTCCGCGTCGGACAACAACTTCTGCGCCGAGACGGCCGGCCTGCGCGCCGCGAACGCGAGCCGCTACGTCGGCGGCAGCAGCGCGACCGCCCGCTCCGCCGAGGTCTGCCTCCCCCAGCCCTGAGCCCCCGGCTCAGAACAGACTCGGCTGCCTCGGCAGGGGCGGCGCCGGAGGCTCGAACACGCGCAGGCCGGCACCTGCGCAGGTGTTGAGCCCGCGAGCCAGCGCGGCGAGCACGGGCGGCGCGTCCAGGTCGCCGGGCTGGTGCACGAACACATGGGCCTCGGCGAGGCCATCCCGTCCCCACGCGGCGAGGCGCTCGGCCCAGGCCGCGGCGCGCGTGAAGTCCGTGGCGTGGCCGTTGTGACACTGGAAACGCAGCAGCAGCTTGTCCGTCGGGCGGCTCGTGTGCAGGACCTCGCGCCGGGCCGCCGTATCCGTCACGACCGGGTGAACGTCCGCCTCGGCCATCCAGTCGTACACGCGGGGCGCGAGGGTGTGCGCCTCGAAGAACCCCGGGTGCCGCCACTCGACGGCCACCCGCCCGGGCGCCTCCAGCGCGGCCGCGAGCGCACGCAGGGCCTCGAACCGCGCCGGGGAGAACGCCGGCGTGAGCTGCAACAGACACAGCCCGAGTCGGTCGCCGAAGGCCTCGAGCACGCGGTTGAAGGCCGTCAGCGCGCCCCGGTCTCCGTCGACGACGTCCCGCGGGACCTTGGGACAGAAGCGAAAACCCGGCGGCGTGGCGGCGACCCACTTCGCGACCTGTGTCACGGCGGGCACGGCGTAGTAGGTGCTGTTGAGCTCCAGGCCGTCGAAGAGCGCGGCGTAGGCGGCCAGGAGCGCGTCCGGCCGCGTCCCCGCGGGGTAGACCGGGCCGATCCACGGCCGCACGGCGAACGCGGGGGCGCCCAGGTGGAACCGCGTGGCGTGGGCCGGCGCGCCGCGGCCGACGCTGCGGGGATCGTCCGTCGGCAGGGTGAAATCGACCGCGGCGAGATCCGCGTCCGGGGGCAGGCGACCGAACTCCATGCCGCGAAGTGTAGGCCGGCGCGCGCGTGCGGGTCACGCGCAATGGCGGCGCCGGCCGACGCGTCGTATGGTGAACGCTGTCCCTGCCCCGATGAGGTCCCATGCGTCGACCCGTGTCCAGCCGCCCCGCCCCAGTCTTCGGTCCCTCACAGTCCCTGGCGCTCGGCCTCCTCCTCGGCGCCTGCTCCGCCGTGTCCGGGAGTGGCGGCGCGGCCGACGCCGGCGCCGGTGGGGGTCCGGCCCCGGACGCAAGCGCGGGTGACGTGGGTCCGGGGGGCGCCATCGCCCGGCCCGACGCGGCCCCCGGCGGTCA
>CAINDO010000391.1 GCA_903847385.1 uncultured Myxococcales bacterium
CGGGCCGCCGTCTCCGGTCAGCGGGCTCGCGTCCCCGCCGGGGATGGGCCGATTGCCGTAGTCGGGCCCGACGGCCGTCGCGGGCTGCGTCTTCTCGTTCGCGTCGGCGCAGCCGGCGAGCGCCACGGGCAGCGCGAGCGCCGGCAGGCCGAGCCGGAGCAGCAGACGAACAGCGGGGGCGGACATGCGCATCGGGACACCGTCGGGTGAAGGGCAGACGCACAGCGTACCGCAGACGGCGGCTCGCGCGCGACGTTGTCCGCGGGGATGTCAGAGGGTCGGGGGCGTGGCCCGGCGCGCCTGCAACTCCAGACACATCGTCATCAGCGCCCGGTACACGCCGGCCATGTCCTCGGGTGTGAGGAGCTCCAGCCGCGGCGCCAGGCGCGCGAGGATCTCCGCTTCTCGCGGGGCATCGCGCAGGGGGAGGCCGGCCGCGCGTTTGACCTCGCCCAGGGCCAGCGCCACCCGGGCCCGGGCCTCGAGCAGCGGCACGAGGCGGTCGTCGAGCGCGTCGATCTCCGCGCGCAGGGCGGCGATGGTGGCGTCGGGGGCCGGTTCGGGGGGGGGGCTCATTGCACCGCCCCCCCGCCCGCTCCGCGGGTCGGCCCCCCCGAGGGGGCATTCGCTGCGTCTTCGACTCCGCTCATTGTCCCAGGATCCGCATGGTCCCCGCGGTGACGCCGAACTGTTCGTGCACACCCGTGCGGCGCAGCAGCTCGGCGGGGGGCAGGCTGCCGGCGAGCAGGTCGCGCCAGGCGCCCAGGACGGCCTCGGCCTGCGGCTGCGTCTCCCACACGAGCTCCACGCGGAACCGGCGCACGCCCGCGGCGAGCAGCCGCGCGGTCAGGTGCGCCGCGCTCTGGGCCTCGGCGTTGAACACCGTGTTGCGGCAGCCCACGTCCACGATGACGGGGTGCTCACGGCCGGTGTGATCCCGCAGCGCCACCCGATGACTCTCGCAGGGGCGGCCGCAGGTGCGGAAGTCACGGCCGTGACTCAACAGATGGGCGTAGACGCAGTGTTCCGTGTGGAACGTGGGGATGTGATGGTGGACCGTGACGGCGAGCCGCTCCGCGGGCACCCGGGCCATCAGCGCCTGGAGCTGCACGGCGTCCAGGTCGTGCGCGGCCGTGATGGTGTCCAGTCCCAGGTCCAGCAGCCGCCGGAAGGTGAGCGAGTTGGTCACGTTGAGCGAAAAGTCGCCGTGGAGAACGGGCCGGCGGCCGTTCACGTCGCGGGCGAAGGTCATCACACCGCCCCAGTGGCGGACCAGGATCGCGTCCGGCTCCAGGCGGGCGAGGCGCTGATCGTAGCCCTCCTCGCCGGGTTTCTGCACGCGCACCGTGGCCAGCGTGACCGACAGACCGGCGGCGCGCGCGCGGTTCACGGCCCGGCCAAGGCCCACGAGCTCCATGAAGTCGAGCTCGACCTCGGGCAGCCCGGTGGCGATCACGGCCTCGAGCTGCGCCTCGTTGCGACACAGCGGCACCAGGCGGGGGGGCGCGGCGTTCGTCGGGACAGGCGTGGCGGGCGGGCCCCCGGCCTCGATCACACCCCGCCACGCCTCGCGGTCGACCACCCGGCTCGGCCCGCGCTCGATGGCCGGCTGCAGCGCGGTCACCAGCGTGCGGCGCATGCGCTTCAGCTCGGACACGGGCAGGTGCAGCCCCGGCGACAGACCCACGGTGTCCAGCTTGCCCAGCCGGAAACAGGTGCCGCCGAAGCCGCCGAGTTTGTCGGCCAGCAGCGCCGGCGTCAGGCCCTCGCCGCCCTGGCTGCGCGCGAGCTGCACGTCGCTCTCGACGAAACCTCGGGCGTGGCGGGCGCGGGCGTGGACGGTCATGGTCTCGCCGGGCGCGCCGATCACCGTCAGGTCCACGGGGATGCGGCCCTCGGGCGCCTCGCCCTCGACGAGCTTGTCCGCCCGCCGGTTGAGCGCCGGATCGCTGGTCAGCCACACGCGGTCGCCGCGGTTCACCCGGCCCAGATCGGGCCCCGGGCGGCCGAACCCCAGGCGCCACGCGCCCCCGGGCAACGCGTCCACGGTGAACATGGGGCCGCCGGGCTCGCGCTGGTCCTCGGGGTGGCCGGCGTCGAACACCACACCCTGGCCGGCCCGGAGAGCCGGCGGCGCCGTGGCGGGGCCGGTGGCGGCGTCGGGCGCGCCTCCGAGGACGGGCAGCGGGGCGGACATCGCGCCCAAAGCCGGGGCGTCGGCGTCCGGCAGGCCGGCGGCGCCCGTGGGCGCACGGCCCTCGGGATCGGGCACGACACGCACCCAGTCCCCGCCGACCTCGGCCACGCGGCCGATGAACAGACCGCGGTGTTTGGGGAACCGGCCCTCGACGAGCGTCTGATGGTCCGAGCCGCCCAGGAAACCGTCACCGAAGCCGCGCGAGTAGGCGACCGTCAGGTTGGCCATGTCGTCCGCCAGGGTGGCCTCGGCCTCGGAGGTGACCCCGCGGGCGACGGCGTCGATCCATCGACGATAGCTCTCGACGGCGGCCATCACATAGGTCGGACCTTTGAGTCGGCCCTCGATCTTCAGGCTGTGCACGCCGATCGCCGAGAGGTCCGACACGGCGCGGAAGCCGGCGAGATCCTTGGGCGACAGCAGGTACTCGACGTCGCCGAGGGGGCGCGTCTGGCCGTCGACGACCAGGTCGTAGGGCATGCGGCAGGACTGCGCGCACTGGCCGCGGTTGGCCGAGCGCCCGCCCCAGGCCTCGCTGGTCAGGCACTGGCCGCTCCACGACATGCACAGCGCACCGTGGATGAAGACCTCGAGCTCGAGGTCCGTGCCCTCGGCGAAGCGGCGGATCTCGGCCACGCTGAGCTCGCGCGGCACGACCACGCGGGTGATGCCGAGCGCCTGCGCGAACGCGGCGCCCTCCGGCGACGAGATGGTCATCTGGGTGCTGGCGTGCAGCTCCAGTGCGGGGCAGACGGCCCGCGCCAGAATGGCCACGGCCGGATCCTGCACGATGAGCGCGTCCACGCCGGCGGCGGCGACGTCCGCGATGACCGCCGCGACCTCGGGCAGCTCGACCTCGAAGACGAGGGTGTTGAGCGTGACGTAGGCGCGAGCGCCGGCGCGGTGGATCTCGGCCACAATGGCCGGCAGGTTCGCGCGCGAGAAGTTGGCGGCCCGGGCGCGGGCGTTGAAGCCGTCGTCCAGGCCGAAGTACACGGCGTCTGCGCCGGCGGCCAGGGCCGCGCGCAGGGCGGGGACATCCCCGGCGGGGGCCAGGACTTCGGGGCGGGCGGACTTCTCGGGGGGCGGCATGGCCGCGGAGGGTAGCAGAATCTCGGCCGGATCTCAGGGGATGGCGCGCGCCTCGGCGCGGTCGACCCAGAAGTCCCCGCCGGCGGGGTCCTGGTTGTAGATGACCAGCATGTTGGTGGGCACCGTGCCGTCCGTGCAGACGCGCAACTGCTCCCACTCGCCCGTCTTGGTGCTCCACGACACGGGGCCGGTGTTGCCGCCCTGCGCCTGGATGGCCACGTGCCCGCGACGAACCTTGACCCACACGGAGAACATCATCTTGCGCGGAGAGTTGGCGACGTTCTGGAACACACCGCCCTCATTGCTCCCCGAGGTGATGTGCAGCATGCGCGCGCCGCCGTTCTGGGGCACGTTCGTCGGCTCCAGCGCGGTGGTGATGGGGGCGCCGGCGTTGCTCGAGTGCATGGTCCAGCTCGCGGCGGCGGCCGGTGCGGGCGCGGGCTGGCCGTTCTGCCAGTTCACCGGCGAGCCGTTGGGGCCGAGCGTCTCGAAGCTCGGGTTGGTGGCGTAGTTCGTCGCGTTCAGGAAACCGTAGGGCGGGCAGGCGTTGGCGGCGCCGGGCTCGGCGTGGGCGGCGCCCGCGGCGGACAGGGTCAGGGCAGCGGCGGCGAGCAGGTGCAGGGTCTTCATGTCTCTCTCCGGTGTCTCTTCAGGATGTGTTCGGTGTGTTTTGGTGTGTGGACGACGAGGCTCAGCGCGGGCGGCCGAGCGTGATGGGCCCGTGCGTGGAGTCGAAGCGGAAGCCGATCTCGGTGACCTCGTCGTTCACGAGCAGCGTCCCCGCGACCTCGGGGGACGACAGCAGGCGCCCCTCGATGGGGTGCCACTCGCCCGCGTCCATGGCCTCCAGATGCCAGGGGCCCGTGAGCGTCACCCGCCGCAGCGAGAGCGGCAGGGCCAGGGAGAACACACCCTCGTCCGCGGGCGCCACCACGGGCACCGTCTCGGTGGGCGTCTCGAGCTGCAGCGCCGCGCCGACGAGGCGAATGGGCGTGCCGTCGTCGGCGAGTGTCTCCAGGGGCAGCTCGAGCTGGCCGGCGGGGCCTTCGAGGGCGGGGGCGTCGTGGGGATCGGCGCCGCAGCCGGCGGCCGTCAGGGCGGCCGCGAGGCCGAGCCAGTACAGGGACCTGTCGAACATCGATCTCTCTCCTCGGTGAACTTGTGCGTCTGAACCTGAGGCGACGCGGTCGAGGGGGAGACGACGAGAAAACCGAACAAAAATGCGTCTCCTGACACGGAGGCGGGTCAGGGGCGGGTGCAGCGGAGGGTGTCGGCGGGGCAGGTGAGGTCGCGGTCACACACGTTGCGGACCGCGAGCGGGTCGCAGTCGGCGCCCTCGGCCTGCGGCACGAGCGGCACGATGGGCACGTCCACCGGAAGCAGGGGTTGGGTGATGACGCTCTCGTACGGCGTGAGGCGCAGGCCGCCGGTCTCGGGTTCCGTGTCCAGGTCCAGGGGCGTGCGGAGCGCGAAGTGCCAGACGCCCTCCACGAGCAGACCATCGGTGGCCATCAGCATCTGGAACTCACGGCGGGGTGGCGAGGGCAGGGGGATGAGCTCGCCGCGGGCGTCGAGTCGTTCGATGGTGACGAACTGGAGCGGATGCGCGCCCTCGGCGATCTCGAGCGCGAGCGTCAGGCGGCCGTCCGGCGCCCGCCCGGCCTCGGCGCGCAAGAGCGTCGGCGGGCGCGGATCCTCGCAGACGTGGACACCCCAAGTCGAATACAGGACACAGGTGGACCCCTCGGCGCAGGCGCCCCCCAGCGCGTCCGGTCGGCAGCCCTGGCCGGGTGCGCGCGGCGTGGGGTCCGTCAGGGGGACGATCAGCGGCGCGCTCGTCAGACCGCTGCGATCCACCCACGTCACGCGGGCGCGCGTGGCTTCGGGGGCCGAGGCCGCCTCGAACGGCGCGCGGTCCACCATGAGGGTGTACAGGCGGGTGAGCGGCCAAGGACCCACCCCACCCCAGAGTGTGTCGATCTCGTCGCCGACGAGCTCCGTGGCGCGCACCGGGCCGACCCGGAGCGGGGTGTCGTCGGCGTCGGTCAGGAGCTCGACGTAGGCCGCCGGGTAGTCCTCTCCGTTGATGTCGGTCCCGGTCACCTCGAGCAGCAGGGTGCCGGCGTCGCGCAGGACCCGGGCGGCGATCAGCGTCGGCGGCTCGGCCCCGACGCAGGTCGCGGCGTCGCCGCGCCACGTGCAGACGCCGCCGTCGCCGCAGGTGAACTCCGAGGGCAGGCTCGGGTCGCAGGCGTCGCCCACGCCCTCGAAAACCCGGGGGCCGACGTCGAACTCGAAGGGGGCGCTGTGGCCGCCGTGCGCGTCGCGCGCGACGAGGGAGAGGTGGTCCGCGATGGTGTCCCGCAGCAGGACGCGCCCGGAGCGCAGGGTGTGGCCGGGCAGGGTGGGGACGGGGAGCGCGAGCCCGTCGAGCGGGCGTCCATCGGCGAGCACCGGGAGACCCCCCCGGTGGGTGCCGGTCACCTCGACGCCGAGGGCGTCCGCGTCGGCGTCCGCGACCTCCAGCTCGACCACCAGATTCACCCCGCCGTGCCTAGTCACCCGGGCGGAGACGATGCTCGGCGGCGAGGGGGCATCCGACCGCGTGGCCAGCAGGGTCATGGCGCTGTACGGGCCATCCGACCAGCCGCAGCCGCCGCCGAACCCCACGACCCCACATCCGGCGAACAGAAACTCGGCGTCGGCCACCAGGTACACCCGTTCACCCGCCTCGAGCGCCAGGCGAACGACGCCGTCCCCCAAGACGCGGGGCTCGCCGGCGCCGGGCGCGATGTCCGCGGGCAGGATGATGGCGTCCGAGCCCGCGCAGCCCAACTCAGTCTCGGGGGCATCGCAGGTCTCGCGGGCGTAAACGACCCAGGGATACGCTCCGCCGGTGTCGGCGGCGAATGTCCACTCGCCCGCGGCGGGGGCCGTGAAGGCGAGGATCAGGTCCGAGCCCCGACCGCCGCAGCTCCCTTGGGCGGAGTGTTGAACGCTCGGGGTCACGACCATCTCATAGTGGTCCGGGGCGGTCTCGAGGAACTCGGACTCGAAGGCCGGGATGCCA
>CAINDO010000392.1 GCA_903847385.1 uncultured Myxococcales bacterium
CCGAACCCGGACGCCGCACCGCCCATCGCCGACGCCCGACCCATCGCGAACCCCGACGCGACTTCGGTCATCTCGGACGCGGCCGTGCCCGGGGACGGCGCTCTGCCGGACGTCGCCGCGCCCGACGTGGACCCGCCCGACGCATTGAGCCCCGCGGCCGACGCTCGGGCGACCGTGTCGGTGGACGCCCCCTCGACGGAGGCCGGCGATGCGTCGCGCGACGCCGCGCCCGCCCCCGACGCCGCCGAGACGCACGACGACCGCGTCGCCCGCGGGCAGGGCTGCGCGTGCCGGACCGTCGGGGGCGAGAGCGCTGCGCCGTGGCTCGCGCTGATGCTGACCGCGGTCGGCCTGACGAGACGCCGCCGACGCCTCAGGCGCCGAGACTGAGACACTCCCGCTCGAGGTTCTCGCGGGCCCGGGCCTCGAGCGGCGAGAGGGCGTCCGAGAGAAAGAGCCGGGACCGCCCGAGCATCGCGCGCAGGAAACGCCCGCGCCCCGTCGCATACAGGTCCGCGGGCACGAACGCATACTCGGCCCGGATCTGTGCGGCATACCGGTCGTAGTCCACGGGTGGCGCACCGAGAATCCCTGCGTCGATGTCCACGAAGAGACGGGCGTCTGCGGACCAGTCGTCGGCGAGACCCGGCATGCGCGGGTCGGCGTGCAGGGCGGTCTTCTCGATGAGCGCCGCGACGGCGTCGAGGTCGAGGCCGGACAGCGACGCCAGGTGCGACCGCGCGGCGAGCGCGCTCTGCGCCTCGTTGTCCGGTGCGCCGCAGACGTATACGGCGTCGTGAAACACGAAGGCCCAGTAGGCCTCGGCGGGCTGCGCCCAGAGCGCGCGGTGCCGTGCCCACCCCCGCAGGCACGCCTCCACGTGAGTGAAGTCGTGGTAGTGCCGGGGCGGCGAAAGATGGAGCGCGCGGGCGGCCTCGAAGGCGGCCCGCGCGGCCGGGGAGTCGAGCTCGACCGGGATCAAATCACCGACTTGAGCGTGCTGCCCAGCACGGCCGGCGTGTCGCAGACCTTGATGCCCGCGGCCTCGAAGGCGGCGAACTTGTCCTTGGCCGTGCCCTTGCCGCCGCTGATGATCGCGCCGGCGTGGCCCATGCGGCGGCCCGGAGGCGCCGTGCTGCCCGCGACGAAACCGACGACGGGCTTCTTCATGTGCTCGGCGACATAAGCGGCGGCCTTCTCTTCGGCGTTGCCGCCGATCTCGCCGATCATGATGACCGCGTCCGTGTCCGGATCGGCGTTGAAGGCGCTCAGGCAGTCGATGAAGTCGGTGCCGTTGACCGGGTCACCGCCGATGCCGACGCAGGTGCTCTGGCCGATGCCGAGGGCCGTGAGCTGGCCGACGGCCTCGTACGTGAGCGTGCCGGAGCGGCTGACGACGCCGATGCGGCCGGGCTTGTGGATGTGACCGGGCATGATGCCGATCTTGCACTCGCCCGGCGTGATGATGCCCGGGCAGTTCGGCCCGATGAGCCGGCTGCCGGACGCCACGAGGGCGGCCTTGACCTTGACCATGTCGAGCACCGGGATGCCCTCGGTGATGCAGACGATCAGTTCGATCTGCGCGTCGATCGCCTCAAGGATGGCATCGGCCGCGCCCGGAGGCGGCACATAGATGCACGATGCGGTCGCGCCGGTCGC
>CAINDO010000393.1 GCA_903847385.1 uncultured Myxococcales bacterium
GCCCAAGGCGCCCTACATTCAGAAGGCGGCACCGAAGAATGGGCGCGGCGACCCGAGCACGAATTCCTCCGGGCCTTTCGCGAATCGCTGCCCGAACTCCGATACGTCCGAACTGACCGCCTCTTTGTCGACCGCGCGCCCGACGACGATGCCGCTTGGCACCGAGCGCCAAACCGGACACGCCTCATGGTCGAGCACCTGAGCGAAAAACTCGCTGCCGTCATTCGCGAGAGTGACAGTCAGTACCGTCGCCTCTCGACCGAGCTGGACGCGAGTCTCCCAAAGCGCCTGTTCGAGGTCGCCGAGAATCCGCCCTCGCTCGCCGACTTGCAGGCGCAGAGCCTGGCGCTCCGCGACACAGAGACTCGCCTTCGGAACATCGGCCTGCTCGAGGACCCTCCCGAGCACCCGGACGAGACGAAGCTGACCGAGCAACAGCGCGGCACGTTCCACGTGATCCTCGGCGACCGGGAGAAGAAGCTCGCGCCTTTCGCGCTCATCGCCGGCAAGGCGGAGCGTCTGCTGGCAAGTCTGAACCGCAAGCTCCGTCCGAAGCAGGTCCGGTTGAACGTCGAGTCGGGCTACGACGTCGTCACCGCCGACGGTCGCACGTTGCGCCTCGACCAGCTCTCCTCGGGTGAGCAGCACGAGATGGTCCTGCTCCACGAGCTTCTGTTCGAGGCCGCGCCGAACACGATGGTCCTCATCGACGAGCCGGAGCTCTCGCTGCACGTGACGTGGCAACAAGACTTCCTGGAGGACGTGGCCGCCATCGCGCAGTTGTCGAACCTGGACTTCGTGCTGGCCACGCACTCGCCCTACATCGTCCCGGAGAGCCGGGTGGACGTGATGGTGCGCCTCGGCGAGGCCCCGTGACCGAGGTCGAGCGTCGTTTCGGGGCGCGTCCGGTCGACCCGATCGTCGAGTCGAAGGTGTTCAACGCCGCCCGCCGGACGGTGACGCTGCTCGTCGAGGCGGGGCCCGACTGCGCCTTCTGGCAGATCTACCGCCATGAGGACTGCCTCCTCCGCGAACACGGGCAGGGGGGCCGCGCGGCGGTGATTCAGAAGCTCGAGGCGTCCCGCGCGCAGACCGATGTTCGATTTCTGGCCGTCGTCGACGCCGACTTCGACCGGTTGCCGGGTGCGCTGGGCCTCGCAGAGTCCCCGGACGTGATCCTCACGGATGGCCACGACCTCGAGACGACGCTGCTCGGCACACCCGCGCTCGAGAAGATGGTGCGACACGCGAAGGGCGCGACCAACGCAGACGACGAGGCTCGGTGGCGCGAGTCGACGCGATCGAGGCTCTTCCGCCACGGACGCGGTATGGGCGGCCTGCGCTGGCTCAAAGTCCGCGCGAGATTGGAGAGCCTTGCCTTCAAGAAGCCCGGACGCGGCTCCACCAAAGGCCAGATCGAACCGTTCGGCCGCTACGACGACTGCGTGGACGCCGACTGGCTGCCATCGCTTGCCCGTGCCGTCCACGCCGTGCTGAACTACAGCCAGGCTCAGGCGCTGGCCGGCGAACGCGACCTCGTGGCGGAGGTCCAGGCGCTGCCCGCCGTCGACGACGCGCAACTCTGCAACGGGCACGACCTGCTCGGCTTCCTCGGCGTCTACCTGGCCCCCGGAAATCGCGCGGTGGCCCGTGAGGAGGACCTGCACGGCGACCTCGTCCTGGCGACCGAGCGCGCGTGGGTCGCGCAGACGCGAATGTGGGCGAGCATTCGGGCGTGGGAGCGGGCGCACCCGGGCTTCCGGGTGCTGACCGACGACCCCTGAGGCCCCACCTTGCGCCTCCGCCATCCGTGACGATGTTCTCTCCATGGCCCGAGCGACGCTCAGCGCGGAAGAACTCGAGGACCTGCTCGACGATCTGGCGGCGTCGCGTCCGTCGGGCGGGGCGGACGCGGCCGAGGTCGCCGTGGCGGGGCACCGGCGCTTCGCGCGGCACCCGTGCCACCTGGCGGCGGTGCTGGTCTTCGCGGGGCGCAGCCACCGGGTGAGCGTGCAGGACCTCAGCGTGGGTGGGGCGCGCGTCGCGACGGACGACCCCGTGGACGCGGCCGAGGCGGCCGGCACGCTCATCGTCTCGCTGCCGGGGCTGAAGGCGGCGCTGGAGGCGCCCGTCCACGTGTGCTGGCACGAGGCCACGCCCGGTCAGTGGCCGCGCGTGGGCATGGCCTTCGACACGCTCAAACCCGAGGAGTTCCTGGCCCTTCAGGCCTTCCTGCGTGACGCGTGAGCGGCGGCGGCGAACGTCGAACGCGTGATCGCATGGTGATCATGCGAAGCAGACTTTTCGCGAACGCGTGATCGCATGGTGATCATGCGAAGCAGACTTTTCGCGAACGCGTGATCGCATGGTGATCATGCAAACCAGAGTTTGGTCGAACGCGTGATCGCATGGTGATCATGCAAACCAGAGTTTGGTCGAACGCGTGATCGCATGGTGATCATGCGAACCAGAGTTTGGTCGAACGCGTGATCGCATGGTGATCATGCAAACCAGAGTTTCGGTCTCCGTCGACGAGTGGTCGCGTCGAGCCACGAAGCCCGCGCGCTCAAGCGCGCCAGAGCGCCTTGGCGCCCTCGAACACGAACTGGACCGCGATGGCGGCCAGGATCAGGCCGAAGATACGCTCGAGGATGGCGATGCCGGTGGTCTTCAGCACGCGCTTGACGTGGTGTGCGCTGCGGAGCACGGCGTAGGTCGCGCCCAGGGTGAGCAGGATGGCGGCGACCACGGCCGCCCCGGCTTCGAGGCCGCCACCGCTCTCGGCCATGAGCACCATCACGGTGGCGATGGCCCCCGGCCCGGCGAGCAGGGGCAGCGCGAGGGGTACGACCGCGATGTCCTCGGACTCGGAGCCGGCCTGGGTCTCGGCCTCGGTCGTCTTGGTGGTGGGGTGCTGGGCGCGGAGCATGTCGAGCGCCGTGAGCAGCAGGAGCAGGCCGCCCGCGACGCGGAACGCGGGCAGGGTGACGCCGAACACCCGGAAGATGAGGCCGCCGCCCAACGCGAAGAAGACGAGCACCCCGGCGGCGGTGAGGCAGGCGCGCCGGGCCATGGCGCGGCACTTCTCCGGGGTGTCGCGACCGGTCATCGCGACGAACACGGGCACGACGCCGATCGGGTCGACGATGAAGAACACCGCCGGCAGCGCGAGCGTGAAGGTGGAGACGAGGGCGTCGAGGGCGGTCATGGGTTCCGCGTTCGCTCCCGCTTCAGTTCCCCGGCGCGCTGCTCGTGATCGTCCGCCACGTCGTCGCGGTCAGCGGGTCGGTCGTGTCCTCGACGGCGCCGAGGGGGCTGACCGTCCGGCCGGCGTCGAGCGAGAACAGGAACCGGTAGCGGTACTGGCCCGGCGGGCAGCGCGACAGCGTGCTCTCGATGCCCCAGCGGTACAGGTGGTCGGCGCCGTAGGGGCCGGCGTGGACGGCGGCGGGGGGCAGGGCTTGGCGGGTCAGGGGGCCGCCGGGCGTGCATTCGTGCAGGTCGGACTCGACGAAGGCGGTCAGCGCGCCGTCGACGGGGGCGGCGACGTCCGTGACGCCGGGCGCGTAGGCCCGGGCCTCGATGGCCATGCCCATGTTGGTGAAGCCGTGCCAGAGCAGCGGGTCGGGCAGCGCTAGCTCGCGGCCGGCGCGGGCGTTGTAGAGCGCCCACCCGCCGGCCCACGGCACGTGCGCGGCGGCGTCGACCACGGGCAGCACGTAGTTGGCGCCGAAGTCGCTGTCGTACTTCCAGTTCGCCGGCGCGCCCTGGCTGAAGCCAGGCACGCAGTGGAACCACAGGGCCACGCTGGTGGCGTCCGCGGGCACGTCGAGCACGAGCTCGGGCGTCTCCACGCGCACGCAGGGCGGGGTCTGGCCGGGGCAGGCGTACCCCGAGGACTGCACGTAGGTCTCGACCGGGGCGCTCTGCACGGGGCCCTGGTCGAACCGCCACTCGGCGACGACGGTCGTGGACGAGGCCGGCCCCTGGCTGCCCAGGCAGGACTGCGTCTCGCGCAGGCGGCGGGCGTCGTAGCTCACCCGCAGCGCACCGCCGGCCACGACGGGGCCGTCGCTGAGCGACTCCTCGAAGTCCGGGTAGGTGAGCGCGTACTCGGGCACGGCGGCGGGCTGGTCGGGGCGGCAGGTGTCGTCCGCGGCGATGGTCCAGCCGTTCGAGGCGCGCAGGGCGTAGTTGTCCAGGGGCTGCGCGACGCGGTTGTGGTCGAAGACCCGCGTACCGTCCGCCCGAACGACGTACGGGATGAGATCGATCTCCGTCCGGTTCAGGCTCGTGAAGCTCATGCCCGCGCTGGGCGTGAAGTGGTCGAGCACGAACGCGTATCGGCCCGCGTCGGGGTCGGGGGAGGTCGTCGACACGGCGTAGAAGGCGGCCTGCGTCTCCAGCGTGCGGTACATGACCTCGACGCGGTCGCCGTCGGAGAGGCGGGCGGCGTCGACGTCGACCTGGCCCCGCCAGGTGAAGGGGCCGCCGTTCGCCGGGGCGACGCGGCCCACGTCCCGCAGGACGACCAGGCAGCTCGTGTCGGCCTCGTCACGCCAGGCGGCGGCGCCGTCGACGTACACGGGCTCGAGGGCCTGGCGCAGGGCCTCGGGGGCGGTCTCGGGGCCCGAGTCGGGCGAACCGCAGGCGGAGAGGGCGAGGGGCAGGAGAACGGCGAGAAGGCGGGGAGCGGCGGGATGTTTCATGGAGACCTCGGAGCGCGCGCTGGGGCAGCGTGCGCGCGGCGTCATATCACAACGGCGGGTTCGTGTCGCGGGGCGGCGCCGCGCGTCCACCACAGGCCGAAGATGGCCAGCGCGAGGCCGGCGGCCAGGGCGAGGCCACCCATGAAGGCGACGCCGTGCAGGCCCGGCTGCGAGGGCAGGGCATCGCTCATGCGCCCGGGCATGCCCGAGAGCCCGGCCACGAACATGGGCAGGAACGCCAGCGACGCGCCGACGAACGACAGACCTGCGGCGATGCGGGCGCCCGGGGGCTCCGGCTCGTCCGTGCGGCCCGTGATCTCCGGCCAGGCGCCGTGCAGGCCGGCCATGAAGGCGAAGATCACGCCGCCGGCCACGAAGGTGTGCAGCTGCCCCGCCGAGAACGTGCTGGCGGCGAGCAGGCCGCCCGTCCCCGCGGTGGCCATGAGCAGGCTGGCCACCGTGCCGCCGGCGAAGAGGAGCACGAACGCCGTGGCCCACAGGGCGGACGCCGTGAACCGCACGCCCCCGCGGACCAGCGTGCGCAGGCCGTGGAGCACCAGGCCCGTGGCGGGCACCACGGCGAGCAGGCCGAAGAGGCTGGAGACCATGGTGGCGACGTCCGACTGGCCGCGCATGAACAGGTGCTGGCCCCAGTTGGACACGCCGAGCACGGCCAGGGCGACGAGCGCGCCGACCGCGAAGCGGCGGGTGCCCGTGGGGCGGGTGGCGGCCGCGGACAGGCGGTCAAGGGCGAGGCCGGCTGCGGGCAGCAGCGCCGCCGTCAGGGTGGCGTGGCCGGCGAACCAGGCGAACTGGCGATACAGACCCGGGTCGCCGCCCAGCGCCGGGTCGAAGAGGCCCACGCCGAGCCAGCGCTCCCCCACGACGATCGTGGCCGTGAGCGCAAAGACCGGCGTCGCGAGCAGATGCACGCAGGCCATGAGCCGCAGCCCCCAGGCGAAGAGCGACAGGGGCGCCGCGTTCGGCCGGATGTGCATCGTGACCAGGAAGTTCAGACCCGTGAGCATGGCCGAGACCATGAGCATCAGCACGCCCAGCATGGCCCAGAGGGTGGGCGTCGGGGCGACGGCGCCGAGCTGCGTGTCGAACGCCCAGTGCTGCAGGCCGCCGCCCGCGAGGCCGCCCAGGGCGACGCCGGCGCCGGCGAGGAACAGCCAAAGGCTGGCCCGGTTCAGCCGCGGGAAGGCGACGTTCTCGAGGCCGAGCTGCGCCGGGAGCAGGAGATTGCCCAGCACCGTGGGCAGGGCGGGCACGAGGAGCAGGTGCACCATGAGCAGCCCGTGCGCGGCGGAGAGCCGCACGAAGCCCTCGGGGCCGAGCAGGGTGGGCCCCGTGGTCAGGCGCTCGGCCTGGATGCCCAGCGCGGCGACGAGCCCGGCGCCCAGGGCCAGGGCGGCGGCGACCAGGTGGACACGCCCGATCCGGCGGGCGTCGACGGTGAGGAGCCACGCCTCGGGGCGGGGCCGGGACACGACGGCATTCATGGAGAGCCTCGATTTTCAGCGGCCCGAAACGACCGCGCGCGGAGCATGCGCCCATTCGGGCCCGGGGGGGCTGCGGCAATCGGTCGCAGGGGCGCCGGCGATGTCGCTTTTCCGGCGGATTGACGCCCGACGCGCGGCACGTCACGGTGCGCCCATGTCGTCACCGCCCAACATCTCGCTCCGCACCGTGCGCTGGCTCGTGCTCGGCGCGGTGCTCGCGCTGCTCGCGGCGGCCTGGTGGGGCGGCGTGTTCGCGCTGATGGCCGAGCCGCGGACCTTCGCACAGGCCGTGGTGGACCTGGGCGTCTGGGGTTACGTCGCCTTCGTCGTGGCCTACACGCTGCTGCAGCCCTTCGGGGTGCCGGGCACGGTGTTCATCGTGGCGGCGCCGCTGCTGTGGCCTTGGCCCACGGCCTTCGCGCTGTCGATGATCGGCACGATGGCGGCGAGTGTCGTGGGCTTCTCGTTCGCGCGGTTCCTGGCCCGGGACTGGGTGACGGCGCGCATCCCGGCGCGGTTCCATCGCTACGACGCCGCCCTGGCGCGCCACGCGTTGCGCACGGTCTTCGTGCTGCGGTTGATCTTCTGGATGCCCCAGGCGCTGCACGGCTTTCTGGGGGTGTCGCGCGTGTCTTTCCGCGATCACTTCTGGGGCTCGCTGCTGGGGTACATCCCGCCCCTGCTGATGGTCAGCTACTTCGCCGCCGAGGTCTTCGACGCGTCGGGCGCGCTTCAGCCGCGGGCGTTCTCGCTGATGGGGACGCTCCTGGCCGGGTCGCTCGTGCTGGCGTGGTGGCTGCGGCGGGATGCGCTGAAGCGCGACTGAGGGGTTTGGGACCGTTCGAGCACAAAGCGAGACACGAAGGTCCCGCTCCGCTGACGAACTTCGGTCGACGGCGCATCCGGTCGGGGTTGGCACGGTTGATGCTCTCTCCGCCGGGTATGCAACCGATGGTGCTCTCCATGTCCCACGTCTCGCTCGCCTTGCTCGTGCTCCTGGCAGGGTGCGCCGAGGTCTACACACCGGTCGGTTCCGGCGCGGACGCCGAGGTCGAGGGCCGCGGCGGCACCGCCGTCGCGCCCGCGCCGCCCGAGGGGGCGACCGACGGGGCGGGCGGGGCCGCGCCCCCGTCGAAGCCGGTCGGGCCCGACGACACGCGGCCCGAGCGGGTGGACCCCACCGCGCCGGAGGAGATCCCCATGGCGGACGCCGGCGCGCCGCCCTCGGGTCGGGACGAGCCCGTCGAGCCCGGTCCCGCCGACCCGGGCTCCGAGCCCCCGCCGCCGGCGCCGCCGACGCAGGCTCCCCCGGCGGACGCCGGCCCCTGTCAGGGGATCGACTTCATCGGTGAGTGCCAGGGGTCGCTCCTGCGGTACTGCGACAACGGAGTGCTCGTCGTCTGGGACTGCGCCTGGTCCGGCGAGCCCTGCGGTTGGGTGGATGCCTCGACCGGGTATGATTGCGGCGGCCGTGGGGCAGGGCCCGAGGGCGGCGGCGACGACCCGCCGCCGGACCCCTCGCCATCGCCCGTCCCGCCGGGGAGCTGCGGCACGGCAGAAGAGGCGCGTGTCGTCGACCTCGTCAACGCGTCCCGGGCGCGGAACGGTCTGGGGGCGCTGGCCTGCGACCCCGCGGCGGTTCAGGCGGCGCGGCTGCACAGCCAGGACCAGTGTCGGCGCGGGTACATGGGGCACGATGGCTCCGATGGCTCCGACCCCGGCGACCGGATGCGGCGACAGGGCGGTGTGTTCTCCGGATGGGGCGAGAACGTCGCGTACGGTGCCTCCACGCCCGAGGGTGTCCATGACATGTGGATGAACAGCCCCGGCCACCACCGGAACATCATGGGCGCATTCGATCGCATCGGCGTCGGTCTGGACGTGTGTGGGGGCACCTACTACTGGACCGAAACTTTCATGAACTGACCGATGATGACTTTCGCCCGAATACTCGCCGCGTTCGTGTGTTTCGCGGTCGCTACGGTGTCCGTCGCAAGGGCGACGACGATCGTCGATCGGGGCATCGAGGGCCTGGCGCAGCGCGCCGAGCGCGTGGTCCTGGCCCGTGTCACCGGGCAGTCCGTGCGGGTCGAACAGACCGGCCGGGCGCTCCGGCTCGTCACCGAGACGACCCTGGCCGTCGAGCAGGATGTCGCCGGCCCGAGCGGCGAACACTCGCTCACGCTGGTGCAGCCCGGGGGCACGGCCTGGATCGGGGGCGAACCCCGGCATCACCGCGTCGACGGCGCCGCCCGTTTCGAGCCCGGCGAGCGGGTGCTGGTCTTCCTGGAGCGGGCCGGGGACGGCCGCCTGGTGGTGGCCGGCATGGCGCTCGGCAAGTTCACCATCGCGGCGGATCCGCAGACGGGTGAGCTCACCGCGACCCGGGCCGCCGCCGGGGTCGACGCGAGCCGGACCGTCCGGGCGCCACCGGGGCCGGACGAAGCGGCCGCGGTGCGTCTGGCCCGCCCCGATCCGCGGGCGCGGTTTCCGCTGGCGGCGCTCGTGGACCGCATCCGTCAGGCGAGCGGCGACCGGGTCGTGACGCCGTCGGCCACGGTGCGCCCGTGAAGCGCGCGTGTCTGGCGGCGCTCGTGCTCGCGGCCCCCCCCGCGGCCGCCTACGATCTCATGGGAGTGTCCTGGAGCGGAGACGAGATCCCGGTGCCGTACGTGGTCGACGCGACGCTGAGCGACGACCTCACGGACGCGGAGTCCCTGGAAGGCATCCAGATGGGCTTCAACGCCTGGAACGTGCTCCCTTGCTCCAGCATGCGATGGCAGTACGCCGGGCGGACGCAGAACCGCGGGTGGGGCGTGGACGACGGCGAGAACGTCGTCACGTTTCTCAACGACTTCTGGGACGACTCGGGCGACACCCTCGCCATCACGATGACGATGTGGGGCGGGTGGGGCGACGCGATGAGCGACGCCGACATCAAGTTCAACGGGGTCTGGCACCGGTGGGCGCAGTTCGACGGCGCGCCCGCGGGCGGGGCCGACGCCACCGACCTGGCCTCCGTGACGACCCACGAGGTCGGTCACGCGTTGGGGTTGAATCACAGCGGCGTGCCCGATGCCACCATGTGGCCCTCGGTCGGTCCCGGCGACCCCAACCCGAGGACGCTGTCCGCCGACGACATCGCCGGCGCTTGCGCCCTCTATGCGACGGGCCAACCGGCACCGCGCCCCGAGGACCTGCCGCCGCCGTCGCCCGGTACCGAGCCCGACGAGCCCTCGCCGCCGGCCCCGGGCCCGGCCCCGGACCCCGGTCTGTTCGGCGAGGATTGCACGAGCGCGGAGTGTTCGCCCGAGTTGATGTGCATCACCGATCGGTCGGGCGCCACGTTCTGCTCCCGCGCCTGCTCGGACGACGCCGAGTGTGGTGAAGGATACTGGTGCGCGCCCCTCGCCGGCGGCCAGTCCGCCTGCGCCCGGGGTCGGGACGACCGCCCCGGACTTGCCGGCGTGGGCGAGACCTGCGGTCGGTCGAACGGCTGCGCCGCCGGACTGCGCTGCATCGCAGACGCGGGTGAGAACTACTGCGTGCAGGACTGCGGCGCCGATGGGCTGTGTTCCGAAGGGTTCGCCTGTGCGGCCCTCGCGAGCGGGCGGCAGGTCTGCATCCGGGCGGAGAACGGTCTGCCGCGCACCGGCGAGGCCTGCGCGAGCGACGGCCGATGTGCCGTGGGGCTGATCTGCCTGGCGGACGCGGGCCGGCGGTATTGCACGCGGACCTGCGCCGGCGACGACTGCGGGCCCGGCGCCGCCTGCGTGGCCATCGACCCCGATGGGATGGCCTGTCGCATCTTGACGCCCGGGACGGAGACCGCGCCCGAGGCGCCGGTCGTGCCCGAGGGCGCGCCGCCGACCCTGGGTTCACCCTGTGTCTTCGCGCCCGGCCGTCCGGCCTGCGAGGTGGGTCTCGCCTGCGTCGACACCGTGGTGCTCGACGGCACGCTCGTCGAGCCGGGCTATTGCACGGTGGCCTGCGACGCGGCGCACTGTTGTCCCGCCGGATTGGGGTGCACCCTCGACATCGGTGGACACGGGCGATGTCGGTTGCAGGTGGCGGACGAAGCCGGGCTCGAATGCGCGCCGGAGGCGGCGGGCGCGGACGACGACAGCCCGCGACCGGAAGGTGTGAAAGACCGAGGCTCGGACACCTTCGGGTGCGCGAGCACGCCCCTGCCGCTCTTTCTCCTGCTCGGCCTCGGCTTCGGCCGGCGCCGCAAGGTGTCATCGTGACTCTGCGACTGTCCTGCCGCCATGCTCTGCTCCTGCTGTCCACGACCGCCTGCTCGCCCGCAACGCCGGCCGGAGCGCCACGAACCGACGGACCGTCGGCGGCGAGCGACACGGACCCGGTGACCGAAAAACTCCAGGACGGCGTCCGGACGCAGAGCCGTCCCGAGGTCGGCAAACTGTCCGTGGGGTGCACGGGCACGCTGGTCTCGCCGGACGTCGTGATCACCGCCGCCCACTGCGTGAACTTCGGCAGCGAGCCCGAGCCGGGCCGACGCGGTCAGTTCTACATCGAAGCGGCGGACGGGAGCGAACAGGCCTACTCCATCACGCGCTTCCGGAGTTACAGCACCGAACTCGGCGCAGACGACATCGCGCTGATGCAACTCGGCGTCTCCGTCCCGCCCGAGGTCGCGACGCCGGCGCCGTTGGCCACCGCCCGGCCCGCCGACGGCGCCTCTCTGACCGTCTTCGGTTATGGCTGCACCCAGCGGGGGACCCACACCGACTGGCTCAAGCGGAAGGCCACTTTCCGGCAAGGGGACGCGACCGCCCACTTGTGTCCGGGCGACTCCGGCGGGCCGGTCTTCGACGATGTGCGCGGCGCGGTCCTGCGCATCAACAGCGGTTACTACCTGAACGCGCGCGGCGACGATCTGTTCGGAGACGTCCCCGGCCTCGTGGCGGACCTGCAATCCCAGGTCGACGCCTGGACGCGGTCCC
The DNA here is from genome assembly GCA_903847385.1 of uncultured Myxococcales bacterium. Taxonomy (GTDB): domain Bacteria; phylum Myxococcota_A; class Bradymonadia; order UBA7976; family UBA1532; genus CAINDO01. The sequence goes on from CAINDO010000393.1 coordinate 11,182, forward strand.
CGGTACCGCCCCCGCCCGCCGACGCGACGCCGCCGAGCGTGACGCTGCTCTCCCCGGAGGAGGGCGCCGTCCGGCCCCCGAACACCCAGGTGGTCATCGAAGCGGACGTCGTCGACGACGGGGGTCTGGGCGACGTCAGCCTGCACTGGGACTTCAACGGCAAAGACTATCCGTGTCCCACGCAACAGACCAACGTGAGCTGCGCGGTCGACGGCGCGCGTCGGCGCTGGACCGTGCTGGTCGGCGCGGCTGCGCCCCGGGCTTTCTCGATTCGCGCGCTGGACACGGCGGGCAACGCGACGACGACGCCGCCGCGCACCGTGGACGTGCGCGCCGTCCGCGACGTCGAACCGCCCCGGATCGAGGTGGTCTCGCCGTCGCCGGGCGAGACCTGGCCGGCGAACGGCGTGGTCTCGGTCTCGGCGCTCGTCCGCGATGTGTCGAGCGTCACACGCAGCGAGCTGGTGTGGTCGTTCAATGGCAATCGGTATGGCTGCCCGAGCACGTCGACGTACGTGAACTGCGAGGTCATCGGCGACGAGCGCCTCTGGAGCGTCCGGATCGGCACGGGGCGTCGAACGTTCCGGATCGAAGCGAGCGACGCCGCGGGAAACGTGAACACCACCGCCGACATGACGATCGAAATCCAATGATGGGCTTCCCCCGCCTTCGAGAACACGACAGGCTGACGCTCATGCGCCCGTCGAACCCGAAGACTCTCCCCCTGGTCATGGCCGGGATGCTCGCTCTGGCTTGCGAGGCCGATCCGGGTCTCTCGACCGAGGAGAAGGCGGCCGAGCCGTGCCGACTCGGCGACGTGAAGCCGTGCACCTGCCCCGATGGAAATCAGCGGACGTCGGTCTGTGGCGGGGACGGATTCTTCATGGAGTGCGCGTGCGGCCCCCATGAGCCGGGTGTACCCGTTCGTCCCGAGTCACCGGAGCCCGACGCCGAGCCGGCGGCCCCACCCACACGACCCCCGCGGCCGCGGGATGCCGCGAACGCGCCGCCGGATGCCGAGTCGCCGCCCCCCGATGCGCGGGTCGAGCCGTCACCCGTCGACGCGTCGGTCCCCCCGCCGGACGCCGAGGAGGCGCCGCCCATCGAACCCGACGCCGCGGCGCCCGGGCCCGCGCCGGGATGTCCCGGCGAGCCGTCGAGCGTCCGGGTGGGCGCCGTCGACATCTTTCGCTACGAGGCGAGCCATCCCGAAGCCACGGACCGCGCAGCGTTCCCCGGTGCACAGTCCGCAGCCGGTGGGCCGCCCTTCGACGGGAGCGCCGACGCGTGTAGCCGGGCGGGCGTGCGGCCCTGGCACACCATCAGCGGCCCGGAGGCGCGCGGCGCCTGTGAGCGCATCGGCTGGAGACTGTGTTCCGCGCAGGAGCTCACGGTCGCTTGCGGCGGGCCGGATCGCTTCGACTGGACCTTCGGATCCGAGTTCGACGGCGGCGCCTGCAATCTGCGTCAGGTCTACACGGCGCCCGGGGCGGCGGCGACGAGCGAGGCGCCGACGGGCGCGTTCCCGCGGTGTGTCAGCGAGGCGGGTGTCTTCGACCTGACGGGCAACCTCTGGGAGTGGGCCGACGACACGATCACGTACCAGGGGGGCGGGTGGCGGATTCTCGCCGAGCACCACCGCGAGTCCGACCTCGTGTGCGCCGCGGGTGTGCGCGCCGCGGCAGACTTTCGGGGGCCGGACGTCGGCTTCCGCTGCTGTCGCGACGCGCCGTGAGCCGCGCCGACGCTCAGCCCTTCCGCTGACCGCCCGCGCAGCCGAGCCAGTCGCCCTCGCGCCACACCGGTCGGCCCGCGGGGGAGCCGCCGCAACGATCGTCGGCGTCGGGGACACCGTCTCCGTCGGCGTCGGGACCGGCGGAGTGTGTGTTGTTGGCGTGTTGCCCGCCCGCACAACCCTTCCAGAGACCCTGACCCCAGACCCGGGCCCCGGCGGCGGTGCCGAGACACACGTCCTCGGTGTCGACGACGCCGTCGGCGTCCGAGTCGACGGGCTCCACGGGGCCATCGGGAACATTGGGGTCGTCGGGGACATCGGGGCCGTTCGGCCCCGGAGGCGGTCCGTCGCGGCGCTCACCCTCGGCGCACCCGAGCCACGCCCCATCGGTCCAGACGCGCTTGCCTGCCGGCGTCCGCGTACAGAGGTCCACGTCGTCGGAGACACCGTCGGCGTCCGCATCCTCGCCCGGCGGGTCGGGCAGATCACCCTCGGCGTCGGGCAGGGTCTCATCGGGGACGTTGGGTTCGACGGGCGAGTCGGGATCTGCGGGCACGTCCGGCTCGACCGGCGTATCGGGTTCGACGGGCACGTCCGGCTCCACGGGCGGCTCCGGTTCGACGGGCTCGTCCGGTGTCTCGGGCACGTCCGGCTCGTCCGGCGCCGGCATGGGCTCCCCGAACAACGCATGGCGGGCAAACGCGGCCCCGAACAGGCGTTCGGCGAAGGCGCGGATCGGCTCGGCCTCGGGGCCGTTGCGGAGTTTCTCGTAGTAGGCGTCCTGGTCCGCGCGCGCGAAGGGCGCGAGGGCGCGGCCGACGCGGAACAGATCCATCGCGCGCAGCGTGTTGAACGCCAGGAACTCGCGGAACTGCGCGTTGCCGCGGAAGTAGGCCGGGTCGTGCTGTTCGACGGCCATGCCCACGGCGAGCGCGTAGACCGAGAACTCGAGGAGGCCGGCCACGGCGTCGCGGCTGCCCTGGTCCCAGAGGCCGGCGCCCTGGAGGTCGATCGCGACCTCGCCGCCGTTGATGTAGGCGTTCCACTCGTCCCAGAGATAGAGCACCCGGTCGTCCCACTCGACCTGCCCGGTGACATAGGTGGCATAGCGCGAACCGCGCAGGGCGGCCGGGATGAACGGGCCGACCTGCGACTTGCGGACGTTCGGCTCGACGACGAGCACCGCCCGGTTCTCGAGCACGTAGAACCCGTTGGCGCGCTGGCCGGTGTCGTTCAGATGGTTCCGGATGTGCGAGTGGATGCCGTGGCTGGTCTCGTGGCCGTGCGTGACCTTGTCCGCGTCGCGGTAGGTCGTGCCGTAGGAGGCCGGCAAGTGGGCCTCGATGTCGTTCAACGCGGTGCCCCAACGGGCATTGGCGCTGTTCTTCTGTGCCGGAAAGTCCACGAACTGCACGCCGGCGCCGGGGATGCCGGCGAAGTCCGCAGCGTCGATCTTGGGCGCGCAGCCGCCCGCACCGCAGGGATCCGCGGCGAGGGCGGCGGGGACCTCCGGCGCCACGGCGGGGTCGGGCGCCTCGGCGGGGACGTCGGCGCAGGCGCCGAGCGCGAGGGTGAGAAGGCTGAGCGCCGCGGCGCGGCCGGTGAGGGGATGTCGGAACGTGGCCATGGGGAATCTCCCGTGGATGGGGCGTCGGGTGTTTTGCAAAGCGCGGGCCAGGACGGGGCGCCTCGTTCTGCGGCGCTCGGGCCGCGGAATGTGTGCCATGGGATGCACACCTTGCACACGCCGGTGGGACATCGATGTCCCGAATCGGGCGGGGCGACGCCGGAATACATCGTCATTCGAGCCCATGGAGCCCAGGAAGAAGCGGGCGGTCTCGTGGCATGACAAATGCTAGGCGCGAGAGCACCGTGCGCTCCGGGTCACAGTTACCCGGGCGCCGAGCTTTCACTGAAGGAGACATCCATGATCTTTCGATGGTCGAGTGCCTCGTGGGTACTGGCCCTGGCGGCGAGCAGCGGCTGTTCGAACGTCGACGAGGGTCGGCTCGCGGGTGAGGACCTGCCGGCCGGAACCGAGTCCGACGTCCCCGAGGGCGAGGGCGAATATCCGCCCATCGACAGCGCGCTGAAATACTTCAAACCCGGCCCGCCCCTGGCGACGCCGGACGACGCCGAGCGCGCGCGGCGCCTCGCCTACCACCGCCGTGTGATCGAGGCCTACGACTTCAGCTACGAGGTGCGGGACATCGACATCACGCACCTCGAGCTCGACACGCTGGCCGGCTTCGAGCAGCCCGCGGATGCGGCCGAACACAAACCGGAGAAGGCTCAGGAGATTCGCACGGGCAGCCTCCCGGAGCGTTGGGACTGGCGCGAGTCCGGCGTGGGCATGCCCCCGATCCGGCAACAGGGGAGCTGCGGGAGCTGCTGGGCGTTCGGGACCATCGGCGCGGTGGAGGCCGCGATCGCGGTCGCCGACCGGCAGATCGTGAACCTGAGCGAGCAGTACGTGCTCGACTGCAGCGGCCGCGGCACCTGCGGCGGTGGCTACTGGGCCTATGAGTTTCTGAAGCGGCAGGGCGTCGCCCGTGAAGAGGACTACCCCTATCGCGGGTTCGACCAGCAGTGCCGCCGCAACGTCGAGCGGCCGGTCACCATCGAGTCGTACAACAGCGTGCAGAGCGGCGACGTCGAGGCGATGAAGGCCGCGATCCATCAGTACGGCGCCATCGGCGTCACGATGTCGGTCTGCGGGTCGATCCCCGGCTATGGGGGCGGCATCTACGACTCCACGGAGTGCGATCGGTACTACACGAACCACATCGTCACGCTCGTCGGATGGGACGACACGATCCAGCACCGCCGCGGGCGCGGCGTGTGGATCCTGCGCAACAGTTGGGGCACGGGGTGGGGCGAGGACGGCTATGGGTACTTCGCCTACGGGTCCGCGCGCCTCGCCGAGGATCCGACCTATGTCGTGTACAAGCCCGAAGACCCGACGGACACGGACGGCGACGGCGTGCGCGACGTGCGCGACAACTGTCGCGACGCCGTGAACGCGGATCAGAAGGACGCCGACCAGGACGGCAGCGGCAACGCGTGTGACGACCGGTTCGACGCGTTCGAACAGACGCTCGCCCTGACCGACGACGACAGCCGGCGCGTGGACCTCGGCTTCGAGTTTCCCTTCTTCGGGACGCGTTACCCCGAGGCCTATCTGAACGCCGACGGCAACCTCACGTTCGGGGCCGCCGATACGAACACCGGCGCCCGAGACGCGGCCCGCCATCTGACGGGGGCGCCACGGATCTCGGCGCTCTTCACCGATCTGAACCCGTCCGCGAGCGGTCGGGTCCTCTTCGGAAAACCCGACCAGACGACCGCGGTCTTCACCTACGACGCGGTCCCGCGCTTCGACGGGCGCGGCACGGGCACGGTGGCCGTGACGCTGAAGGCGGACGGGAGTGTGTCGCTCGCATACGGCCAGGTCTCCGGGACGGGGTATGTGGTCGGCGTGTCGCGCGGCGGGGCGGGGAACGCCGCCGGCGAGTCGTCGCTCACGCCGGGCGCCGTCGGCTACGGTGGCCTGAGTGCGCTGTACACGGTCTTCGGGAATGGCGAGACGTTCGATCTGGCCAACCAGACCATCACCTTCACGGCCGAGGGCGGCCCGCCGCCGCGTCCCGCGGAGACTGCGCTGGCGCTGGGGGACGACGCCACCGCAGAGGTCGCGCTCGGGTTCCGTTTCCCGTTCGCCGGACAGACGTTCGACCGTGTGTTCGTGAACTCGGACGGAAACGTGACCTTCGGCGCCGCCGACGCGAAGGCCGCGGCCCGCGATCGAGCCCGGTTCCTCACCGGGGCGCCGCGGATCGCGCCCTTGTTCGCCGATCTCGACCCCTCGAAGGGCGGCAGCGTCACGTATCAGCCGGGGGACGCCGGCACGATGACCATCCGTTACAAGGCCGTTCGCCTGTTCCAGGGCGCCGGCACGAGCACGGCGAGCATCACGCTGAAGGCCGACGGTGGCGTCGAGATCGCCTACGGGCAGGTGGCGCCGGGCAGTTACCTGGCGGGGATCTCGCGGGGCGGCGCCGGCAACGCCGCGCAGCCGCAATCGCTGGCGTCGTTGCCGTCGCCGATCTCGCTGCAGGCGCAGGGGGCCTACTTCCAGGAGTTCACCCAGGCGCAGCCGTTCGCGCTGACCGGACGCACGCTCGTGTTCGCCGCCGGCGCGGCGCCGCCCGTGCCGGATGCGCCGGACGCGCCGGACGACGCCCCCGTGCCGCCGGAGGACGTCGCGCCCGAGCCGCCCGACGATCCGGCGCCCCCGCCCCCCGCGGACGCCGAGTATCTGTCGCTCGGCGACGACGCCGCCGTTCGCGTGCCGCTCGGGTTCGACTTTCCCTTCTTCGGGCGCCGCTGGGACGCCGTGTTCGTCAACGCAGACGGAAACCTGACGTTCGGCCAGGGCGATGTGAGCACGCAACCGCGCAACGTGGGTCGGTTCCTGGTCGGGCTGCCGAGGATCGCGGCCCTGTACGCCGACCTGGACCCCTCGACGGGCGGCACGGTGAGTCATCACCCCGTGGGCGACGATGGCATCGTGATCACCTACACGGCCGTGCCCGGGTGGAACGGCGACGCGGGCAACACCGTGAGCATCGAACTGCGGGCCGATGGCTCCATCACGGTCACGTTCTCCGACGTCGGTGTGTCCACGGCGGTGATCGGTGTGTCGCGCGGCGGCGCCGGGAACAGCGGCCCGCGGCGCACCCTCGATGGTCTGTCCGCCGCGCCGGTGCGCTACACGGGCAACGGCGCGGTGTTCACCGAGTACGGCTCGGCCGCTGGCGGCCTGAGCGGTCGGACCGTGACCTTCACGCCCTGAGTCGGGCGCAGCCCCGGGCGCTCAGGGCGCGCAGGTCAGGGGCTGCGGCACGGGGGCCCGGCGCGCGCGGCTCTTCTCGTCGCCGGGACGGACCTCGGCCGAAAGGTAGAGCGCCTGCCCGCGCGTCGCGGCGGGCATCCTGGCGCAGAGTTCGCGGGTGCTCAGCCACGTGTACTTCGTGTCCCGGCCGGTGTCCTTTCCGGCTTCGAAGCGCGCCGTGTAGGCCCACTGGCCGTCCGCCGCGCGCCCCATGAGCAGAACGGCGTATCGCTGGGCGTCGCTGACGGGCGCCCACTCGAGCGCGACCCACTGACCCCGGAGATAGGTCTGGGCGATGTCCGGGTACTCCACGCTCGGGCCATCGGGCTCGACGGGCGGCGGCGGGGCCGGGGCGACGTCGTCGCCCTCGTCGTTCGGGCCGGGCCCGGGGTCGGGGTTCGGGTCCTCGTCCGGGTAGGCGGCGGACCAGGCGTCGGCCTGCGTGTTCAGGCGGTCGCGGATGACCACGGCGTCGCCGAAGATGTCGCCGCCGCCATTGGTGTAATAGCCGCTCGTGACGCGAAACACGGGGCCGTCCGGGCCCAGGAAACTCGGCCCGCCGGAGTCTCCGGGGCACGAGTTGTCCGTGCCACCGAAGGCGAAGACCAGCTTCTGTTTCCGGCCGCTGTGTTCGTCGTGGAAACCGCGTCGTCCGCAGCCATATCCCATCCACAGGATCTGTTCGCCCGGCTGGGGGGCGCGGTCGGCGAGCCGTGCCGGGCGAGCCACGGCGGCGGGCACGGGGCCAGCGAGCCGCAGCAGCGCGACGTCGCGCACACCGGGGTCGTTCGACCCGGAGTAGGCCTTGTAGCCGTCGATGGCGAACTCCACCGGCGCGCCGCCGGCGGGCTCCAGCGTCAGGACGCCGAGGCGGCGGCCGGGGCTGTCCGCGCTGCGGTATTCCACGCAGTGGGCGGCGGTGATGGCGACGTTGCGGCGGATGAGCGTGGCCGTGCACATGCCGCCGTTGATCACCATGTAGCCGACCTCGGGCCGGATGTCGGTGAACTCGCCGTTGATGAGTTTTTCGACGAACTCCGGCGGGCCCGCGGGCGCGGCTTCTTCTTCGCCTGCGAGTGTGTCGAGCGTCGACTCGTCGTCGGCGTCGTCGACGCCCGCGCCGCAGCCGGCGGCCAGGCAGAGGGCGGCGCCGAGGCGCCAGCGGAAGGCACCGGAACGGGTGCGCATGTTTCGTTCTCCTGCCCGCTCGCGGTCGCGTCGGGCGCAGGTGTGGCGAGTCTGTCTCAGCGGCAGTTCGACGCCGAGAGCGTGAGTCCGAGAAAGCGGTTCAGCTCGCCGAGGTTTTCGGGTGTGTACAGATGCGCCCGGATGCGGTCGTCGGCGATGCCGAGCGCGGGGTACTGATCGGAGATGGAGAGCCAGTAGTGCGCGCGCCGCCACTGCAGATCGACGAGTCGGCGGACCGAGGCGTCCCCCTGGAGCTCCGCATAGACCTGGGGGTGCTGCAGGCGCGCGCGCCGCAGATACAGTTGCGTGTACAGCAGGAAGGCCACGGCGCCGTCCCGCGCGCTGATCCCCGCGCCCTCGAAGGCATCGCCCAGCACTGTCAGGGCGATCATGCCATTGATGTAGCAGTTGCCCTCGTCCATGAGCTCGGCGAATCCGCGGGTCCCCTGGTCGCCGGACAGATAGGTGTCGGCGTAGGTCCGCGTCGCGTCGTCCGGCAGGTCCGCCAAGAGCTCCGACCGCGGAAAACCATCGATCCACGGGATCTCGAGCGTGAGGTCACCGCGCAGGAAATACGCAAACGTCCGGTTGCCGGAGGCGTGCCCGTAGTCCCAACCGTGGGTGCCTTCGTGGATGACGGTCATCATGGACTCGGCGAGGGCGCTGAGGCTCGCGCCGTCACCGAAGCTGCGCAGGTCGTCCATCGCGCCCTGAGCCAGCAGCGCATGTCCGGCGGGCCAACGCAGGCGCATGGCGTCCACCGCGGCGGCCTGCCAGTCGGCCCGGAGTCGCGCGGCCACCGGCGCGAGCGACGCGTCGGGGTACCAGGTCTCTTCGTAGCAGTCGCGACCCGGGCCCGGGGGCGTGTCCTCCGCCGGCGGCTCGGGCGCCGGCGGCGGCTCGGGCGCGACCGGCTCGTCGGGCGCCGGAGAGGGCTCACCCCCGCAGTACCAGCCGAGTTCGGCGCTGACCCAACCGCACGCGGTGCCATCCACCGTCCGGCAGTCTCGCGTCACCACGACGCCATTCTCGCACCACTCGGCCACGTCGCCGGTGCACCGGCCGAGGTAGTCGAGGCCACGGCAGGGGTCGTCGACGGGCGCATCGGGCGGTGCCGGTGAGTCGCTCGGCGGGGCGGGGGCGCCGCTCGGCGGGGCCGGTGTGTCGCTCGGCGGGGCCGGTGTGTCGCTCGGCGGCGCGGGCGCCGGTTCGTCCTCCGGCGGGGGAGGTGCGGGCGGGGCGTCGGGCACCGGGTCCGCCTCCGGGGGGGCGTCGTCGGGTCCGGCGTCGCGGATGCAGTACCAGCCGGTCTCGGCGTCCACGAATCCGCAGGCCTGCTGCCAGCGACCACAGTCGACCCGCGTGAGTGTCCCCTCATCGCAGAAGACGACCACGTCGCCCTCGCACGTGCCCAGGTAATCGATGCCCCCGCAGCCGCCCCCGGCCGGCGCGTCCGGCGAGTCCGGGGGCGCCAGCGGGGCGTCCTCGGGCGCGACACAGCCGTGTCCTTCGACGTCGTCGATCAACGCGCACCGAGACAGCGGCGCGACACAGATCGTGCTCACCAGCACACCCGCTTCGCATCGGAGCGCGACGTTCTCGCGGCACGTGCCCCACGCGTCGATGCCGTCACATCCCTTGACGCCCGGGGCCGCGCCTTCGTCGGGTGCCGGCTTGCGGGGCGGCTTGGCGGGCGGGACCTCGACGGTGTCTTCGCCGGGTGGCGGCGACGGGGGCGCCAGGGCTGCACACCCCATCAGGGCGCAGCACGTGACCGCGAATGTGAGCCGAACGCTCATGGCACCGCCCCCCCGCCCGCTGGGCGAGCCTGCCCCCCCGAGGGGGCTCCATTCGCTCTGCTCATGGCACCGCCCCCCCGCCCGCTGGGCGGGTCTGCCCCCCCGAGGGGGCTCCATTCGCTCTGCTCATGGCATCACCGGAGGCAGGCGTGTTTTGCGCCCACCAGGCTGCCGCCCGTCTCGAGCTGACCGATGGGCCAGGCGGTCACGAAGTTGAAACACATCTCATCGTCCGTCGATGTGCCGAAGTGGGCCGTACCCCCGGGGTTCCGGAAGTAACAGGTCGTCGACAGGCGGTCCCCGGGGTTCAGAATGTTGGGCGACTGATAGATGATCTGATTCTGGTAGTCGAACGGCGTATCCAGCAGCGTCTCGTCGCCGCCGCCGGCACGATGGATGACGGTCCGCATCCGCGTCCCGCGCCGATGCATGTGCGGCGAGGTGGTCAGCACGTGAACGGGCGTCTGGATGTTCGGGTTGCAGTGACCGGTGATCTCGCTGTCCCCCGGGGGCACGCTGAACGGCAGGATGTGCGCGGGCCCGCGCTCCTCGCCCAACCAGTGCATCGCGGCCGTGTTCGGGCGCAGGTTCTCGGTCGCGCACAGCCGCACGCCGCTCTTGTCGCGGGCATCGACCCCGGCGTCGTTGTGATAGTGGATCTCCAGGATGAAAATGCCACCGGGCGGGGGCATCTCGAGGCCGACCTCGGGTGGCATCACGGCCGGAATGCCGCCCGGCGCCCAGCCCGCCACGAGCGCCAGGCCGGGGTTGGTGCCGTCACAGCCGTAGACCTCGCCGTTCTGCCGCGGGCGTCCGTGGATCGAGGTGCTGGCGCTGTCGGCCGAATACAGGAGCCAGTGGTGGAGCACCCGGTCGTCGTCCACGACCGGGTGGAAGGAGAGCGCGTGCACCGTGCTCAGCCAGGGGGCGGTGAAGGCGAAACATGTGTAGATGTCGTTCTGGCGCGGCACCTGGTAGCCGTTGGCGTCCTCGGGGCCCGCGGGGCCGTGGGCCGTCAAGTCCAGCACGTGATCGCAGTCCGCCTCGGGCGCCGGCATCTCGGGCACGACGTCTTCCTCGGGCGGGGGTGTGCTCGGCGTGTCACAGCCTGCACCGGCGGGTGTGCCGCCCCGCAGCCAGTCCACCAGCGTGTTCAGATCCGACCCGGACAGCGCCGGCGTCGGCGGCGGCGGCATCGGGCGCTGGACGTTCGTGACGCGGTCGACGATGTACGAGCTCCAGGTCGAGAGCGCCTCGAGGGTCGTCAGCGACTGAGGCGCACCGAAGCGCGGCTGGGCGCCGTGGCAGGTCCCGCAGTTCTCGGTGATGATCCGCTCGATCTCGCAGGGGATGCCGCCCTGGGGCTCCTCGCGCGCCGCCGGCGGAGCCGCGGGGGACGAGCCGGCGCCGCCCGGTTCGGCGGTGGGCGGCGCGTCCGTCGACGGGCCGCTGCCGGTCGACGGCGGGGGCGCGTCGTCCGTGGCGGGGCCGCCGGCGGGGCTGCCGGGCAGGTCCGTCGCGGGCACGACCGGCACGCAGTCCGTCGCCGCTTCGGCGCAGATCTCGCCCTCGACGGGCTCCTCCTCGAGTTCGTATGCCGTCGCGCAGCCGCCGAGGGCGACGGCGAGCGGCAGGAGAGCGCGCAGGAGCAGGGTCCGGTGATGGGAACGGTTTTCCATGGGCTTGATCCAAAGCAAGAGGCGTTCCACGTGAACGCTCGGCGACGGTCGGCGCTCGAACCGGCTCGGGGCGCGGTCCGCCGCGGTCGGCTGTGGCTGGCGCGCGGTCCCGTGTCCGGCGGAAAGCCTCGCGGCGGGACCTGCCGGTGCGACCCGTGCGCCGCAAAGTGTGACTCGGACGTCTCGGTCGTGCGAGGCCGGTCGTGGGTGGGTGGAGGGCCGGGCCGTGGCCGGCAGCGCCTGCGGACGCGGGGCGCAAACCCCGGGACGAGACGCCTCGGTCGCGATGGCACGAACCTTGCGAAGTCGATGTGACGGACTCACCGCAACACACCCCGCGCTCGACGCGGACGACCGAAAGCAGGCCTCGCATGCATCACAAAGCCCTCTGTGTCACGACCCTCGCCCTCTTCGCGGCCTGCACGAACGTTCCGCCCGAGGACGAGGAGGCGGATGCCGGCGCGGGCGGTCCTGCGGGCGCTGGCCTTCCGACGGGCGGCGGAATGGGGGCGCCGCCGACGGCCGCCCCCGGCCCCGGGCCGTCGACCCTACCCGCGACGCCCCCCGCCGGAGGGACGGACCCGGAGCAGCCCCTGCCGGGGGGCACGCCTGCGTCCGAGCCGGGCACGGGCACGGGCACGGGCAATGAAAACGCCTGCCCCGAGAACCCCAACAAATACACGCTGACGGCGAATCACATCGTCGCGCAGATCTCCTGGGCCGCGAATACGGGGGTGGAGGCCGGGTCCGGGACGCTCCACGTCTGGACGATGACGGAGTTGCACTGGGACGGCTCGAACCCGGACGGCTCGATCCCGGTCACGGGGACCGTTCAGCCTTGCGGCAGCGTGATCCCGGCGCTGACCAAAAGCGCGATCGCCGGTGGCGGGCAGGTACAGACCGTGATCCCCGACGAGGTCTGGGACGCGCCGAACATGCCGCAGTTCGACGCTCGCGGTGTGCTCGGCGGCTTCGGCCCGGGGTCCACCGTGTCGATGGATCCGGTCGCCTCCCTGGTCGGCGCGAACCTCCCCGATCCGGCCAACAGCCCCTGGCCGGCGCGCGGCACGGACATCTCCGGGGTCGATCACGACGGCGACGGTCAGCCCGGCGTCATGGCACGGCCGCGTACGGACGCGGGCTTCTCGGCCCCGCCGGTCTCCCTGCTCGGCGCGCTGGACCCCAACGCGCCGCGGGCGACGGAGCTCTATCTCGCGACGCGCACCATGGTCAAACTCGATGGCAGCCGAGACACCTGCGACAGGGCCTCCGGCCCGGCTCAGGTGCTGAAGTTCGAGAGCCACGTCATCGGCTGCCGCCGAACGGACGGTGGCATCTGCAGCTCGGCGGAGGCGGACTTCATCGACGCCAACCAGCCGGCCTTCACGGTCGGCAGCGCGACCTATGAGATGAAGCAGCTCCCGGACGGCGCCACGTGTGCGGACGTTCGCGCGCTGCTGCCCATGTGAGGCGTCGATGCGGCACAACGGAGGGCTCGGCGGCATCGCGTTCTGTCTGATCGCCGCGAGCGCCTGTGAGACCGGCGGGGGCGACACCGTGGGCGCCACGCGGGCGCGCTCCGAAGTCGAAGCGGACCTGGGCATGGATGTCTCACCGCGGCCGGCGGACGCCGGCCCGACGCCGGACGCCGGCGAAACCACGGGCGATGCCGGGCTCGGCCCGAGCGCGCCGGTGCGGATCGTGCGGGACACGCACGGGGTGCCCCACATCTACGCGCAGACCGACACCGATTTGTTCTTCGCCTACGGCTACCAGCTTGCGAGCGATCGCATGCTCCAGCTGGAGATGTGGCGCCGGTTCGCGTTCGGGCGCCGCTCCGAGGTCCTCGGTGCGGAGGCGCCCGGTGCTTTCGGTGCGACGACGCTTCAGGACGACGAGCTCGTCCGGATGTTCAATCTGCCGAAGTACGGTCGGTTGGATGCGGCGCTGATGCGGCGCGAGGATCCGGAACACTGGGCGTTGCTCCAGGCATGGCGCCTGGGCATCAACCGTCGGGTCGAAGAGATTCGCGCCGGTCGGGCGCCGCTGCCGTTCGGCTTCGGCCCGGATGCGCTCGACTTTCTGCCGGAGCCCTGGGACGCGGACGACCCCGTCATCGTCCAGAAGATGATCCAGCTCGGGCTCGACCAGACGATCCTGTATGAGATCCTGACCACGATCCTCGGTCAGGTCGCTCCCGCCGCGTTGGATTCGATGCAGATGTTCCTGCCTGCCCGCCCGACCTGGCAGATTCCGCCCGAAGACCGCGTGGTCCGGCAAGGAGTGCCGGGTGGGGGGCGCACCTGCGAGCCCGGTCTGCCGGCCGCGGCCGAGATGCTCGCCTTCGGTGGCGGGTGGCAGCTGCCGTCGGCGCCCCGCGCCGGGAGCAACAGTTGGGCGGTGAACGGGCGCTTCACGGAGAACGGTCGACCCATGCTGGCCGGTGATCCGCACCTCATGTTCACCCTCATGGGGAACATGTACGCGCTGCACCTGAACAGCGCCGACGCCGGGGGGACGTTCGACGTCGCCGGTTTCGCCTTCACCGCGGCCCCCGGCATCTTCGCCGGCCAGAACCGGGACATCGCCTGGACGCCGACCAGCGCGTTCGGCGATGTGATGGATCTCTGGGAGGTCCCCCTCGACGGCGACGTGGCGACCGTCGGCGGCGAATCCATCTCCGTCGAGCGGCGGCGTGAGATCATTCACATCCGCGGTGCCGGTGACCGGGAGCTCGAGTTCCTCGAGGTGCCGGGGCGGGGTGTGATCTTCGACCCGCTCATCGTCGGGGTGCCGCTGCCGCTCGCGGCGCCCGGCCGCCGGGTGCTGATCGGCTGGACCGGGTTCTCGGCGCGCAGCTCGAAGTACTTCCTCGGTCTGAACCGTGCGCGGAACGTCGACGAATTCGACACCGCCGTCGCCGCCATCCCCGAGATGTCTTACAACTGGGTGGCCATCGATCGTGGGGCGGCGACCTATCGCGTGTCGCTCGAAGTGCCTCGGCGCAACGTGCCTGCCCCGGGTCGCGAGCCCTGGCGCCTGATGGACGGCGCCGATCCGGACGCCCTGTGGCGCCCGGGGCACCTGAGCCTGGACACGCTGCCGCACGGCCGCGCCGCGGAGCGCGGTTTCATCGTCACGGCCAACAACGACCCCTACGGTTTCACCGAGAACGGCCGGCTCGACGACGACCCGTTCTACTACGGGGCGTACTTCGACCCTGGGTACCGGGCCCATCGCATCGAGGAGCAGCTCGGGCGGCTGACCGCGCGGGGCGGGATCACGTCCGCGGACATGAAAGCGCTCCAGATGGACGTCCACAGCGGCATGGCCGACGACCTGCTGCCCCTGCTCGACGACGCCTGGTCGCGGGCCGCCGACTCACCGACGACGAGCGAGATCGCCGCTCGCCCGGACGTCGTCCGCGTGCATGCGCTGCTCACCGGTGCTTGGGACCGCCGCATGGCCCGAGACAGCGCCGGCGCCGTGGCCTTCCATGCATTCGCGCACTTCGCCGCCGCGAACGTGCTCGAGGACGACATCCCCTCGATCATTTACGAGCGCGTTCTCGAGGTGGCGCCGTTCTATGTCATGAAGATCGCGATCCTGGCCTTGCAGGGGCGCTTTCCCGACGGGCGCGGCATCGTGCAGTCGGGTCCGGACGAGCTGCTCGTGCGGGCTCTGGGACAGACCGCCGACTTTCTGCAGCAGCGCTTCGGCACCGTGGAGCCCGAGGGGTATGCCTACGGCGACTTGCATCTCTCGGACTTCGACAACGCTTTCGGGTTGGGCATGCCGCTCGGGCGCGTCGCGACCGACGGCGGCGAGGACACGGTCAACGTGGCCCATGCCGTCTTCCGCCGGGATCTCGAACTGCTCGACGAGTGGCGCAGCAACTACGGTCCCGTCGAGCGGATGGTGGCGTCGTTTCCCACGCCCGACGGTCCGCCGCGCATCGAGATCGACTTCCCGCTCGGCAACGTGGCGGATCCGGCCAGCCCACACTTCGACGACACCATGGCGGCCTGGGTGACCGGCGAGGCCTGGGAGATGCCGTTCACCGCGGCGAGCGTCGCCGCGGCGGCCGAGTCGGAGACACGCCTGATGCCCTGAACCCGGGTCAGAAGCTGATCTGGGTCCCGAGGTTGAGGTCCACGTGCTGGCTCGGCGCCGCCCCGAACAGGTGGTGGAAGTCGGGGGCGACGACGAACGCCCACGTCCGGTTGAAGTCGTGCACCCAGGAGAAGCCGAGCGTGTATTCGAAGGGTCCCTCGAGCGTGAAATCCCGATACGCGCCGAGGGGCACCTGATGGCTCACGTGGCCGAAGCCCAGGCCGCCGCGCAGCACGAAGTGGTTCTTGCGCGAGGTCGCCGCGCGGTACTTGAACCGCAGACCCTCGAGGTGCGCGAAGTCGACGAGCTGGATGCGGGCGTAGAGGCCGACCGCGATGTCGGGGCGGAACCAGTAGTCCAGCTCGAACAACGTGTGGAACGGTGAGGGCGCCAGCCCCGGGGCCACCGCGGCCTTCTTCCGCGTCTGCGGAATGGAGTTTTCGGTCACGCGCCCGGCGCCGGACCCGAGCGAGATGCCGAGCTTCAGGCCGCCCCCGCGACGACGTCCACCCCCCTCGAGGTTCTCGTCGCTGGTGTCGGCCTCCGGCTCGCTCTCGCTCTCGCTCTCGGGCTCGCTCTCGGGTTCGGCTTCGGCCTGCTCGGGCTCTTCCTGGCTGGTGTCGTCGTCGTCGTCGTCGTCCGCCGCGCCACCGTCCAGGGAGCCACCCGTGGGCAGGTCGTCGATGTCGACCGAGGCCGGGGCCTGGACCGATTGGAACTGCGCGATCTGATTGCCCTCGCGGTCGTCCACCAGCATGTAATAGCGGAGGACCTTGCCGACGAGATACTTGCCGGCGACCGTGGCCGTGAAGACGTTGTTGCCCTTCTCCTTCAAGGGGATGCGGCGCACGCCGTCGGACTTCTCGGTGCGGAAGTAGAGATAGAACGTCGAGATGCGGCCCTTCAACAGCGGCGTGACGGTCACCTCGATCTTCATCGGGCGGCGGGCCGGCGTCCTGCGGGGCGGCTTGTGGGTGATGTGTTCGTCGAACCGGCCCCGGGGCTGGGGGGTCTCGCAGACCTCGCCTTTGTTGACTGTCTGCACGGCGGTGTCGAAGCAGGCCTCGAGGCGCGGCGAGGTCGCATCCGGATCCAGGCGGATGTTCCGGTCGGCCGTCAGCGCGAGGACGAAGGCCTCCGTGGTCGCCTTCTCGTCCTTGTCCCGGGCGTAGATGATCAGCGCCCGGAGCAGGTGGATCTCGCCCAGGACTCGCCCCGAGTAGCCACGGCTGCGCGCGATCACCACGGCGTGTGCCAGGGCGCCGTCCGCGACGTCCAGGTCCAGGTCGTCGTATGCGTCGTGCGCCTCGGCCAGCAGTGACGAGAGCTCCTGCTCGGTCTGGTCCGACGGGACCTCGCGCGCGCCCGCGACCGCCGGCGCCCAGAGCGCACACGCGAGCAGCGCGGCAGGCAAGGCGGTCAGGCGACGCAGACGGGGCAAGCGGGCACACTCCAGCGGTGAACGGGGTCGGGCGACCGGATGGTGGAGATCATCGCAGATGGGGGCCGCGAAGAACAGAACCAGGGCCACCTCAGTTGGGGTTTCGACAGCGGCAGCGGAGATTCGGGCGGGCGGTGACGCAACCGGTCGGCATGCCCTCGGCGCAGGGGGCGTCCGGCGTCGTCTCGAAGGCGCCGAGGCAGAGCCCGCCTGACCGCACGCAGTTGTCGATGCAGTTCATGCCATCCACGGCGACGATGTCGCAGTATCGATCACCCATCACGCCGACGCCCTCGTCGCAGACCTGCGCGCCGGCGAAGGCGGCACAGGTCTCGGACACGGCCTCGTCGCAGGTGCCGTCCGCGCGGCAGATGCCGCCCTCTCCGCAGGGCTGTCCCGCGCCGGCGGGGCCGGGCGCAGGCATGCCGCCGGTCTCGCACGCGACCACCGTCTGGCACGGGCCGCTGCTGCGGGCCGACTCCAGCGTCCGCGGCGGATCGCAGGCGGCGGCCTCGACCGCCGCTCGACAGCGCCCCGGTGCCGCGCAACGCCGCGCCTCGCCGAGGTGCACCGAGCGTTCGCAGATCGTGGTCTCGCCCTCGGTCCGCAGGGAGTAGGTGTCGAGCAGGCGACAGTCGAGCGGCGGACAGGTGGGATCGTCCGGCGGTACGACCACTCGCCCCTCGGCGTCGCAGGTCAGGCAGAGCCCCGGTACACAGCCGCCCGGCGGGACGGTGCCCTCCGCGGGCACGCCGCCCGCGCCCATGAGCGCCGCGTCCAGGAATCGGGGGCCCGCCTCCGCACCGGCGGCGGCGGCGTCGTCGCCCCGCGCCTCGGGCAGATCATAGGCCTCGGCGCAGCCCAGCAGGGCGGCGGCACAGACCGCGATGCGTGTGAAGACTCGCTGCATGGGTACGCCGAGCATCGACGCGCCGGGAGGCCGAGTCAACTCGCGCTCTCAGCGCTCGGCGAAACGCAACCGATACGGCGCGTGCGCCCCCTCGTACCCCACGATCTGGATCGTCGCGGGACCGAAACCATCGAAGGCTTCGTCGTCGTCGGCGGAGTCGCTCCCCAAGGGGCGACCGTTCAGGCCGACGGCCACGTCGTTGCGGGCGGCGTCCCAGACGTACAGATCGAGGTCACCCTGCGCATGGCTGAAGCGAAGGTCGATGTGCCACCATCCGGCGGACGAGACGCGATAGAAGTCCGCATCCGCGCCGCAGACCCCGCCCGAGAGCTCGCCCGCGGCCAGCGGCACGGCCTGTCCGGCGGCGTCGTTCGGCTCGCCGGGCTCTTCGGTGCAGTCGCCGCCCACCGGCCCGGGGTCCGGCGACGGGCCCGGGCCCGAGGCCGCGTCTCGCGCGAGCTGTACGTAGTCCAGGGTGTAGGCGGAGCTGTTCTGGTCGGCGATGACCTGCATGTCGCTGCGCCGCACGACGAACGCGGAGGGGTAGCTCTGCACGATGGAGGACTGTCCGACGGCCATGGCGCTCGGCTGCGTGTCCGCGTCGCCGACGCGCAAGCCCGGGCCATTGCCGTAGGAGTGCTCGATGATCCGGGCCGCGTCCGCGCTGTCCGCCGGGTTGTACCCGGCGTCCTCGACCTCGACGAAGACGAAGAGCCCGCCGGCGGCTTCAAAGCTCGCCGCGAGCCCGGCGAGCTGCCCGTCGTATTCGACGCAGGCGCTGCACCACCCCGTGCCGACGACGAAGGCGAGGACGCTGTAGCGGTCCCACATCGGATCGCAGTGGAAGCGCTCGAGGTCGAAGTCGACCGTATTGCCGGCGCCGTCCACGGCGGTCGCCCATCGGAAGTGCGGCATCGTCCCGCCGACGGAGATCTCGTTGCCCGCCGCGGGGTAGCGGCAGTCTGCGGGCGGCGGCGGCTCCGGTTCGGCCGGTGTCTCCGGGGGCGAATCGGGCGGCGGCTCCTCGTCCGTCGGCGGGTCGGGTTTGTCACCGGGCCCATCCGGCTCCTGGGGCGGGTCCACGGGCGGCGCCGTACCGCCGGCGCCCGGGTCGTCCGGCGGCGGCGGGTCGGCCTCACCGGGCGCATCCGGCGCCGGGCCGGAGGGGGTCCCACCGAATCCGTCCGGCGGTGCCGGGGCCGTCGACGCGTTGCAGAATCCGAGCTGATCCCCGGGGAAGGGTACGCAGGACCCGGTGCCACAGTCGGCGTCCGCGTGGCAGAAGCGCAGGCATACGCCGCCGACGCAGGTCAGGCCATCCGGGCAGAGGGCCTCGGCGTTGCACCCGGTGAGGTCCGAACCCGCGGCGCCCGGCGCCTCCGGCGCGTCCGGGGCCCGCTCGACCTCTTCGTCGGGCAGGGTCGCCGTGCTGCAGCCACCGAGCCATGCGAGGAGCACGACGAGCCCTGGGGCGAGAGGACTCGAGGATGGGCGGCGCAGGGTCGGGCGGCGCATGGCGGACTCCTTGGACGGCGGGCGAGGGCCGACGGGCCCCTCAGCAAGACCCGTGCCGTCGAAGTGACAGCGATTTCGCGCCGATTGTGTGACCGGTAAGTCTCACCTGCGGGCGGCGAGGTCACAGGGCCATGGCGCGCCCCCGGCCGCGCCGCGCCGACCTGCGCAAGCACAATTGACGCGGGGCCCCGCCTCACCGCACCCTGACGCACTCGCGTCGACCTGTGCCCGGAGTCCCCATGCCCGCTCGAAGTCGAATCCCGCAGCATGCCGCCCTCGCCGGCCTTCTTGCCGGCCTCACCGCCGGCCTCACCGCCGCGCCCGCCGCGGCCGCCCCGATCAACGGCGTGCAGTCCATGCGGACGGAGAACTTCTGCGATCCGGCGCTGGGGGTCGTGTCCCTGGGGCTGGACGCCTATGGGAGCTTCGGCAGCGCCACGGGGCAGGGCGTGGACGCGATGTACGACCCCGTGGACGCGCCGGATCGCGGCGCCCGCGGCACCGTGTTCGAGAGCATGCCGTTCCTGTGTCGGGTGCAGAACGGCGTGGCCGCCGGCGACTGGCTCGAGGAGGTTCATCTCGGCGCGCCCCCGGCCGTGACGGACGGCAACGGGAATCACCTGGAGAGCTCGTTCCAGGCCGGCGGCGTGCAGGTCGACCTGGACGCCACGCTGGACTGCAACGTGCTGACCCAGTGCTGGACCTTCACGAACACCACCGGCACCCGGCTGGACGCCCTGGAGATCACGCCCTACATCGACGGCGACCTGTACTTCGAGGGCAACTTCACCAACGACTACGGCGGCACCGGCGCAGGCCGCCCGCGCACGCTGTTCGAGTTCGACGAGGGCGACAACCCCCAGAGCCCCACGACCTACCTGGCGCTCCGCGGCGACGACCCCGGGGACGCCCTGTTGGCCAACTGGGAGATCGCCGAATACAGCGAGAGCCGCACGCGCATCGGGGACACGTTCGTCGGCTGCGAGCGCCTGCGGGGCGCCATCACGGACAGCGCCGGGGACCCGACGGACGCCAACGGCGACCTCGTCACGGACGCCGGCTACGACGTCACCCTGAGCCTCCGGTTCTCCGTGGGCCCGCTGGAGGCCGGCGAGATGTCGCCGACCGTGTGTTATGACATCCAGTGGGGCGTGGGCCTGCAGTGCAGCGACGAGGACCAGGACCAGATCTGCCTGGTGGACGACAACTGCCCGGCCGTGCCCAACCCGGACCAGGCCGATCGCGACGGCGATGGCATCGGCGACGCCTGCGACAACTGCTCGCCGACGGGACCCGAGGTCTGTGACGGCGAGGACAACGACTGCAACGGTCAGGTGGACGACGGCGATCCGGGCGGCGGCGCCGTGTGCGACACGGGCCTGGCCAACCGCTGCGGCCCCGGCGTGGAGCACTGCATCGACGGCCACGTGGTCTGCGATCCCATCAACGACCCCAACCCGGAGATCTGCAACGGCGGCGACGACGACTGCGACGGCGCCATCGACGACTTCGCCCAGGACGTGGGCATGCCCTGCGAGGCCGGCGAGGGCGTGTGCGCCGACGCCGAGTTCGCCTGCATCAACGGTCAGCTCGTGTGTCAGCCCGTCGTCGAGGCCGGCGACGAGGTCTGCAACGGCGCGGACGACAACTGCGACGGCGTGGTCGACGAGGGCAACCCCGGCGGCGGCGAGGCGTGCGACACGGGCCTGCGCGGCGTGTGCGCCGATGGCCGGAGCGTGTGCCGCGACGGGCAGCTCGCCTGCGACCCGCTCGGCGAGGCCGGCGAGGAGATCTGCGACGGCCTGGACAACAACTGCGACGGCACCGTGGACGAGGGCTTCGCGATGGCCGGCGCCTGCGACACGGGCCTGCCCGGCGTGTGCGCCGAGGGCCACCTGAGCTGCGACGCGGCCGCGGAGTGCGTGCCCAACACGCCGGCCTCGGACGAGACCTGCGACGGCCTGGA
>CAINDO010000394.1 GCA_903847385.1 uncultured Myxococcales bacterium
CGCCCGCGCCCGCGCCCGCGCTCCCGGTCGGGTCGCCCCCGGCGCCGACGGGCTGGCCGCCGCGCGCAGCGTCCGGCGACCCGGTGTCACGCCCCTCGCCCCCGCCCGGTCCTCGGGCATCTTCGCGCGGTGGTGCGTCGGCGCACGCAGCGAACACGACAGCGGTCATCAGGGGTGAAAGGCGGCGCATCGGGCGCGACGGTAGTGGCCGCGAGTTCGCTTTTCAACCGTCGGGGCGGTCTCCATCGAAGCCCGGCGGCGGGCGATGAACCACAGACCAGGCTTGCAGAATTGCCCTGCGTAGAGATCATACCCCCATGCGATTCACCGCCCCAGTGCACCTCACCAGCGTCTCCGCGTTTCTCTTCTGCCTCGGGTGCGCCGCCGACGTGGCCGACGGTCTCGGCGCCACGGACGCGGCGCCGGACGCCGCACGCACCGACGCTGACGCCGCTGGCCCCGGCTCGCCCGCAGACGCCGCGCCGGACGCCGCACGCACCGACGCTGACGCCGCTGGCCCCGGCTCGCCCGCAGACGCCGCGCCAGACGCCGCGCCGGACGCCGTCCCCGCCGACGCCGCGGTCGCAGCGGTCGCTCCGCTCTACGCCGCCGCCTGGGACGGGGCCGGCGAAGCGCTCTACACCCTCGACGACATCACCGGGCAGGCCACGCGACTGGGCCACTTCGATGGCCTCGACCGATGGACCGGCGACCTCTGGCTCGACGGCCCACGCGGTCGCCTCGTCGCCATCGGCACGGACGCGGCCGGCACGGTCGACGTCTTCACGTTCGACGTTCCGGGCGCGGTTTCCGCACGGACACCGCTCCAGACACTCGATCAGGCCCACATGCCCGTGCCCTCGGACGGCCGCCTCGACCACACGATCGCCGGCTTCACCGATGACGGACACGCCGTCACGCTGCGCTGGACGGGCGCCGAGCAGGGGATCTACCTGCTCGACCCCGCAACGGGCGTGGCCGAGCCGGTCGGCGCGCTCGCCGGATTCCGGGCCTGGAACAGTGTCGCCGCGTTCGACGCCGCCTTGCAGGTCGTCTATGCCATCGGCATCGATGAACAGACCGGTGGGGGTCGGCTCTTCAGCTTCTCCCTGGCGACATCGACCCAGGGTCCGACTTCGATGACCTCGGCGGCCCTCGCCCAGGTCGCCCTGGACGGCGTGCGCCCGACCGGCGAGCTCAACGCCGGTCGCTGGTCCGGCCCGCCCCTCACGGTGGCGCCGCTCCAGGCGGATGGGACGCTCGGCGCGCCCTTGGGTGAGATTGTTCCGCCCCCGGATCCGGACAGCGTCTTCTGGGCCTGGAACATGCGCCTCTCCGTGCGGCCATCGGCCGGCCTCGCACACGCGGTCCTGGCCGACGGCGGCGTCGACCGGCATCTCTTCACGCTGGATCTGACCACCGGCGCGGTCCACTCGGCCCCGCTGGCGTTGGACGCGATCCTCGCCCGCCAATAGACCCCGCCGCCCGCGCGGGCCGCCGTCGCCGGGCGAAACCGACGGACCATGACACTCGTCTTCGCGGCATGGAACTTGCGTATCATCTGCGTTCACCCCCGTGACGCCGAGGACCACCCGATGCACGCCCGCCGCCCGAACGCCTCGTTGCGCCCGCTGTTTCCCTGGGCCCTCGCGCTCATGCTCGGGGGCCTGGCCTCGGGCTGTGCCAACGCCGGCCTGGTCGACTCCGCGGCCGAGCGGGACCCGGCCGAGGACGAGTCCGCGGACGCGAGCTGGGAGGACACGCCCGAGATCGGCACGGGCCCGCACACGCTGCCCCCGGGCAAGGACGACGGCGACGGCGCGGGCGGCGCCGGCCAGGCCCCCGCCGCCGGCGAAGCGGACGCGTTCCACATCGACGACCCGGGCGAACCCGGCGAACCCGGCGAACCGGGCGGCGCCGGGTCGGAGCCTCCGCCGGAAGCGGGCGGCGACGACCCCGACGACCCGCAGAACGGCCAGGGCGACCCAGGCGGCAGCGGTGGCGGCCCGCCGCCCCCCTCGGCCCCCCCGCCCCCGCCGGTGGCCTGCACGCCCATCATCGAGGGCCTCTCGACGGTCTTCGTCCACGGGGTCCCGCGGCTCTTCAACGTACAGTTCCCGGCGGATCGCTCCCGGATGGCGCTGATGTTCCTGTGGCACGGGTTCCTCCAGATCCCGACCACCTTCGCCGGCGAGGCCGTGTACGACCCGCCCGCAGGCCGCTGGCGCCCCTTCAACCCCAACGCCTTCCCCATGCCGCTGATGATCGTCACGCCCTTCGACACGAAGATGATCCCGCCCTGGGGGCTCGACTGGGACATCGTGCAGGGCGGCAAAGACGTCGAATATTTCGACGCCATGATGCAGTGCATCCACGAGCAGTTCTCGATCGACGACGACCGCATCTACTCCTTCGGCTTCTCCGCCGGGGCGGTCTTCAGCAACCTGCTCGCGGCGATCCGCCCGCACCTCTTCGCCGCGACCATCAGCGAGTCGGGGGCCTGGTTCAACGACCCCGGGCAGGTGCGCGAGGTCCTGGTCCAGATCATCCAGTGGGGTTGGCCCGCCTTCAACCCGGCGGACGGCGGGAGCGTTCTCTTGACCCACGGCGGCCCCAACGACTTCGCCACGATCATCAGCCTGGAGAACGCCACGCAGAGCGCCCTGCCGTTCCTGTTCAACGCCGGGCGCACGGTCACGGAGTGCCGGCACGACTTCGGGCACACCCTGGACCCGGACCTCACCGAGGCCATGTACTACGAGTGGATGTGGTCCCACTGGCGGGGCGGGCCGCCCCGCACGGACCTGCCCCCGAGCTTTCCGGTGTGGCCCGATCGCATCATCGGCTCGACGTTCTGCACCTTCCATCCGGCGCCCTGAGGCGCCACCGGAGGCGGGACATCCGGGACTCGAAAACGGCTGGAATGAGACTTCCCTGTCTCACCCGCACGGGGCACATTGGGGCGCCGAGCCGACCGGCGAGACGGCACTGGACTTGCAGATGAAAGGCTCTCCATGCGCACACTCCTGATCACCGCCTTGCTCGTCGCCGGATGCGGATCCGCCGAACTGGAGAAGTCCGACACGGACGCCACTTCGAGCGCCACGCCCCAGCCGTACACGCCCACTGGGGACGCCGCGACCCCGCCGGAGGTGCCGGCGACCGACGCGATGGCCCCGAGCACTCCGCCCAGCGGCCCGCCCCCCGCCCCGGCCGACGCCGCCGTGCCCCCCGGCCCCGCGGACGGGCCGACCCTGCCCTGCGAGGTGAGCGCCGTGCTCGCTACGTACTGCGGGGCGTGCCACGGGACGACGCCCAATTTCGGCGCTCCGATGCCGCTCGTCACGCTGGCCGACCTGCAAGCGCCCGCCCCGGGTCAGCCGGGCGTGGCCATGTACGACCGCGTGCTGGCGCGGATGCAGGATGAGCAGCGCATGATGCCGCCGCCCCCGAACCCACCCGTCGATGCGGCGGACCTCGAGATCGTGCGCGCCTGGGTCGAGGGCGGCGCGTCCGCCGGCGAGGCGTGTGAAGGGGGCGGCGACGTGCCGGACGCCGGGATGAAACCCGAGCTGCCGCCGCCGAACCCGGAGTGCGACTACGTGTTCGAGCTTCGGGCGCACGGCAACGGTCGGCCCGGCGACGACACCCCGTATATGGTGCCGCCGCTCAAGGATCTGTACGTCAACTTCAGCTTCCAGGTGCCCTGGATGGGCGATGTGCACGCGCTCGAGTTCCACCCCATCGTGGACGACGCGCGGGTGCTCCACCACTACCTGCTCTACACGTTCCCCGTGGGCGGCGCGCTCGCCGACGGCACCATCCTGCCCGGCATCGGCATGCACCCGGCCGAGTCGCTGGTCGCCGGCTGGGCCCCCGGCGGTTCGCCGACGATGATGCCCGCCGACGTCGGCCTCGAGATGCCTCGCGGTCCCACGGGTCGCCTGACGCTCGAGGTGCACTATCACAACGAGACGGGCGAGGTCGTGCCCGATCGCAGCGGCGTCCGGGTCTGCGCGACTTCGCGGAAGCGCACCAACACCGCCGCCGTGTCGCTGCTCGGGACGGAGATCATCCCGATCCTCGGTCCCGGCGAGTGGCAGGCCACGGGCATTTGCACGCCCATCTTCAACATCCTGACGCAGGAGCCGATTCACATCCTGACGAGCGGACCGCACCTGCATCGCCGGGGTCGACACATCACCACGAAGATCCACCGGCGGGATGGCTCCGAGGAGATCCTGCTCGACGTGCCCTTCGATTTCGACAATCAGATCATGTACGACACACCCGCCATCATCAACCCGGGCGACTGGCTCAGCACGACGTGCACCTATGAGTCGACCGGGCCGGCCTTCTTCGGGGTCCGGACCGAGGACGAGATGTGCCAGAACTACCTGACCACCTGGCCCGCCGGTCGCATGGACACCGGCGGAAGCATCATCCTCGAAGCCCACGCCTGCATGCTCTGAGGCCGGTCCGACCGAGCCACCGTTTCGCGCGCACACTCGCTCCATCCGCAGGAGGTTTGCCGTTGTCGCCTGATCTCAAGTTCCTTTCGGTCCTGCTCTGCGGCCTCTCGGCGGCCCTCTCCGGATGTTCGGTCGGCGAGACCCCGATGGACGAGGAGGCCATCGCGGTCGAGTCTTCGCTGACGATCGACCAGCGGGTGCAGCGCTACACCGCGATCCGCGCGGCCGCCACGGCCCGCGGCGTGACCAACGCCTACCTGCTCGCCGGCATCGCCAACACGGAGACGGGCCTGGCGCAGTGCTGGTCCGAGGCGCAGTGGGCGTGCCAGGGTCCGGCCTCGCCGGAGTGCGGCGGCGGCCCGGTCATCGCCGGCTCGTCCGACGGCCCCTGCGGAAACCAGCAGGGCGGCCTGGGCATGTTCCAGTTCGACGCCGGAACGTACGCGCAGACGATCAATCGCTACGGCCGGGACGTGTTGAGCGTCGACGGACAAATCGGCGCCGTGATCGACTACGTCGTCAACATGGTCAAGGTGTCGGAATACACCACCAACGCCGAGACGGACGCCAAGGCACTCGCCTGGATCAACCGCTTCGACGTCGACAACGCGACGCTGCGCGACCAGTGGATCAAGACGGTCCTGCGGTACTACAACGGCTGCCAGCCGGGCTGGAACTGCTGGAACCCGCGCTACCGGACCTACTCGGACGGCATGTGGACGGCCATCGACGAGCCGGGCGGCCTGGAGTTCTGGGGGGTCGGCGTGGCGGACCCCGGGTTCGTGCCCGGCGCCCCCTCGGCGCCCCCGGGCGAGGCCCCGCCCCCCGCGGACTCCCCCGTCGCCCCGGGCGGTGACGGCGCCCCGAACGCGCCCGCCGCCCCGAACGCGCCCGCCGCCTCCGCGGGCACCCGCTGCGGCGACTCCCCGCCCGTGGTCGGCGCCATCGAGGCGAAGTACCTGCAGATGGGCGGCTGCGGCTCGCTCCTCGGCGCCCCGGTCTCCGATGAGACCGCCGCCGGCGACGGCATCGGCCGCTACAGCGAGTTCGAACACGGCGCGATCTACTGGACGCCGAGCCTCGGCGCCCACGAGGTCCACGGACAGATCTACGACAAATGGCTGGCGCTCGGGGCCGAGACGGGTGTGCTCGGCTACCCGTTCCGCGACGAGGCCGGTGTCCCCGACCGCAGCGGCCGTTACAGTGTCTTCGAGCGCGGCTCCATCTACTGGAAGCCGAACCTGGGCGCGCACGAGGTCCACGGCAAGATCCGCGACAAGTGGGCCGAGGCGGGCTGGGAGGCCGGCGACCTCGGTTTCCCCACCTCGGACGAGTACGTGGTCCCCGAGGGGCGCCGCAACGACTTCGAGGGTGGTTCGATCACCTGGAGCGCCGCGAGCGGACAGAGCACGATCGCGCTGGCCGGGGCGACCTCGCGGGTGCTGGACATCGACTTCGAGATTCAGCAGACGGGCTACTGGTGTGGCCCGGCGTCGACGCACAACACGCTGTCGGCCCGCATCGACGCCCCGAGCCAGGCGCAGCTCGCCAGCGAGCTGGGCACCACGGTGAACGGCACCGACTGGATCGGTCAGATCACGACGGTGCTCAACAACCACCTGGACGGCAGCCCCTACGTCACCACCGAGATGCCCAACGACCCGCCCACGCCGGCGCAGCGCGACCGCCTGTGGGTCGACCTCGTGACGAGCATCGACAACGGTTTCCCCGTGGTGGCCAACATCGTCGCGCCGGCGGGCAATCACCCGCCCGGTTACCCGAACTACACCGTCTATCACTACTTCACGGTGATCGGGTACGACGCGGAGACCTCGGAAGTGTTCATCGCCGACTCGGCCAACTTCAGCGGCAACACGCTCTACTGGATCTCCTTCAACCAGCTCGCCACGCTCATCCCGCCCAAGGGCTACGCGGCCTACCGGCCCTGAGCCGCCCCCCGAACAGACCCGCGAACACGAGCGCCCACAGCGCTCCCGGCCCGGGTCTGTTTCCCGGCGTCGTCCGACAGTCGCCGCCACCCGCAGAGGCCGCCGCCACGACGCTCGCGTCCGCCTCGGTCGCCGCGTCCGTCGCCAGGGTCCCATCCGCGGCGATGGGCGGTGCCGCGTCGGCGGGCGCGGCCCCGGCGTCCGCCGATGTGACCTGCGCGTCGGGCGCGTCACACGTCGCACCGGGCGCCAGGCCCGGACACAGACCGGCACAGGCCGTCACGGCGGGGCTCTCCGCGGCACACGCCCACCGCTGACTCACCGCCGTCAGCGCCGACAGATCAGAGCGCCAGGTGCGGCCGAAGTCGTCACTCCGCGCCAGGGACCAGGGGGCGGTGAGAAAGGGGTCGGCGCAGGCGTAGAGCGTGTCGTCGCCCGTGACCGGCCCGCGTGTGAGGCAGCCGAAGCCGGGCACGGGACCCGGCCCCACCGACCACGGGCCGTCCGATGCGTCGCGGCGGACCACCTGGCCGAGGATGGTCGAGATCAGGGCGCGCTCGCCCGCGGCATCGAACACGAGCCGGTCCACGAGATCCGGCACCGTCGTGACGGACGCCCACGTCGCGCCCCGGTCCGGAGAGCGGATCACGAGGGTCTCGGGCACACGCTGCACCACACCCCAGACCTCGTCCGCACCGGGTCGGGTGGCGAGAAACTCCACGCTCCCCGGATTCACCGAGGCGCCGTCCGGGGTGACCGTGATGGGCACCCAGGACGCTCCGCCGTCGTCGCTGCGGTAGGTCCCGGTGTCGCCGCTCAGGTACAGACGCTCCGGTGACTCCGGGTCGCGCAGCAGCGTGCGCCAGGGCGCCGCCGCGGTCAGGTCCGGGCCGGAGAACGTGCGTCCGCCATCGAGGCTTCGATACACGCCGTAGCCCCCGCCGGCCGCGGCGTCGACGGCGAGCAGGACGAGCTCGTCGGGTCGAGCGGGATGCGCCGACACCTGCGTGGCCGCCAGGGTCTCGGGCAGACCGGGCGTGCGGGCGAACGTGCACGCGTCGTCCGTCGACAGATACACACCGAGGCTCGTCGCGACCAGCCAGGCGCCCGGCACGGCGGTGGCCACCATGGCCACGACGTTCGCGTTCGGCGCGATGGCGTCTTCACACAGCCATCGCGGCTCGGCGCCGAAGTAGCCGAACACGCCCTGCGTGTCCGTGAGCAGCAGGGGCGCGCCCTGCAGCGGCGTCGGGAAGACGATGGCGGTCACCCGGGGCTGCGCGCCGTGGGCCAGGGCAGCGCCGGGCAGGCCGGCGAGCGCGAGCGTGACGAGGAGCCCCCGCACGGGGCCGCGGGCGGGGGTCGGACGGGGGTTCATGGGTCCGACCCTACAACGCGAGCTTCGCCGGGACAATCACGGTCACGCGCACCCTCGCCTACATTTGACGCCCTCCCCCGCATGGGCTACCTCTGCCGGGTCCGCGCTTCCCCGGAGTGTGCCCATGCCTGCGTCGTTGCCCGCGCTGCTGTTGCCGCTGTTGCTCTCGCCCCCCGCGCCCGTGCCCACGGTCCCCGTCGAACGGTACACGCTCGCCAACGGCCTGACCGTGCTGCTCAGCGTCGATCACCGGCTGCCGGTGGTCGCCGCCGAGGTCCGCTATCGCGTGGGCTCCGGGCACGAGGCCCCAGGCAAGAGCGGCTTCGCCCACCTGTTCGAGCACCTGATGTTTCAGGGCTCGCAGCACTACGACAACGAGTACTTCAAGCCGTTCGAGCCCCTCGGCGGCATCGTGAACGGCACGACGAACGTCGACCGCACGAACTTCTTCGAGCAGGTGCCGAGCAACGCGCTCGAGCTCTCGCTGTGGATGCAGTCCGACCGCATGCAGGCGCTGCTGCCGGCCATGACGCAGGAGAAGCTCGACAACCAGCGCGACGTGGTCAAGAACGAGCGCCGGCAGCGCTACGAGAACACACCCTACGGCGAGATATGGCGGCTCGTGCAGGAGAACCTGTACCCCGTCGGACACCCCTACCAGCACACGACCATCGGCTCGCACGAGGACCTGACCGCCGCGACGATGGACGACGTGAAGGGCTTCTTCCAGCAGTACTACACGCCCTCGAACGCCATCCTGACCATCGCCGGCGACTTCGAGCCGGCGACGACGAAGGCCATGGTCGAGCGGTACTTCGGCGGCATCCCCGCCGGGCAGCGCGTGCCGCCGCCCGCGGCCGAGATGCCGGTGCTGACCAAGGCCACGCACATCACCGCGACGGACCAGGTCAACCTGCCGCGCATCCACCTGGCCTGGCACACCCCGGCCGTGTTCGCCGAGGGCGACGCCGCGCTGGACGTGTGGGCCAACGTGCTCACGGACGGCAAGAGCAGCCGCCTGTACCAGCCCCTGGTCTACGAGCAGAAGGTGGCCAAGGACGTCTCGGCGTCGCAGTTCTCCAATCACCTGAGCAGCTACTTCGTGGTGCAGGCCACCGCAGCCCCGGGCAAGACGGTGCAGGAGCTCGAGAAGGCCCTGCTGGAGACGCTGGAGAAGTCGCTGGCGACGCCGCCCTCGGAGGACGAGATGACCCGCTGCCTGAGCGGCTGGCGCAAGTCGTTCTACGGCCGCGTCGAGGGTGTCATCTCCCGCGCGCAGATGCTGAGCGCCTACGAACACGTGTTGGGGCAGCCGGACTACCTCGGCCGCGACCTGGCCCGCTACACCGGCCTGACCCCCGCCTCCGTGCACACGACCGCGCAGAAGTATCTGGTCGTGAAGCCCGAGAGCTACGTGCGGGTCGACATCCTGCCCGAGCCGCCCGCCGCGCCCCCGGCCCCCGCGTCGACGCCGCCCGGAAAGCCCGAGAAGCCCGGCAAGCCCGCCAAGCCCGCCAAGCCCGCCCAGCCCGCCGCCCAGCCGGTCAAGCCCGCGAAGGGAGATGCGAAGTGATGCGCCGCAGCCAGACCCGAGCCCTGCTCCCCGCCCTGCTCACGCTCGCGGCCCTGGTCCTGACCGGGTGCCCCGAGAAGCGCCCGGACGCGCCGCCCCCCGGCGCCGTGCCCAGCGCGCCGCCCACCCTGGGCCCGCCGGACTGGAGCGCCCCGCCCGCCCCGGGCCCCACGGTGCAGTGGGCGCCCCCGGCCGTGGACACCTGGAAGCTCCCCAACGGCCTGACCGTGTGGTTCCTGCCCCAGACGCAGGTGCCCCTGGCCAGCATCACGCTCATCCTGCCCCGCGGCGGCGCCACGGACCCCGCGGGCAAGGCCGGCACGACCGCGCTCATGGCCGACATGCTCGACGAGGGCGCGGGCGGGATGAACGCGATCGCGCTCGGCGAGGCCTTCCAGCGCCTGGGCACGGACTACGAGGCCAGCGTCGGGACGGACGCGACCTTCGTGACGGTCCACGCGCTCGCCGACCAGGTGGACGCATCGCTGGCCCTCATGCAGACGGTGGTCTTCAAGCCGGACTTCCCGGCGACGGAGCTCGACCGGCGCAAGCAGCAGCGGCTCGCCTCCCTGCTGGCCAGCGAGGCCGATCCCGCCACGTCGCGGGCCGTCGTCACGCGCCGCATGCTGTTCGGCGACGGCTACGGGGGCTTCCCCGCCGACGGCCTGCGCACGACCGTGCAGAAGATCAGCCTGGCCGACGTGAAGGCCCACTACCCCCGCGTGTTCACCCCCGAGGGCGCCGCGCTCGTCGTGGTCGGCGCGCTGGAGAAGCCCGCCGTGGAGGCCCTGGCGACGCGCTACTTCGGCACCTGGGCCCCGGGCACGCCGGCCACGCCGGTGGCGCTGGCGCCCCAGTCCGCCGGCCCGGGCGTGTACCTCGTCGACCACCCGGGCGCGACGCAGTCGGCCATCGCCGTCGTCGCCCGCGCGCCCGGCGCCGACTCGCCGGACCAGTTCGCCGGGCAGCTCTACAACTTCGCGCTCGGCGGCGCGTTCATGAGCCGCGTGAACCTGAAACTCCGCGAGGAGAAGGGCTACACCTACGGCGCCCGCAGCGCCTACAACCGCTGGCGCAGCGCCGGGTTCTTCTCCGTGGGCGCCCTGGTCAAGGCCCAGTTCACCCGCGAGAGCGTGTCGGAGATCTTCAACGAGCTCGGCGCGGCGGGCGGGGCGAAGCCCATCTCGGCGCAGGAGCTCGCCGAGGCCCGCGGCAGCCTGCTGCTGAGTTTCCCCGGGCGCTTCGAGAACATGGGCGCCGTCGCCGGCCAGCTCACGGAGCTGCCGCTCTATGGCCGCGCCCCGGACTGGTACACCCAGTGGCCCGCCCGCGTGCAGGCCGTCACGCCCGCCGAGGTCGCCGCCCTGGCCGCGCACCACGCCGCCGCGAAGGACTACATCGTGGTCGTGGCCGGCGACCGCAAGACGGTCGAGCCGGCCCTCGCCGCGCTGGACCTGCCCATCCGGATCTGCGACGCGCAGGGCACGCTCCTGACACCCTGAGCCCGCGCGGTCGCCCGCGCGCGAGTCCGTCGAAGGCCGACCGATGACACTGCCACGCTTCTCCGACAACCTGGTCGTCAACAACGTGGCGTGGACGCTGGGCGCGTGCCTCGTAGCGCTCGTGCTGTTGACGCTCTCCGCGTTCCTCACGCTCCAGATTGCCCGGCGCACGGCCCGCGCGAGCCACATCAGCACCCTGGAGACCGCCGCGGAGCGCCTCCGCGGCCCGCTGCGCAGCCTGACGGTCGTGTCCGCGGTCTGCGTCATCCTGGCCTGCTGCGCGGGTCTGGCGCTGAGCGTGTACTCCGGGCTCGACCTGCAGACCTGGGTCGACCGCTTCGGGCGCGCGCTGACGCCGGAGACCTTCATCACACTGGCCGAGGGCCTGGCCATCGTGGCGGGCCTGGTGGTGTTCTCGTTCTGGCTGCGGCGCACGCTGCGGCCGGCCCTGCCCCACATCGAGCAGAAGCTGCTGGCCATCGGCGCGTTCCAGGACGAGGTCGACGCCGTGCGGGGTTTCGTGGGGCAGCTCAACCCCGTGCTCAACGTGGCGGTGGTCTACGCCGCCGTCCGCCTCGGTTCGACCTGGCTCGGCTTGCCCGCGGGCCTGACCTGGGGGGCCACCACGCTGGTCTACCTGGTGCTGGTGGTGCAGGTCACCCGAACGCTGGTGTTCGTGGTGCAGATGGGCACCGAGGCGCTGGATCGCCTGGGCCGCGCCCGGTTCAAGATCT
The DNA here is from genome assembly GCA_903847385.1 of uncultured Myxococcales bacterium. Classification (GTDB taxonomy): domain Bacteria; phylum Myxococcota_A; class Bradymonadia; order UBA7976; family UBA1532; genus CAINDO01. Next base: position 11,609 of record CAINDO010000394.1, read on the forward strand.
CCGACTTCCGGCCCTACTACGATGGCGTCCGCGGCCTGTGGCCCCTGGCGCGCCGCACGTTCGAGGCCGTGGCCTGGATCGGCGCCGTGACGCTCATCGTGCGCGAGTTCGAGACGCTCGAGGGCTTCGCCCCTTACGGGCCGCGCATCATCCGCCTGATCGCCATCTACTTCGTGGCGCGGGTGGTCGTGGAGCTGTCGCGTGTGCTCGTGGCCGAGTCGCTCTCTCGCCACATCGACCCGCGGGACGAGGTCGCCAAACGCCGCGCGACGCTGATCTTCCTGATTCAGAGCGTGACGAAGTACGTGATCTACTTCGGCGCCGTGGTGCTGATGCTGGCCGAGCTGGGCATCGATCCGGCCCCGTTCCTGGCCGGCGCGGGCATCATCGGCCTCACCGTCGGCCTCGGCGCGCAGAAGCTGGTCAACGACATGGTCAGCGGTTTCTTCATGCTCTTCGAGGGCCAGCTGCTCACGGGGGACTACGTGAAGATCGGCGAGGTCGAGGGTGTGGTCGAGGCGGTTCACCTGCGCGTGACCGAGATCCGCGACAACTCCGGGCGGCTGCACACGCTGCGCAACGGCAACATCGAACACATCGTGAACTTCAGCCGCGACTACGTGCACGCCGTGGTGGATCTGGGCGTGGCCTACGACAGCGACCTGGACACGGTCTGGGCCGCCATCCGCGACGCCGGCGCCCGCCTGCGCGTCGAGTTCCCGGACGCCCTGATGAAGGACACGTTCATCGCCGGCGTCGAGGAGTTCGGCGAGACCGCCGTGTCCGTCCGAACGGTGACCCAGGTGCACCCGGGCTCGCACCTGCCCGTCGCCCGCGCGATGCGGCGCCACCTGCTGGCCGCCTGCGCCGTGCACGGCGTCGAAATCCCCTTCCCGCACCTCGTCGTCATCCAGCAGACTCCGCCGACGAAGGCCCAACCTCCCGAAGAGACGCAATCATGACCGCAAGGCACGCCCGCCGCTCCCTGCTCCTGCTCTGCTCGTTCCCCCTCGCGGCCGCGGTGCTGCCCGCCTGCGGGGGCGACGACGCGGCGAGCACGGGCGTCGCCCCCGGCGATTTGCACACGGGCGGGTCGAACTCGCTGTCGGCCTTCGCCACGGCCTACGTGGACGCGGTCTGCGCGCGCGCCAACCGCTGCGATCCGGCCGGCGCCACGGTGGGTCAGGCCGCCTGCGACCGCGCCCGCGCGGAGTTCGAGAGCACGTCGTTCCCGGTGCTGCAGGCCGCCGTGGACGCGGAGACCGTCGCCTTCCGGCAGTCCGACGCGGACGTCTGCGTGAACCTGCTCAAGACGGCCACCTGCGAGGACAGCCTGCTGGTGGACGCCTCGTGCCGCGCGGTGTTCGCCGGCACGCTGTACCCCGGCTCCGACTGCACGCTCGCCGCCGAGTGCAGCGAGGGCCTGTACTGCGACCTGGAGTCGACCTGCCCGGGCACCTGCAAGGAGCGCCTCGGCCCGGGCGCGGCGTGCACGGGGAGCCTGGCCTGCCCCGCACCGCAGACGTGTTTCGAGGGCCGCTGCACCGCGCCCGCCCTGAAGGGACAGTCCTGCGTGCGCGGCACGCGCCCCTGCGAGCCCGGGCTTTTCTGTGTCGTCGACGTGCCCGGCGCGATGGAGGGCCTCTGCCGCGCACGCGACGAGATCACGGTCGGCAAGGGCGAGGCGTGCAACCCCGAGACCGGCCCCTTCTGTCAGGGTGAGCTCGTCTGTCAGTTCGACGGCTTCGAGTTCGACCTGCCCAAGTTCGGCTGCGTGCCCCGCGTGGGGCCCACCGCGGCCTGCACCTACGCGTTCCCCGACCCGTGCCCCGAAGGCTCGTTCTGCGACGAGACCAACTTCGCCGGCGGGGACCCGGACGGCCGCTGCCGGCCCCTGCCCACCCAGGGCGAGAACTGCGCGCTGAGCGTGCTCTACCCCAACCGCGCCTGCGCCGGCGACCTGGTCTGCCGCAGCGGCAAGGGGTGCCAGCCACCGGTCCACCTGGGCTCGGGCTGCGCGGCGGACGACGCCTGCGCCTCGAAGCGGTGCGTGGACGGCGTTTGCGTCGCGCAGGACGCCTGCACGCTGCTCTGACCCACGCCGCGCCGCACGCCGGCGGGAGGTTTCCATGGACGTCGTCTCGCCGAGCGCCCTGCTGCGACACCTGGAGAGCCCCGAGGCGACGGGCGCCTTCGCGCAGGCGTTCCGCTTGCACGTGCCCCCCGCGGAGCGCAGCCACGCCCTCGCGCGGCTGATCGGTGCCCGGGGCGGCGCGCTGCGGGTCGTCGAGCGCGGCCGCGACGTGTTCGCCGACGCCGAGCTCGTCCCCGGCGCCGCGCTCTTCCTGGTGTTCGACGGCCTCGTCGAGGAGTGGAAGGGCCAGTTCCGCCTGAGCGTACGCCGGAACGGCGACCTGCTCGGCGAGCTGCCCGCGCTCACGGAGGGCACGCCGAAGCAGCCCAACGCCGCCATCGCCCGGGACACGGCGCGCCTGCTGACCATCCCGCGCGACGCCCTGCGCGCGGCCCTGGACGCGCACCCCGCCCTGGTGCGCGCGCTGCTCGACGCCGTGGCCCAGCACGCCCGAGACCTCGCCGACGACGAAGGGCAGACGCTCGAGGCGCTCGACGCGTTCTTCCCGCGGGGCTTCGGCGCGCTCACCCCGGGCCCCTACGACTGCCGGGACGTGACGCTCCATCTTTTCCCCTTCGCGCTGCCCGAGGCCGAGGACCACCCGATGCAGGTCTCGCGGCCCGCCGGCGTGCGGTACGCCTCGCGAATGTTCATGGTCGCGCTGGTCAAGATGCGCGACACGCGGCACCCGGCCTTCGACAAGGCGTTCAACTACGACGAGGTGACCGTCTTCGTGCCGGCGCTCGTCGAAGGGCAGAAGGTGCCGTACCTGCACGTGCCCTTCATCTACGCCGACAACGCGATGGCCATCATCCTGGGGCGCGAGATCAGCGGGTTCCCCAAGCTGCAGGTGAGCACGTTCATCGAGCCCGAGCGCCCGGACGCAGCCGCCGGGGCCCCGGCCGAGCCCGTGGACGCGCGCTGGCGCCTGCTGGCCATGCGCGACGGCGCGCGGGCGCTGGAGATGCGCTGCGCCGTGGAGTCCGTGGCGCCTGCGCGCGTGGCGCGCGACGCGTTGACCGGCCTCGGCGCCGACTGGCGCGCCCTGGCCACCGACGACGCGCTGTCCGTCGACGACGCGGCCGCCCTCTGGGAGCAGGGGGTGCACGCCCTGCTCGCCGCCCCGACGAGCGTGCTCAACCTGCCGCGGCTCATGGGCCTGAACACGGTGTTCACGAGCGCCTGGAAGCGCATCTTCCAGCCGGACGCGCGCTACACGGCCAAGGGCGGGGCCCGTATGCCCGCCCGCACTCGGGACTTCCACGTCGACGCCCTCTGCGAGACGCGGTTCCAGGTCAAGTCGTTCGAGGCCCTCGACGCCCTGCGCCTGGACGCCGACCCGTTCCTCGGCGAGGGCATGCCCTTCGCCGGCTGCGCGCCGCTGTCGACGCTCGGGCTCCGCGTCCGCCTGTCGATGCAGATGGTCGGCGGCCCGGTGCTGATCGACTATCTGGACGACCCCCGCTGGGCGCAGGACCCGGCGCGTCTGTGGGGGCCCTGGACGAAGCTCGGCCGCGACGGGACGTAGGCGTCGCCGCGGCGCGCGCTCAGTTCAGGCGCGTGATGCGGGTCGCCGTGGGCGGCGCGAAGGGGGCCGCGCTCGAGTTGGCCTCGATGTAGGCGCCGAACGCGTCGACGTCCAGGCTGCCGGCGGCCCGATCGGTGCCCGCCTTGAAGGCCGAGAAGCCGTCGCCGCCATCCGCGATGAAGTTGTTCATCGTCACGCGGTAGGTCGCCGCCGGATCCAGCGCGACGCCGTCGAGCGTCACGGACGCCGCGTCGATGCGGGTGCCGATGGGCTTGCTCGCGTCCCAGGTGTAGCTGAAGTTCGCCGAGACCTGCAGGATGTTGACCTTCTCGGCCGCGCCGGGCACCGCCACCCACTGCTGCTCGAGCGCGGCCAGGATCTGCGCGCCGGTGAGCGAGATGGTGACGAGCACGTTCGAGAAGGGCTGCACGGCGAAGATCTCGCCGTAGGTCAGCTCGCCCGGGGCCTCACCACCGCTCACCTGGGCCACGGGCAGGTCCGTGCGGATGCCGCCCGGGTTCATCACCGCCAGGACGGCCTGGCCGGAGGTCCGGGTGGCGGCGAGCTGGGCGTCGGCGATGACGTCGCCCAGGTTCGACTGCCCGGCGAGGTTCTGCAGCTTGAGCAGGTCGCCGCCGATGCGGCCGACGACGCGGTTCGCCAGGGGCGCGGCGATGGTGTCGTAGCGCGCGATGAGCTGGGTCTGCTCGGCGGCCTTGTCCACGTCGCGGGTGACGATCACGTTCGCGCCCGTCTTCGCGACGACCTCGCCCGAGGCCTCGTCGACGGTCAGGTCGATGTCGGTGATCAGGCGGCCGAAGCTGGCCGCGCTCGTGACGAGCTTGCCGTCGATGTCGCAGATGTGCGCGGCGTTGGTGTGGCCGGCGATCACGACGTCCACGGCGGCGTCGAAGTGGCGCACGATGTCGAAGAGCGGGCCGGAGATGCCGGCGCACTCGTTGTACAGGCCGGTGGCGAGGCCGCCCTCGTGCAGCAGCACCACGATGGCGTTCACGCCCTGCGCCTTCAGCTCGGGCACCAGCGCGTTCACCGTGTCCGCCTCGTCGAGGAAGCTGAGACCGGCCGTGCCCGTCGGTGTCGTGACCAGGGGCGTGCCCTCGAGCGTCATGCCGATGAAGGCCACGCGGGCCATCCCGAAGCGGCGGATCTCGTAGGGGGGCAGCAGCGTGTCGCCCGTGGCGTCGTCGATGACGTTGGCCGAGAGGTAGTTCCAGTTCGCGCCGGCGAAGTCGTCGCCGTCCTGGCAGCCCTCCTCGGGGTGGCAGCCGCCGCCCTGCATGCGCAGGAGCTCGTCCGCGCCCTCGTCGAACTCGTGGTTGCCCACGGAGGCGACGTCGAGGCCGATGAGGTTCATCGACTCGACCGTGGGCTCGTCGTGGAACAGGGCGGAGAGCAGCGGCGTGGCCCCGACGATATCACCCGCGGCGACCACCAGCGTGTTCGGGTTGGTCGCCTCGAGGCGCTTCACGTGGGTGGCCAGGAACTCCGCGCCGCCGGCGTCCACCGGGTTCAGGTTCGGGGCGACGCCGGTGTTGATGCGGCCGCTCGAACCCGCCGGGGGCTTCAGGTTGCCGTGGAAGTCGTTCGTGGCGAGCAACTGCACCTGCACCTGGCCGCAGGAGACGTCACTGGCGGCCGTATGCGCCAGGAGCTGCTTGAAGGCCTTGGGGCCGACGTATTTGACGTGATCGAGCGCCGCGAGCGTGTCGAACCACACGTCGTCGGCGGTGTCGGGCTGCCCGTCGAGGCCGACCCGCGCCTTGTAGATGGCCTTGGCCGTGCGGGCGTTGAGGGATGCGTCGTCGTCGAGGACCTCGAGCGACGCCGTGCTGGCGAGCTTGAGAACGGCGCAGGCAGCGGCGGAGCCGTCCTCGATGCCGGCGACGTCGGCCTTCACGTTCGCGCCGGTGACGAAGCTGTCGTCGGCCGCGTCGCCCTCGCCGTCCGGATCGGTCGACTGATGGGCGGCGCCGGCGCAGCCGGTGGCGAAGAGGGCGAGCAGAAGGGCGGCGCGAGCGCGGCCCCGGGTCGAGGGGTCGATGTGGCGCATGGGGTTGTCCTGTATGAGGTTTGCCGTTCACCCTAGGCACAATCCATGCCAACCCGGGGCGTGGCCTCGCGGTGGCAACGGCCGGGCCGTTTGTGTACCCTCGCGCTCCGCATGTCCGCCACGCTGCCGACCGACCGCTACGAACTCCAGGACCGACTCGGCGCCGGCGGCATGGCCAAGGTCTTCCGGGCGTTCGACCACGCGCTGTCCCGGACCGTCGCCGTGAAGATGCTGCACGACGACCTGGTCTCCAACGACGAGCTGCGCCAGCGGTTCCTGCGCGAGGCCCGCGTGTTCGCGCGGCTGCGGCACCCGCACATCATCGAAATCCACGACGTCGTCCACGGCGAGCAGTCCGCCGCGATGGTCATGGAGTTCATCGATGGCACGGATCTTTCGCACCTGGCCAAGCGGCAGCCGCTGCGCGTGCCCGAGCTGGCCGTGGCGGTGCTGCGCCCGGTGATGGACGCCCTGTCGCACGCCCACGCCGAGGGTGTGATCCACCGGGACGTGAAGCCCGCCAACATCATGCTGAGCCGGGACGGCCGCGTGAAGCTGGGGGACTTCGGCATCGCCAAGGTGCTCGAGGAGACCCACCTGACCCACACGGGCGAGTTCCTGGGCACGCCGGCCTACATCGCGCCGGAGCAGGCCCGCGGCGAGACGATCACCGCCGCCGTGGACCAGTACGCGCTCGGCGTGGTGCTCTACGAGCTCCTGGCCGGCCGGCCGCCCTACACCGGGCCCACGCCGCTGGCCGTGCTCTCCCAGATCCTGATCGGCAAGTTCCCGGACATCCGCGAGCTGAACGAGGCCGTGGACGAGCGCCTCGCGGCGGTGGTGCACCGCACGCTCAACGCCGATCCCGCCGCCCGCTTCGCGGACGTCGCCGCGCTGATGGCCGCCCTGGACATGCTGGTGCCGCCCATCTCGGGCACCCGCGAGCGCCAGATCGTCGCCGGGCTGGTGGCCGATCCCGCCTCGACGGTGGCCTCCGTCGCCCAGGCCGTTGCGGAAGAGTGCCTGACCACCGCCCGCCGCGCGCTGGCGCAGGGGGACGTGTCCCAGGCCCGGACCTCGGCCCGCCAGGCGCTCTCGCGCACGCCGGACAACGCCGAGGCCAAGGAGATGCTGGACACGCTCCGCCAGTCCGTGGGGCAGATCGTGGCCCTGCCGAGCGGGGCGCCGGCCACCGCGGCGGAGACGCTCGCCGCCCCCCGGCCCGCCGCCGCCCCCTCGCGGTTCAAGCTGGGCCTGGGCGCCGCGGGTGTGGCCCTGCTCACGGCCGCCGGTCTGTCGACCCTGTTCCGCGAGCCCCCGCCGCGTGTGGAGCCCCCCGTGGTCACCGCCGCCGTGGAGCCCGCCCAGCGCGCGCCCCTGGCCACGGAGCCGCCCCGGGCCGTCCCGACCGTC
>CAINDO010000395.1 GCA_903847385.1 uncultured Myxococcales bacterium
CGCCCCAGGGCGGCAGCGGCGGCGGCGGCGGTCAGGCCCAGGGCGGCAGCGGCGGCGACATCCCGCAGGGCGGCAGCGGCGGCGGCGGGGCCGGCGGCGCGGTCGTGCCCGAGACGCTCGACTGCGACGAGTTCTGCCTCGTCTACCACGCCGAGTGCGCCGGCTACTTCGCGCTGCGCTCCACGTGCGACATCCTGTGCCCGGCCATCGGCGCGGGCATCGACGCCGCCATGCCGGTGCACGTCGAGACCTTCGAGCGCGCGGACCTGAACTGCCGCCAGGGCCTGGCCACGCAGACCTGCGGTCAGATGTACGCGTGCATGAACGACGACGACGGCCTCAACGCCATCGGCGAGGGCGCCACGATCCGCTACGAGGGCATCCTCAACGGCGAGCCCGTGGACCTGCGCTCGGACTCGGCCTGGCTGATGGTCGGCACCAAGGCCGACGGCGCCCCCGGCGACCTCGAGGCCATCTTCGAGGCCGGCGGCGTCGTCTACTCCATCGAGATGAACGACTTCATGGCCGACTGGGATCCCGTCGCCATGGACGAGGCCATCCTGGAGAACAACAAGGTCGACCGCACCACCGAGGTCGAGAAGATCCGCCTGCGCGTGCAGTCCATCGACGTGCAGTCCCTGGAGCTCGACGGCGCCGTGGACTTCACGGCCACGCTGTCCGACCCGGCGCTGCCCGCCGGCACGAGCGAGATCAACCTCACGGTGACCGGGTCCTTGCACCTGTAAGCCGCTGAACGGCTCACGTCCGGTTCGAAATCCGCCGAATCCTCGAAGACCCCGCCTTGCATTCCCGAAAAGGAATGTTAGATTCGTGGGGAGGGAGAGCTTCGCATGAACCGTGATGTGTGTCAGACCCTGCCCAATCGACTCGAGGTCGCGCTGCGCGACCGCTTCGAGACGCGCGCACAGCTGACGTTCACCACGTCGACGGCGGCGCAGCGCCTGCCGCTGGCGGGCTACTACGCACATCTGTGCGCCTGGCACGCCGTGTGGTCCGAGGTCGAGGCCCTGGCCTCGGAGGATCCGCCGGCCGTGTGGTCGGAGGACCTGAAGTTCGCCGGCCTGCTGCGCTCGGATCGGGCCTACCTGGCGCCGCTGTGCGGTGAGCCGGAGCCGCAGGTCATCGCCGCGGCGACGGCCCTGGCGCGGCAGATCCGCGTGGCCTTCAAGGCCGAGCGCGTGTCGCTGCTGGGCGCGCTCTATGCGCTCGAGCGCCTGTTGGCGGACGCCAACGCCATCGACACCTGCGCCCACAAGGCCTTCGGGCTGACGCTCTCGGGGCGGGCCTTCTGGCGGTATCAGGTCATCGGCGCGGGCGCGCGGCTCGCCGAGCTGCTCGACCGCCTGGAGACCATCTCGGCGACGGGGCGCGCGGCGGACCGCATCGAGGCGGCCGCCCGGGCGACGCTCGGCGCATACCTGGACATCGAGCGCGGCATTCAGCCGGGTCTGGAGCTCGGGCCCCTGGCGGCGCAGCGCACCCCGCCCGGCGCGCTCCTGCCCCCGCGGCCCAATCAGAGCGCCGGCGGCACCCCGACCTGGGGCATCCTGCGCGGCGCACCGAACGGACGCCGGCCCCGCTGAAGTCGGGCGGTTCTTGCTTCTGCACTCCGCCTTGGTGTACCCCGCGGGCACCGAACCCACCGGAGCGCACATGAGCCGTATCGCCCCCTTCAAGTCGTTGGTGCTGGCCCTGGCCGGCCTTCTGCTCGCGGCCGGCACGCCCGCCGTCGCGGCGCTGCCTCCGCTGACGGACGCCCAGGCTGCGGCGCTCCAGGCGCTGCCGGCGGACCCCGCCCCCGAGGCGCTCACCCGCAACAGCCACTACTGGGTGAGCAACGAGAACCGCCTGGAGCTCTTCGAGCCGCACATCCGCGACCGCGGCGGCGTGCTCATCGGCGTCGGCACGGACCAGGACTACCTGTTCGCGGGCTGGGCCAAGTCGGACATCCTGATCCTGATGGACTTCGACCAGGCCATCTCCGAGCTGCACCACGTGTACGGCATCTTCTTCGCCGAGCACGCCACGCCCGCCGCCTTCATCGAGGGCTGGGCCGACACGCACGTGGCCGACGTGCAGGCCAAGATCGCCGCCAAGTTCCCGGAGCCGGGCCTGCAGAAGCGCATCCAGCGCGCCTACAAGACGGCGCGGGGCACGGTCCTGGCGCGGTTGAAGAAGGTCCAGCGCCACCTGAAGAAGCTCAACGTGGCGAACTTCCTCGAGAATCAGGACCAGTACGACCACGTGCGCGACCTGTGGGCCAAGCGCCGCGTGGTGGCGCTGCGCGGCGACCTGACCGCCAAGGGCACCATGCTGGCCATCGGCAAGCTCATCAAGGAGCAGGGCTGGACGCTCGGCGTGTTCTACCCCTCGAACGCCGAGCAGTACTTCGAGATGATCCCGCAGTACCGCGAGAACATTCAGGGCCTGCCGGCCAGCGAGAAGAGCCTGGTCATCCGCACGATGGGCTGGGGCACGCAGTACGGCAAGGCGGACGAGACGTACCACTACAACGTCCAGCCCCTGACGAACTTCCAGGCCTGGACGAAGGACCCCAAGGTCGGCAGCTCCGGCCGCATGCTGCGCTGGCGCACGCCGAGCGACATCTACGGGTTCTCGACGTTCGACAAGCTCCCCGGCGCCGAGCCCACGCCGCCCGTGCGCCAGAAGGCGAAGCCCGAAGACAGCAAGGCCGCCCCGGACGCCGCGCCCGCCACGCCTTGAACCTGCTCCCCCTGCCGCTGGCGGTGGTCGTGGCCCTGATGGGCCCGCCGCCCGTGGCCGCCTGCCGCGACGCCCCGCCCCGGGGCACGGCCTGCATCCCCGGCGGGCCCTTCCTGCGCGGCACGGACGACGGTCCCGCCGACACCCGCCCCCAACGCAGCGTCTTCGTCCAGACCTTCTACATGGATCTCGACGAGGTCACGTACTCGGCCTGGCAGGCCTGCGTGCGACGCGGCGCCTGCCGACGCGCCGGGCCGAACTACTCCGACTTCGACCACCCGCGGCAGCCCATCACCGGCGTGAACTGGTTCGACGCCGTGCAGTTCTGCGAGGCCGAGGGCAAACACCTGCCCACGGAGGCGGAGTGGGAGAAGGCCGCCCGCGGCCCGGACGGAGAGCGGTTCCCCTGGGGCGACGCGCCCGCCGACTGCACCCGCGCCGTGATCGAGGACGAACGTGGCAAGAGCTGCGGCGTGAACAAACGCGGAGAGGAGCCCGAGAAGGGCCGACCGGAGCCGATCCGGTCGCGGGCCGCGGGGCGCTACGGCCTCTACGACATGGCCGGCAACAGCTGGGAGTGGGTCTCCGACTGGCACACGCCGAGCTGGAGCGATTGCGGCGCGGCCTGCGCCGGCCCGGATCCGCGGGGGCCGTGCGAGGGCGCCGTGCCCTGCGCCGGCTTCACCGAGAAGGTGGTGCGCGGCGGGTCGTGGTTCTGGTCGGCGGCCTACGCCGAGGGGGCACACCGCCGAGCGCACACACCGGAGAACGCCCCGGTCTTCCATCACTTCGGTTTCCGGTGCGCGGCGTCGCTTTTCGAGGCGGCGGCGCTGCTCGCGCGGCCGGTGGATCGCCCCCGGGGCCGCCCGCCGGGCGGTGACGGAAAATAACCGACACGGGCGTTGACTTTCGCAAATCGATTGGCGGTCGGAAAAACTGCGTGTTACGGTCGAAGTCCGCGCCTGATTCCGGGCGGGGGTGTGTTCATCGTGCGCGTGCGCACATGCCGGCCCAGTTGGTCGTCTTTCCGCTGTCGTTGGTCGGCGAGGAGTTGGAAGAACAGATGGGAAACAAGGTCTTTGTGGGTGGTCTCGCCTGGGCGACGACCGATGAGTCCCTTCGCCGTGCTTTCGAAGCCTGCGGAGACGTCGTCGACGCCAAGGTGGTGGTGGAGCGCGAGACCGGCCGGAGCCGGGGCTTCGGCTTCGTGACCTTCGCCGACGCGTCGGCGTCGCACGCGGCGCTGGAGCAGATGAACGGCGCCATGATCGACGGCCGCGCCGTGCGCGTGAGCGAGGCCAACGAGACGCAGCGCGGCCCCGGTGGCGGCGGTGGCGGTGGTGGTCCGCGCGGCCCCGGCGGCGGCGGCGGCGGCGGTCGCGGCCCGCGCTCGTTCGATGGCGAGGGC
>CAINDO010000396.1 GCA_903847385.1 uncultured Myxococcales bacterium
CGCCGCGTCGGGGAGCGCCGCGTCGGGGAGCGCCGCGTCGGGGAGCGCCGCGTCGGTGAGCGCCGCGTCCGGGAGGGCCGCGTCCGGGAGGGCAGCGTCCGGAAGAGCAGCGTCGGGCGCCGGCAGGTACATGTCCGGTGTCGGCAGGTACATGTCCGCCGTAGGCACGTACATGTCCGGCGTGGGCACGAACATGTCCGGCGTCGGCACGTACATGTCCGGCGTCGGCACGTACATGTCCGGCGTGGGCACGAACATGTCTGGCGTGGGCACGTACATGTCCGGCGTCGGCACGTACATGTCCGGAGTCGGCACGTACATGTCCGGCGTCGGCACGTCCATGTCCGGCGTGGTCTCGAAGGCATCGGGCGTCGGCGCGGTCGCGTCCGCCGGGGGCGCGGTCGCGTCGGACGTGGCGCCCCCGACCGACGCATCGGCCGTGGGTGTGAGCTCGCCGCCGGAGCCGCCGGACCCGCCGCTGCCCCCCGCGCTCGGACTCGCGTCCGTGCGCTGCGCGAACTTGCCGACCGCGTCGCCGCCCGTGCTGCACCCGGCCAGCAGGGCCAAAGACAAGAACCGCACGCGCGCCGACTTCACCACGTCGCCCCCCCGGAATCGGTATGTGAGTCTACCTACGCCGGAAGTTTGCCACACGGTTGTCAAAATTCACAAAACGCACCCGGCCGTCCGGGGCTCAGCGCGCGAGCCGCCGGAAGCCGATGCCGCCGACCAGCGCGACGATGGAGAGCATCGCGAACCCGAGGATCGCCGGGGCCAGGCTCTCACCGATCCCGACCACCAGGATCTGGCCGAGCTTGTCCCCGAGCTGCTCGCCGTTGGCCTCGATGTAGTGGGACACGGCGACGAGGTCCGTGGCCACGCCGCAGAGCGTGGAGAAGAGCACGGCCGCGCACAGCGCGCCGATGTACGGCAGCTTGCGCGTGTCCGGCCGCACGGCGAACCCCGCCGCCGCCGCGATGGCGATGAGGCCGAAGAGGATGATGACGTAGCTGGGGGCGCCGCCGGCCATGATGAGCCACTGCATGGGGATCTCCTGTCGTTGGGGTCTCGCCACCGGCGGTCAGGACGACCGCGTCGGTTTCGCCCGGAACAACGCCGCTCGCGCCGGGTCGTGACAAAAAAAACGACACGACCGAATTCGCATTTTCTTTGTCACGGCGGCGCGGGACGGGCGTTGTTCCCCGCGTGGACGCGCTGCGCGAACATACCCTGGTCCATGGGCTCCGCCACGGTGACGCCGCCGCCTTCGACGCGGTCTACGCCGAGTTGCGCCCGCGCGTGTACGCGTTCCTGCTGCGCCTCTGCGGGCAGCCGGCGCTGGCGGCGGATCTCGCCCAGGAGACGTGGCTGCGACTCGCCCGCCACGCACTCTCGCTCGCGCCGGACACGCGCCTGACGCCGTGGCTCTTCACGGTCGCGCGCAATCTGTACCGCAGCCATCTGCGCTGGTCTTGGCTCAGCGGGCGGCGGCTCGCCGAGCTCACCGTCGAGACGCTGACGCACGCCGACCCGGGCCCGAGCCCCTTCGAGGCCCTGGCCGCGGACGAGAGCCGCCGGCGTCTCGAGGCCGCGCTGGCCGCCGTCCCCGACAAGTACCGCGAGGCGCTCGTCCTGGTCTGCGTCGAGCGTCTCTCGCCGCAGGAGGCCGCGCAGGTCGCGGGCATCACACCGGAGAACCTACGACAGCGCCTCGCCCGCGGGCGCGCCTTGCTGGCCGAGGCCCTCGGTCGCACGCGGCCGGGCGAGGCAGGAGAGTGACATGACCCACGATCCCACCAAAGACACGTCCCTCGACGCCGACCTCGGCGCCTTGTCGGGGCATGTGCCCGACCTCGACCCGGCGACCGCTGAGCGCACCCGCCTGGCCGCGCGCCGCGTGTTCGACGCCGAGGTCGCGCTGCGAGACCGGCCCGTCGCGCGGGTCTTCGACCGCGTTTGGGTTCGTCGGCTCGAGCCGGCGCTGCTGGCCGGCAGCTCGGCCTACTACCTGGTGTGGGCGCTGCTGACGGTCTCGGCCGCCGCGCGCTGAGCGCCCATCTCAGTCCCGGGGCGGTGCCGCGAGCCGGGCGGCTTCCAGGTTCGTCCCGGGCAGGATGCGGCGCACGACCTCTTCCAGGCCCGCCTCGTTCTGCACCGTGTGCGAGGTCGCGACGCGGATCACGTCGTCACAGAAGAGGCGCCGATCGTGGGCGTCCAGGATCTCGAGGATCTTGCCCTCGCGAACACGGACGCGGAGACCCGGCAGGCGCGCGCGGAGCACCGGCGCCAGATCGCCGGCGGCCTTGATGGCCAGGATCTCCTTGGCGAAGTGGGTGATCACCCCGCGGTGGAAGGTCTGCCCGCTGTGCAGGATACGGAAGTACCGGGGCCCGACGTTGAGGCGCACCTCGACCTCGCCGGCGGTGAAACGTGCGAAAAGCGTGTCCTCGCCGCTCGCCCGCGCCACGCGCACGCCGCGTCGTGCGGCCACCTCGTCCAGGACCCGGATGAAACTGTCGCTGTCGGCCACGATGAAGGGGTCCACCAGCGCGTCCTGGATGTCCGGCGCGAAGGCCGGCAGCCAGGTGTGGTAGCTCTCCTCGTCGGGGATGGGGATGCCGTCCTCTTCGCGGTCGCGGAAGAACGTGACCGTATCGAAGGGCAGCTCGCGCCGGCGCCGCTCGATCCAGCGCTCGAAGCCGGCGTAGAAGGCCATGGCCTCGCGCTCGTCCTCGGTGAACGGGCGCAGGCCCAGGATGTAGCCGGGCTGCACCTGCCGCGTGACGAGCTGATCGGCGCTCAGGTGGCGCCCGAGGAAGTCCGCCCAGAGCCCGCGCATCGAGAGCGGCGCCTGGAACGAGTCCAGGAACGCGAGCTCGTCCGAGGGCGTGCCGACGGGGGTCGACGTGCCGTCCGGCTCCATGCGGTGGTACTCCATCCGCAGGATCCGGCTGTCGCCGAAGAGGACCTCGATCTGCAGATCACGGCCGGACTCGGGCAGCACGCGGCCGAAGTGCGCCACGACCGGGTACACGCGCGGGCCGGTCGAGTGGCAGTTCGCGCAGTAGGCGTCCTTCCACCCGCAGCGCTCGGTGCCCCAAAGGCGCCGAAGCGAGGTCTCGAGCTCCACGCGACTCAGGTCCAGCGGCAGGTCCGAGAACACGTGCAGCGTGCTGGTCGGCAGACCGCAGTGGCTGCAGGCCATGATCAGGATGCCGAGATCCGTCGCCTCCCCGCCGAGACGCTGCAGGGCCGGCAGGCGGATCTCCTGCTGGAACTGCGTCCGGGCCCACTCGCGGAGCTGACGGAACTTGCGGGGTTCATTGGGGAATTGCAGCAAGCCCAAGGGGGGTTCCTCCAGCCCTGCCATCGACCGGAGATCCGCGGACTTGAAAGAAAAATCAGCGGCCGAGGCGGTCTTTGAACTGCTGCGTCTCGGTGTCGATCCGGACGCGGTCGCCGGGCTTCACGAAGAGCGGGACCTGGATCTGCAGGCCGTTCTCCGTCACCGCGGCGGTGGTGACCGAACCGGAGGCCGTGTCGCCCCGGGCGCCGGGCTCGACGTCCGTGACGACCATCTCGATGTACTGCGGCAGCTCGATGCCCACGATGGCGCCGTTGTACTCGACGGCCTTGACCTCGAGGTTCTCGAGGAGCAGGCGGGCGTCGTCGCCCACCTCGCGATCGGTCAGCTCGAACTGCTCGAAGCTGTCCGTCGCCATGAAGTAGTAGCGCGTCGTCTCGCCCTCGGGCGCCTGGTACAGGTACTGGGCGGGCAGCTTTCGCAGGTCGGCCTCGGCGAACTTGTCGCCGGCCTTCAGGCTGCGGTCGGAGATCTGGCCGGAGAGCACGTTGCGCAGGCGGACCTTGACCAGGGTCTGCGCGCCGCGGGCGCCGGTGGACTGCGAGTGCACGCTCTCGACGACCCAGGGGTGGCCCTCGAGCTCGATGCGCGCCCCGCGCTTGAGGTCCGTGGCGGCGATCATCGGCTCAGCCCCTCGACGCCTTGACCGCCCGGCCCTTGATGCCGGCCAGGCAGGACTTGATGGCGCGCTCGGCCTCCTCGATGTCGGCCTCGCCGCCGCCGAGCCAGAGCCGCCCGAAGGACCCGAAGGTCACGGCCTCCATCAGCCGCACGTTCGCGGCCTTCTCGGCCTCGTTCGCCGCGATGCAGGCGTACCCTGCGGGCTCGCACTCCATCACGTACAGGGTCTGCCCCTGGGCGATCATGTCGCCGTGGCGCATGCGGTTGATGAGCATGGCCTGGTGGCCGTCCAGCCCGGTGATGCGCTCGCTGGTGCGCAGCGCGGGCGTGTGGCGGTCCTCTTCCTTCAGGCCGTAGTGGGCCAGGATGGCCTCGCCGGCGGCCCGGACCTGGCCCTGATCGAAGTGGTGCAGCTCGAGCACGCCGTAGGAGCGCTCCACGATCTGCATGCCGGGGATGGCCGACGTGCGCTTGAGCGCGATGTCGGTCACGTTGTTGATCGACATGCCCGGCGCGATCTCGATGAACAGCGCGGCCTGGCCCTCCAGGGGCAGGAAGCCCGAGGCGACCGTCTGCAGGAAGCCGGTGAGCTGGGGCTGAAGGATGTCGATGTAGGTGAAGGTTCGGAGGTCGATGGACATAGGTGCGCGAACTTAGCCGCATCGAATCGACCGCGCAACCGAAAGCCCGCGCGGGCGTCCGTTGACTCGCAGGGCCCGAGAAAGTAGGTTCCGGGCGCCTTCGACCCCAGGAGCATCCCCCCTGACCTCGCCCGCGCGCGCACCCGACCGTATCCTCATCCAGGAGCTCGCGTTCACCGGCCCCCACGGGTGGTTCGAGCACGAGCGTCAGAACGGCTGCCGCTTCGTCGTGGATGTGGTCCTCACGCTGGACACGCGCCCCGCGGCGCAGTCCGACCGCCTGCGCGACACGGTGGATTACGGCGCGGTGTCCGAGCGCCTGCTGGCCATCGGCACGGGGGAGAGCGTGCGCCTGCTGGAGCGCCTGGCCGAGCGCCTGACGGACGCCCTCTTCGCCGACTTTCCGCGCATCGAGCGCGTCGAGCTGACCCTGCGCAAGCTCGCGCCGCCCATCCCCGGGGGCCCCAGCGCGGTCGGCATCCAGATCGACCGCCACCGCCCCGCGGCCGCATGAGCGGGCCGGGCGAGACCACCTGGCATCCGCTCGGGCCGACGGACGCCTTCCCCGAGGGCGAGATCGTCGCGCGCGTGGTCGAGGGCGTGCCCCTGGCCGTGCTGCGCTCGGGGGACACGTTCCACGCGTTCCTGGACCAGTGCCCCCACCGCGGCGCGCCGCTGACCGAGAGCGGGCGCGTGCTCGAGGGCAAGGTCGTGTGCATGGTGCACTTCTGGGCGTTCGCGCTGCCCGAGGGCCGCCAGACGCACCTGCCGGACGTCTGCCTGCGGCGCTACGCCGTGCGCGTCACGGGCGACGTGCTGGAAATCGAGTCTCCGGGGGCGGCGCCGGCCTGAGCTCCTCGGCGGTCCGGGGGGGCGGCGGCGCGCTGACCCGCGCGCGGTCGGCGGCGTCGGCGGCGTCTCGCACGTTGCGGGTCCACGTCGTCAGGCACCCGGCCAGCATCGCGACCAGGTAGAGCCCCTCGAAGTCCTCCATGCTGAGAAAGAACCCGGTCAGCAGGTACGGCAGGATCAGGCCGTCCAGGCAGTTGGCCAGCGTGAAGGCGTACTCGAAGGCGTGGTCGTCCAGGGCGCCGCGGGTGCGCAACGCCGTCAGCCACCGCCGGACGCGGAAGACGTCCACCGGCACGGACGCGATGAACCAGATGAGGATGAGCAGGCCGACCACCCCGGTCTCGCCGCCCCGCTGAATCCACATGTTGTGCGCCTGCCGGGCGCGCTTGACCTCGTACTCGTCGTCCATGACCAGGTGGTCGTGGCCGTCGGAGCCCACGCGCCACTGCGGCCGCCACTCGCTGTAGTCGTAGAAGAGCTCGGTGTAGTTCTCCAGGCCGGCGCCGAAGAGCGGGTTGCCCCACATCATCCGCCAGCCCACGTTCCACGAGTTCAGGCGCCCGAGGGCCGAGAGGTCCGCCTCGAAGTTCTTGATGGTGCCGTAGCGCTCGAGCAGGGCGTCGTTGGTGAAGAACAACAGCGCCAGGGCCATCCCGACGGTGCCGCCGATGGTCAGCAGCCAGCGGTGTTTGTGTCGCCAGGCGCACACCCCCAGGCCCACGCCGGCGCCCATCAGACCGCCGCGCGACTCCGTCAGCAGGATCGCGTGAAAGAGGAACGGCAGGAACGCGAGCCAGGCGCCGCGCCGCAGCCAGTGCGTCGACAGCATGCCCGCGTACCAGCAGGCCACCATGGACATGGACAGCAGGATGCAGAAGTCGTTGCGGTCGGCGAAAAGGCCGCCCGAAATGCCGACGGCGGGCCCCGGTCCGGTGATCGGGTAGGTGTGGAGCACGAAGTAGTGGTAGTTGGCCCACACGGCGAGCCCGCCACCGGCGATTGCGAAGGCGACGATCATGCGATGGACCCACTTCAGGTCCACCAGCACGCGGCTGCCCAGCCACATCACCACGAACATCTTCCAGTAGAAGTCGAACTTGTCCCAGAGCTCCTGCGGGCGCACGGGGCGGCTGTGACCGACGAGCTGCACGAACGACGACTGCAGGATGAGGCCCGCGACGACGAAGTGGACCAGCATCAGGGTCAGCAGCTTCATCTGGAGCGAGCCGCCCTTGGGCCAGCCATGGCGGAGCACATGGACCCCGGTGCCGAGCACGGCGGCGCCGACGAGCGGGAGCGAGAGGCTCCGGCCGAAGAGCGACCAGTCGAGCTCCGACGGACGGCCGAAGGCGACGCTGAAGTAGCCGAAGAGCGCCCATCCGGGGTGAACCACCACGCCCAGCAGACCAAGAATGGCCACGAGCGCGTATGTCGCCATGACGATCACGAGCTGATTCTCGACCCTTCACGCCGATTGTTCACTGGCGGCCGGGCAGATTCTCATGGAAGCTCGTTCGAAATCACCAGCCCAGACAGGATACCGAAAGCTTTGAATCCCCTCTGCCTCGCCGCTGCTTTCGCCCTCGGCGCCTGGGCGCCGGTCGGCGCGTCGACGCCCGCGAGCCGAGCGGACCTGCTGCGCCAGCAGGCCGAGGAGGCCTACCGGGGCGGCGACCACCTGCGCGCGCTCTCGTTCCTCGAACAGGCCTACGCAGCCGATCCGCAGCCGGCCATCCTGGCCAACCGCGGGCTCGTGCTCGAGCGCCTGGGGGATACCCGCCGGGCCGTGGCCGACTTCGAGGCCTATCTGGCCACGAACCCGCCCCCGGAGAAGCGCGCGACGGCGGAGACGGCCGTCCGCCGTCTGCGACCGGACGTGCTGATCGGCGCCGACCGGCCCGGCATCAGCCTGTTCCTGGACGACCAGCCGACCCCCGTCGGCGTGACCCCCCTGCGGCTGGCGCTGAACGCCGGGGCGCACCTGATCCGCTTCGAGGGACAGGGCGTGCTGCCCGGGCAGATGGCCTTCGTCGTCGAACCGGGCCGCGAGCAGGCGGTGCAACTGCAGGTCGTGCCGCAGACGACCCCCACGGCGGACGCGGGCGACACCGACCCGAGCGAGGCCCGGGCGCGGACGTGGTCGTACGTTTCGCTGGGCACGGGGGTCGTCACCGCCATCGCCGGCGGGGCCTTCACCTTGATGATGCAGGGCCGCAAGGACGACCGCGACGCGGCGACGTCGCGCTCCGCGTGGAAGTCCGCGGACGCCTCGGCCGAGCGGTATCAGACGGCCGCAGGCGCGGCGTTCGGCGTGTCGGCCGCGGCCGTGGCCACGGGCCTGTACTTCTGGTTCAGCGGCGACTGAGGTCGCTCAGCGGCCCCGGATGCACACGCCGGGGTTGTTGCCGATCTGCACGCAGGTGCCGCCGGGCTGGCACGGGATGCGGTGCTGGTCGTTGGGCTCCTGGAAGTTCGAGGGGTCCGTGAACGCGCAGGTGCAGACGCGGCGGTTCGCATCCAGGGGATCGGCCGCGCAGGCGGCGCCCGGGGCGCAAACGCTGGCCATGCCCGCCGGGTCGCAGCGCTGGTCGTCCTGGTAACACTGGCCGGTGGCGGCGTTGCACAGCAGCCCGTCGGCGCCACAGTCGGCGTCCACGGCGCAGCCGGGCGCGCAGGTGTTCGTCTGCGGGTCGCAGGCGCTGCCGGTCTGGCAGGCGACCCCCGCGCAGGCCTGGGCCACGCAGGCGCCGGCGTCACAGGCCTGCCCCGCGCGGCAGTCGTTGCCGTCGCGGCAGGACACGCACGTCGAGGCCACGCAGAACGGCGTGCCCGCCATTCGGCAGTCCAGGTCGGCGCGGCACTGCACGCCGGGCTCCGGCGCAGCGCAGGTGCCGTCCATCTCACACACCTGACCGTCCGGGCAGGGCGCGCCGAAGCCGCACTGCTGGCAGGCCCGCGTGGCCAGGTTGCAGAACGGCGTCGCGGCGGCGCAGCCCCCGCAGGCGTCGCAGAAGCCGGACACCGGGGCGCAGGCGCCCTCGGTGCACTGGAATCCCTCGGGGCAGGCCTCGCCGCCGCCGCAGCCGGGCAGGCACACGCGGACGAAACCGAGCGCGTGGCAGGTCATGGCGTCGGCGCAGTCGGCGTCCGCGCCGCAGCCCTGGCAGCGGACCGCCAGGGCCTCGCAGAAGCCGTTGTCCAGGTTGCAGCGCTGCCCCGCCTCGCAGGGCCGCGTGGCGCAACTGTCGCAGCGGGCGCCCGCGGGCACGCACCGATCGAAGAGACATCGATAGCCGCCCGGGCAGGCCGCGCCGCCGGCGCAGCCGCGGGTGCAGAAGCTCCCGCCGAGCAGCATCGAACACTGCCCGCTCTCGCCGAGGCCGCCGCAGTCGTCGTTGCCGCCGCAGGGCGCACAGTCGTCGCCGACCGGCGGACCCGAGGCGTCCGGGCGCGGCGCGGCGTCCGGCGTCGAGGCGCCGCCCACGGCCGCGTCGGCCAGGGCGCCACCGGGGACAGGGACACCCCCGGCCCCACCGGCGCCGCCGGGGACGGCCTCGCCG
>CAINDO010000397.1 GCA_903847385.1 uncultured Myxococcales bacterium
CGACGCCTGGCTACCGGACGCCCGCGCGACCGACGCGACCGCCCCGCCCGCGGACGCGACCGCCCCGCCGGCCGACGCCCGCCCCGCCGACGCCCGCGTGCCCGACGCCCTCGGCCCGGACGCCGCCATCGACTGCACGGCCGTCTGTTGCGCCTGCGAGTACGGCGTCCTGCCCCCGGACGTCTGGGAGACCTGCTGTGCGCCCTGCGCGAACGCCTGCTGCGAGTGCGACTACGGCGCCCCGCCCCCGCCGCAGTGTTGCCCCTGACCCGCCTCGGCGCGAACCGTGAACGCGCCGACGGCGTCCGAGTGTGAACGCCTGGTCACAGGGTGCGCGCCGGACCGCAGAAACACGTCGGGATCGCCCCGGCACGCACACTGCAACTCCAACGGGCAGACGACCTGACCCAGGAGTGCCCCCATGAAGCGTTTTCGCTCGACCTCCGTGCCCGCCCTCGGCCTCGGCCTTCTCTCGCTGTTGTCCGCCGCGTCGCCCGCAAACGCGACCACGGACGCCGCCGTCGAGGATCCCGAGCCGGCGCGCGATGCCGCCGTTGAGAATGACCCCGTGCGCGATGCCGCCGTTGAGAATGACCCCGTGCCCGACGCCGAGGTGCTCGTGGAGACGCAGCGCGACGTCGGCGTGCCCGGTGAGCAACAACAGGTGGTGCGGACCTGCGCGGCCGTGCCCGGCGCGCCGGGCTCGCCCGACCAGCCGCTGCGCGTCACGCTGCCGACCGACGACCGGGCCTGGGCCCGGTCGACCTCGGTCATCTCGGTCACCGCCCAACTGGCCCGCGAGAGCGACTTTCAGCCGGAGCAGGTGCACGTGCGGGTCGTCGGCGAGCCCTGGGCTCGATTCCAGACCATGTACTGGGCCGAGGGCGCGGGCGACTGCATGGAGGACGCGCCCTGCCCGGAGGCGGCCCCGCTGCTCGACGCCGAGCTGCCGGCCGTCGACCGATTTGCCGCCCCGCTCGAGCTCGAGCTCGCCCAGGACGGCGGCGAGGCGGCGGCGCTCGAGAACATCTGCGTGGTCTTCACGGCGTTCGGGCCGGACGCCCCATCCCCGTCCGGGTCCGACGCGGGCGCCGCCCCGGGTACGCTGAGCCCGAACGACGCGAACTTCCCGATCGAGCCGCCCGGCCCCGCCTTGCCCTCGGCCGCGCCCGCGGCCACCGGCCCGGACGACGCGGACGCAGAGAAGTCCGGCTGCAGCGCCACGGCCGGATCGGGTCGCCCGGCCGCCGCGCTCTGGCTGCTGGTGGCCCTGCCGGCGCTCGTTCGCCGCCGGCGCGGGGTCAGCCGCTGAGCGTCCCCGGCGACCTCGGGGGCCATGCGCGCGATGGGGCGGCGCCCTTGGCCGCCGCAGTATCGCCCCTGACCCGCCTCAGCGCGTCGTGAACGACCAGGTCTTCGTGAAGTCCGCGCCGTTGTTCCCGCTGACCTCGACCTCGTAGGTCGTGGCCGGGGCGAAGGGCGTGTCGGTATAGAAGAAGACGGCGTTGGGCTGCCAGCTCAGCTTGGGCACGACCTGCGTGGGCAGGATTGCGCCGGTGGTCGTGTCCGTGACCGTGATCGCCTTCACCTCGCCCCGCAGGTACACGACGATGGGGTAGCCGCTCGGCCACCCGGCAGGCGGGGCCGGCGGCGCCGGGGACTCGGCCCCGGAGAACGAGAGCGGCACGCCCGTCTGGCCGTCGTAGGGGTACACGACCAGCGTCGAGGCCGGCGTGGCGCCGCCCGCCCCCACGCCGAAGTCCATCGTGTCGCAGCCGGACGTGCCGCCGTACCCCAGGTCGAGCGCCCAGGGGTTCAGGAGCGGATAGCGGTGGTAGATCGTGTCCAGCCAGCCGGCGACCGCCCCGGCGCCATCGCCGACGAAGTGCATGTTCTCGGAGTCGGGGCTGCCCGTGTAGCCGCCCTTGCGCGTCCGCTCGTCCCAGTTGGCCGCGTAGAAGGCCGCACAGCCCTCGACCTCGACGTGCGGGTTGGCGACACACTCGGGCGCGCCGGCGTTGGCCGCGTAGTAGGCGCAGTGGCCGTCGGCACCGACGTTGAGCTCGGACACCATCGTGGCGCAGGGGGCCCCCGCGGCGCGTCGCACGGCGTTGGTGGCCGACAGCGCCGCCGCCGCC
>CAINDO010000398.1 GCA_903847385.1 uncultured Myxococcales bacterium
CGCCGCGCTGGCCGAGCTGGAGGCCCTGGCCGCCGGCACGCTCGCGCCCGACGCCCACGCCCGCCTCGTCGCCGAGCAGCCCAACACCACCCGAGCGCTCTTCGACCCCTTGGGCGCGGACTTCCAGGCCCGCGCCGCCGACACCGCGCTCGCCGGCCTGGGGCTCGCCCCCGCGCAGGCCGCGCCGACGCCGCTCTCGCCGACCCGGACGCGCCCCCGCGACCGCAGCTCACTGGACGTGATGGTGTCGCTGGCCACCGCGCGCAAACGCTTGTGGTGGGCCGTCGTGCCGGCCACCGCGGCCGCCGCCATCGCCCTGTGGGTGATGCGCCCCCCCGAGCAGGCCCGCCTGGCCGAGTACACGCTGCAGGTGCAGGGCGGCGAGGCCGTCGCCCGCGCCGAGACGCCCGAGAACACGCAGCTGGTGCCGAGCGTGGGCCCCGGCTCCCGCCTGGCGCTCGTGCTGCGGCCCTCGCGCCCCTCGACGACGCCCCTGGTGGCCCGCGCATGGCTCGCCCGCGACGGCGTCGTGCGCCCCTGGGCGGTCACGCCGGAGGTCTCCGAGGCCGGCGCGGTCCGCATCGCCGGCACCTGGGAGTCGTTGGGCCTGGGCGCGCTCGAGCCCGGCGAGTGGGAGGCCCTGCTCGTCGTGGCCACCCCCGACCACGTGCCGGACGACACCGAGGTCGCGGCGACCCTGAAAGAGTCCCCCCCCGTGGACGCCCCCTGGCGTCTGCAGCGCGGCCGGTTCATCGTGCACGGCAACCCCTGACCTCGGAGAATCCATGGGCGTGAAAATCCGCGGAGAGTCGATCGGCGCGCTGGGCATGCGCCTGCACCACGAGCCCTCGGGCACCGTGATCACCACCGAGCCGCCCGTCGACAACGGCGGGGACGGCTCGAGCTTCTCGCCCACGGACCTGTGCGCGGCCTCCCTGGGGGCCTGCGCCAGCACGATCATGCGCCTGTATGCCGCCCGCAACGGCATCGCGCTCGACGCCGTGACCTTCGACCTGGAAAAGGACATGAACGGCACGCCGCGCCGCCTCGGCCGCCTGACCGTCGTCTACCGCCTGGTCACCGCCTGCAGCGACGCCGACCTCGCCCGCCTCGAGGCCGCCGGCCGCGCCTGCCCCGTCCGCCTCTCCCTGGGGACGGACGTCGTCGTCGACGAACGCTACGAACGCGCTTGACACCGAGCCCGGGCCAGTGAAATTGCCCGGACGTCTCCGCCGCACAAAGGCCATCCCGCATGTCTGCCGAGTCCCGACCGCCTGCCCCGCCCTCTCGCCGCAACTGGGTGATCCTCGCGCTCGTCGTCGCCCTCGCCGGCGGTGGCTACTTCGCCCTGAAGGGCGGCGAGAAGACCACCGGCCCGCGCTACCGCACGACCACGCTGGAGAAGCGCACGGTCATCCGGCGCGTCGAGGCCAGCGGCCACCTGGCCATCATCCGCCGGGTCGAGGTCCCCAGCCTGCTCCAGGGCCGGATGCTCAAGGTCAACAAGAAGCTCAAGGACGAGGTCAAGGCCGGTGACGTCCTGGCCAGCCTGGAGCCCCTGCCCACGTCCATGAACGCGGACGTGGCCACCGCACAGGTCGCCGCCGCGTCCGGGGGCGTCGCCCAGGCCGAGGTCGAGGTGCGGGCGTTCCGCGCCCAGCTGAAGCAGGCGGAGTCGCTCAAGGAGAAGGGCCTGGCCGGCGAGGCCGAGGTCCAGTCGGTCCGCGTGAAGCTCGAGGCCGCCGAGGCCGCCATGCGCGCCGCCGGGGCCCAACGCTCCGCCGCGCAGGCCGCGCTGACCTCCGTCCGGCGCCTCGCCTCCAACGCCGACCTCGTCGCGCCCATCGACGGCGTCGTGCTCGTCGCCCCCGATGAAGAGGGCGGGCTGGTCGGGCCGACGAGCGGCCCCATCTTCGTGCTGGCCGACACGCTCGACCGCCTGCACCTGGCCGCCGAGGTCTCCGAGCTGGACGTCGCGCTCCTGCAGGACGGCCAGGCCGCCGAGATCACCGTGGACGCCCTGCCCGGCGAGAAGTTCCCGGCCAAAGTGGTCTCCGTGGGCCTCACGCCGGCCCGCTCGGGCTCGCTCGTGACCTACCCGGTGACCTTCGAGCTGGAGAACCCCGGCCGCCGCCTGCGCCCCGGCCTCTCGGCCACCGCCGGCGTCGAGGCCGACCGCGCCGCGGACACGTTCGCCGTGCCCGAGGCCGCCCTGCGCTACGCCCCGGCGGACGCGCCCGCCGCCCCGGACCGCTCCCGCGTCTTCCGGGTGACGCAGGCCGGCGTCCTCGAGACCGTCGGCATCCGCGCCGGCCTCAGCGATGGCGCCTTCACGGTGGTCATGTCCGCGGACAAGGCCCCGCCCCTGGCCCTGGGCGATGCCATCGTGATCGGCACGCTCAAGGCGGACGAGGCCGCGCCCGCGGCCGGCGGCATCAACCTCTCGGGCAAGAAGCCGTGACCACCGAGGCCCCGACCGGCGAGCCGGTCATCAAGCTGCGCGGCATCACGCGCACCTACGGCACGGGCGACGTCGCGCTCCAGGTGCTCAAGGGTGTGGATCTGGACATCCACGCCGGCGAGGTCGTCGCGCTCGTGGGGCCCTCGGGCAGCGGCAAGTCCACGCTGCTGAACACCATCGGCTGCCTGGACCGCCCCACCACCGGCACGTACCACCTGGACGGCCACGACGTCTCCCAGCTCTCGCGGGCCGGGCAGGCGCACATGCGGCTGCACTTCCTGGGGTTCGTGTTCCAGAGCGTCTATCTCATCGGCGAGCTGTCGGCGATCGAGAACGTGATGCTGCCCATGTCCTATGCCGGCGTGCCCGCGGCCGAGCGCCACAAGCGCGCCGTGGAGCTCCTGAGCCGCGTGGGCCTGGACAACCGCATGGACCATCGGCCCAACCAGCTCTCCGGCGGCCAGCGGCAGCGCGTGGCCATCGCGCGGTCGCTGTCGATGAAACCCCGCGTGCTGCTGGCGGACGAGCCCACGGGCGCGCTCGACTCCAAGACGGGCGCCGAGGTCCTCGCGCTGCTCTACGAGCTGCACGAAGAGACGCAGCTCACCATGGTCATCGTGACGCACGACCCGCGCATCGCGGCGAGCACGCCCCGCACGGTGAACCTGCGCGACGGCCTGATCGACTTCGACGAGCGCCGGGGCGGTCGCCCCACGCGCATCACCCCCGGCGAAGGAGACGCCCACCATGTGGCGTGACATCACTCGCCAGGCGTTCACCTCGCTCCTGCGCCGCCCGGGCCGCAGCGCCCTCACCGTGCTCGGCCTGCTGATCGGCGTCGCCTCGTTCATCGCCATGGTGGCGTTCGGCGACGGCGCCCGGAAGTCCGTCGTCGCGCAGTTCGAGGCCCTGGGCAGCCACGCCGTCTTCGTGCGGTCGCGCTTCGGCTCCAGCGGCGCCACGGGCCGCCCCGCCGCCATGCTGGACGACGACGACGTCGCCAACCTGCGCAAGGACATCCCGGCCATCGTGGCCATCGCGCCCTACGTGCGCAAGGGCCTGGACGTCCGCAGCGAGCGGCGCACCAGCCGCGTGTACGTGCACGCCACCACCTCGGACTTCTTCATCCTGCGCAACTGGCCGGCGGCTTCGGGCGGCGTGCTGCTCGACTCGGACGACCAGCGTCGGGCCAAGGTCTGCGTGATCGGGGCCACCACGGCGGCGGCGCTCTTCGGCGAGCACGAGGACCCCCTGGGCGCCCGCCTGCGCATCGGCGATCGCTTGCACTGCAACGTGATCGGCGTGCTCGCCCCCAAGGGCAGCAACGTGAGTGGCAGCGACCAGGACGACCTGGTCGTGGTGCCGATTCGCACCTACACCGCGGCCTTCGGTTTCCCCGAGGGCTACAACAACATCGACGCCCAGGTCGCCCCCGAGGTCGCCGTGTCGACCGTCCGGGACCTGGTCGAGAAGACCATGCGGCGCAGCCACCGGCTCAACCCGGCGGACTCCAACGACTTCGCCATCACCAGCCCCGACGACGTCATCAAGGCCGCCGACCAGACCTCGAACCTGCTCGGGCGACTGCTCGCGGGCGTGGCGCTGATCTCGCTGCTCGTCGGCGGCATCGGCATCATGAACATCCTGCTGGTGAGCGTGGGCGAGCGCACGCAGGAGATCGGCATCCGCTCGGCCATCGGCGCCCCGCCGCGGGCCATCCTCACCCAGTTCCTGGCCGAGGCGCTGGTGCTGTCCTTCGTGGGCGCCGGCCTGGGGGCCGCGCTCGGCAGCCTGGCGTCGGTGCTCGTCGCCTCCAAGATGGGCTGGGCCCAGGTGCTCTCGTGGGAGCTCGTGGCCATGGGCCTGGGTTTCGGCGTGGCCGTGGGCATCGTGTTCGGGATCCTGCCGGCGCGCCGCGCGTCCACGCTCGATCCCATCGTCGCATTGCGTCGGGAGTAGTCATGCGCAGGTTTGTCCTCGTCGGCGCGGGTGTCTTCGCGCCCTTCGCCGCGGCGCACGCCGAGGTCTTCACCCTCGAGAAGCTCGAGACGAACGCCCGCAACCTGGCCGCCGAGATGGACGCCAGCGTGGAGCAGGCCGAGGCGGCCATCGCCCGCGTGCAGGCCGCCGACAACCCCCACCTCGACGCCGAGGCCACCGCGGGCATCCGCCCGGGCAGCAAGCCGATCGAGGTGCGCGACGAAGAGGGCGACCTGTACCGCGTCACGGCGGCCCGGGACCTCAGCTCCGGCGAGGCCTGGATCCCCACGACGCGCTACGGCATCGGCCTCACGCTCACGGACGCGCTCTACGACTTCGGCCGCACCCGCACCGCCGAGCACGCCGCCAAACAGACCAAGGCCGCCGCCGAGCTCGGCGTCAAGGCCGCCCAGGAGCGCGCCGCGGGCAAGGTCGGGAACGCCTACCTGAAGTGGCTCGGCGCCGTGGCGCAGGCCGACGCCGCCCAGGGCGCCGTGAAGGACGCCCAGCACCTCGAGGAGCTCGTGGGCCGCCTGGTGCAAGCCGGCGTGCGGCCCGCGTCGGATCGCGAAGAGGCCCGCGCCGAGGTCGCCCGGGCCACGCTCTCGCTGATTCAGGCCGAGGGCGAGGTCGTGGCGGCGCGCACCCGCGTGGCCCTGGCCAGCGGCGTGCCCCTGACGAGCCGCGACACGCCGGACGTGTCCATGCTCACGACGCCGCCCGAAGCCCGCCCCCGGACCGCCCCGGACATCGACGCCCTCCGCGCCCGCGTCGCCGCCGCCCAGGCCGCGCTCGAGGCCGCCCGCGAGGCGGACGCCGCCCTGCTCGGCGGGAAGATCTCCGCCGGCGCCTACGGCTCGAACATCCTGCTCTTCCCCGCCTACGAGGCCGGCCTGAGCCTGACCATCCCCCTGTGGGACGGGGGCGCCCAGACGGCCCGCGAGCGCGCCTCCGCCGCCGATCTGCACGCCGCGCAAGAGGCCCTGAAGGCCGCCGAGGGCCTGGGCGAGGTCTCCATCCGGTCCGAGGCCCAGAAGGCCGCCGACGCCGCCGCCGCCGCCGAGCTGGGCGCCGCCGAGCAGTGGCTGACCATGACCGAGGCCGCGATCCCGCGCGCCGAGATGGAGCTCGAGGCCGGCCGCACGGGCATCGAAGCGGTGCCCAGGGCCCGCGCCACGGCCCGCGGTGCGCGCCTCGCCGTGATCCGCGGCCAACTGCTGCGGCTCGCGGCCCGACTCGGTCTGGAGGGCGGCTGAGCACCGTGACGCAGAAACCCGAGACCATCGACGCCTACATCGCCAGCTTCCCGCCGGACACGGCGGAGGTCCTGAACCGGATGCGGGCGCTCATTCACGCCCGCGCGCCCGAGGCCACGGAGCGGATGGCTTACGGCATCCCCACGTTCTACCTGAACGGGAACCTGGTGCACTTCGCCGGCTACGCGCGCCACACGGGCCTGTACCCCGGCGCCAGCGGCATCGCGCACTTCGCCGCCGAGCTCGCGCCCTACAAACACGCCAAGGGCTCCGTGCAGTTCCCGCTCGGCGAGCCGCTCCCGGCCGCGCTCATCGGCCGGATCGTCGAGTTCCGCCTCGCGGAGCAGCGTGCGCTCGCCCCCAAGGCCCCGCCGAAACGCAAGACCCCGCGCCACGGCTGACCGGGGTCACGCCATCCGGCCCGGGCCGGTGGTAGACTTCCGCCGTGAACCGCCCGAGCAAAGCGTTCCTCCTCCTCGCCCTCGTCGGCGCCGGGTGTGCGCCCACACTCGAGACCGGCTGCACCACCGCCGCCGACTGTCCGTCGCGACAGTGCGTGGCCGGCCGCTGCCTGGCCCCCGCCGAGCCGACGCCCGAGGCAGATGCCGAGGTCCCCCCGGCCGACGCGCTGGTTCGAGACGCGCTGGCTCGGGACGCACGGGTCCGCGATGCGACCCCGGCCCCCGCGCCCGACGCGTTCGTCCAGCCCGTGCCCGACGCGCTCGTCCCGCCGACGCCCGACGCCTTCGTCCCGCCCGTGCCCGACGCGCTCGTCCCGCCCGTGCCCGACGCCTTCGTCCCGCCGCCCCCGGACCCCGACGCCTTCGTCCCGCCGCCGGACGAACTCTGCGACGGCATCGACCAGGACGGCGACAGCGCGATCGACGAGGGTTTTCCTCGCCTCGGGCTGCCCTGCATCGCCGGCGCCGGGCTCTGCGCGGCCGGGGGCGTCGAGGTCTGCACGGCCGACGGCCTGGACACGACCTGCGACGCCGTCCCCGGCGACCCGCTGCCCGAGGTCTGCAATGGCGTCGACGACGACTGCGATGGCGAGACCGACGAGGGCGTGACCCGCCCGTTCGCCCGCGATGGCGACGCCGACGGCTACGGCAGCCCCGAGATGATCGCCCATGCCTGCGAGACCCCGTTGGGTTTCGTCGAGGACCAGACCGACTGCAACGATCGCGACCCGGCCGTGCACCCGGACGTGAAGGAGCGGTGCAACGGCTTCGACGACGACTGCGACGGCAACACCGACGCCGACGCGTCGGGCGCCCCCGTAGGCTGCGGCGTGCCCCACGGAGAGTCCGCGTGTCGCGCCGGCGTGTGTTCACCGCCCCGGTGCGCGCCGGGCTGGCATGACCTCGACGCCCTCACCGAAAACGGCTGCGAGCGCGGCTGCGACGACGCTGGCGAAGGGCTGCCCGTCGGCGGGCGCGGGGACGGCCTGACCGAGCCGCCGGCCCTCGCCGGCCCGGTGCCCGCGATCCTCTGGGCGGACACGGCGCAGCCCGCCGAAGGCAGGCTCCGCTTCGCCGCGGGGCCCACCTCCGCGCTGGTCGGGCGCGAAGACGCGACCTACCGCGCGCCGAGCCTGGTCTCGACGCCCGCCGGTTACGTGGCCGCCGCCGTGCGGAACGTCCGCGACCCCAACGGCAACGACGCCCTCCCCGCCGAGGGCGTCGTGCTGGGGCTCGACGCCGCGGGCGCCACGACCTTCGAGATCGTGGTGTCCGCCCTCGGCGGCGCCACCGCGATCACCACGACGCCGTGGGACGCCGCCGGGGGCATGGCGGTGATGGCCATCGGGCCTGCGGACCCCGCGTCGGCGACGATGGAGCTGAGCTGCCTCGAGCTCGGCGGGGCACACGCTGCCCGAACCGTGAACATCGCGCTGCCGGCCGCCGCGGCCCCGGCCCGCCCGGTCCTGCGCGCCCTGAATGACATCGTGATTCTGGCCACGCCGGCCGGAAACGGCGTGCTGCTGATGGTCGTCGCGCCGGGCTGCCGCGCAGAGGGCCTCGCGCTCGCGCCCTTCGCCCACTTCGTGGCCAGCGCCGGCCTGGGACTGAACACGACCCCCGACGGACGCACGGTCGTCGTCGTGTCGGGCGTCGATGGCAGCCATCAGAGCATCGCCGCGTTCGACGCCTCGAACCCGCCGAACCTCGTCGCGTTGCCCGAAGCGACGGAACACATGGTGCGCAATACCGGCTTTGGCTGTCCGTCGAGTGTCGTGCCCACCGCCGGGGGTTTCTGGGTCTTCTCCTGTGACGAACTGGCCGGCGCGCAGGCCTATGGCTTCCCGCTCGACTTCCAGGGTCGCCGCGTCGCCGATGCGCAGTTCGTCGTCCACCCGCCCGCGATCGGCGGCAGCGTCGACTTCATGCGGGCCGTCGCTGCGCCCGGCGGCGCCGCGCTGACCTGGATGGTCGCGCCCGCCGCCGGCGTCCGGGGGCCGCTCCGACAGGCGCGGCTCACCTGCGAATAGGCGCCCGCCCGGAGATTCCCCGCGCAACTCCGCTCCGTGCCGCCTAGGGAGACGATCCCAAAACGTGATCGGAGAATGGCCCATGTTCGCACCGCGCCACTCGGCGTTGCTGCTGGTCTGCCTGACGATGGCGGCCTGCGACGACGGCGACGCCCCCGCCCCCGATGCGGCCGCCGCCGATGTTCAGCCCACGTCCGACGCGGAGCGGTCCCCGGACCTGGGCGCCGGCGGCGCCGTGACGAAGGACGCCGGCCCCGCGAAGGACTCGACCCCCGAAGACGACGCGAAGGTCGACGCTCACCTCGGCGCCGACGCCGCGCCGAAGCCGGACGCCGGTCCGCCCCCGGACGGTGAGTACCTGCCCGAGCCGGATCCCGCCATCCCGACCGACGACACGCTCAACGGCTTGAGCGCCCTGCGCGAGGTCTCGACGCGTCCCCCCGAGGTCATCGGCGTCGGGGGCCGCCTTCGGCTCGTGCTCCTGGACGCGCCGCTGCCCGACGCCCCCGATGCGCTCTCCGGCGCCCTCGCGTTCCTGGAGACGCACGGCAAGCTCTGGCACGTCGGTGACGTGCGCGAGGGCCTGTTCCTGAAGCGGGAGCGACTCGTCGAGGGCGGGCGCCTGCTCGTCTTCGGTCAGCGCGTCGCGAACCAGCGCGTCGACGCCACGGAGATCGCGGTGGAGGTGCGCGAGGGTCGCGTCACCTCCGTCCAGGGCGAGTGGCAGGACACGCCCATCGCCGGCCTCGAGGGCGACCTGACCGCCGCCGAGGCCGTGGAGCGCGCGCTCGCCGCCGCCGGCCAGGGCGCGTCGGCCCTCGGCACCCCCAAGCGCGTCTGGGTGCCCACGGACGCCGGCGGGCTCACGGACGCCTGGCAGGTCCAGGTGGCGGGCCCGGAACAGAGCATGCGCATCAGCGTCGCGCGCACCGACGGCGTCGTCGTGCGAAAGGAGAGCCTGACGCTCTCGGACGGTCCGGTCCGCAACGCCGCGATCTTCCATGCACGGAACGAGACCTCGGATCTCTGCTGGTTCCTCGCGGGCCGCCCGAAGATCTGGGAGGACGTGCGGCTGCCGGCCTTTCC
>CAINDO010000399.1 GCA_903847385.1 uncultured Myxococcales bacterium
CCATCGCCCCCGCGGCCCCGCGGCCGATCGCGGCGCCCATCGCTCGCGCGCCCATGTCGGCGCCCGTCGCGCCCGTGCCGGTCGAGGTCGTGGCGCCACCCGTCGTCGCTGCGCCGCCCGTCGTCGCACCGGCGCCCGAGGTCGTCGAGCCGCCGGCGCCCGTCGTCGAAGTCGACGACCACCCGTTCACGGCCACCACGCCGGCACCGGCCGAGGTCCACGCCGACGTCTCCGAGCCCACCCTCACGGTGAACTCGAACGACCTCGCCTCGGCGCTCGCAGCCCAGGCCGGCAACGTGGAGTCGACGGACCTCCCGTTCGACCTCTCCATGGATGGCTCCATTCAGGCCCAGGAGCTCGCGGCCGCGGCCGCCGTGGTCGCCGATGTCGACGTGCCCGCCCCGGCGAACGCCCTGATGGCCACCGGCCAGATGGAGACGCCGACGCTCCGCGAATCGAGCGGGGTGGGCGACGCCGTGCTCGCTGCGCTGGAGCAGGGCATCCCCGTCGAGACCACCGCGCCCGGCGCGCAGTCGAACCTGCCGGACGCCCGCCTGTGCGGGAGCTGCGGCGCCGCCGTGCCCGAGGGCTTCAAGTTCTGTGGCGTCTGCGGCACCCGCTACGAGCAGCGCGCCCGCCCCGCGGGGCAGGTTTTCGTGCCCAACGTGCAGGACGTCTCGCAGGCGCCCGCGCGCCTCATCGTCATCCACCCGGACGGCACGGAGGGGGACGTCTTCCCCCTCGGCGGCTCGGAGACGACGGTCGGCCGCAGCCACCCGTCCTCGATCTTCTCCGAGGACCCGTTCCTGTCGCCCCGTCACGCGACGTTCTACTTCGTCAAGGGGCAGCTCTTCGCCCGGGACGAGGGCAGCCTGAACGGCGTCTTCGTGCGCATCAAGGCCGAGGTCGAGCTGTTCCACGGGGACATGTTCCGCATCGGCCAGCAGCTCCTCCGCTTCGAGGAGATGGCGCAGGTCCGTCCGGTGCTCCCCGGCGCCGGCGATGGCACCACGGTCATGGGCTCGCCCCTGCGCGGCGCCTGGGGCCGTCTGGGCTCCATCGTCGCGCTGAACACCCCGGCTTCGGTCTGGGTGCTGCGGCGTCCCGAGGAGCACATGGGCCGCGAGCGCGGGGAGATCACCTTCCCGGACGACGGCTTCGTCAGCGGCGGCCACTGCAAGGTCAGCACGCGGGACGGCCGCTTCTTCCTGCGCGATCTCGACAGCACGAACGGTACGTACCTGCGGGTCAAGGCCGAGGGCATCCTGGCCCAGGGTGATCTGATCCTGCTCGGCCAGCAGCTCTTCAAGATCGACCTGTCGCACTGAGCGGCGCCCGGTGGGCCGCACCCCGGTGGACCGACACCGGGGTACACGTCCACCCACCCTTCTATTTTTTCTACTCAACACCGTTGAGTGGGGTATGGATGCCACTCCCATGACTCAAAAGCACGAGCCGCTCTCCCCGGACTTCACCCCCCAACGGCGCCACGCTCGCGTCCCGTTCGAGGTCGAGGTCAACGTCGAGAGCGATCACAACTTCTACACCGGCTTCACCCAGAACATCTCGGAGGGCGGCCTGTTCATCTCGACGAACAAGCTCCTCCCGATGGGGGCGAAGATCGCTTTCTCGTTCCGCTTCGACCCCAAGGTCGAACCGTTGAGCGTCTACGGCGTCGTCCGGTGGCTGCGGGAGAGTTCGCCCCTCACGGACGACGCGCCCCCGGGCATGGGGTGTGCAGTTCGTCGACCTGCCCGCTGGGACGGCCGAGAAGATCAACCAGTTCATCCAGCGCCACCGCGACACGATCTTCTACGACGACTGAGTCGCCCCGGTCGTGGGCGGGAAGTGCCCGTCCAGGAAACGCTCGACGCGCAGGTTGATCTCGGTGGGTTGCTCCACCGGTGACGCGTGAGTGCCGTCGCGGACGCACAAAAACTCCGCGGTGGGCACCCGCCGCGACATCTCCGCGGACAGCCAGGCCGGCGTGAACCGGTCGTGCTCGCCGGCGATGATGAGCGTGGGCACGTCGATCTGCGTGAGATACGGCGAGGCCGAGTGGGCCTCGGCGCCGCCGAGCATCTCGAAGAAGACCTGCGGATCCATCTCGGCGAGGTGCGCCAGGTACAGCTCGAGGTCGTGCGGGCGCAGGAAGTCCGGGTGCAACTCGGTCAACTGCGCGACGAGGGCCGACATTCGAGTGGGCGTGGCAACACGCCAGATGCGGCGCAGCGTCTCGCCCCCGGCCCGCGCACCGGCGCGCAGGAAGGGGAGCAGGTAGCGCATCGACCGCCCGTCCCGGAAGGTCGACGCCGGGTGGCCGTAGCTGCCGCACATGAGCACGATGCCGGCCACCCGCGCGCGGTCCTGATTCCACAGTTCGAGCGCGACCTGCACGCCCATGCTGTGGCCCATGACGACTACTCGCTTCGACTCCAGGCGATCGAGCACGGCGCGAAAATCCGTGGCGATGTCCGGGATGCCCACGACCGTCAGGTCGGTCGGGACGCCGCTCTTGCCATGGCCGCGAATGTGCGGGTGGATGACCCGCCCCCGGGAGCGCAGGTGCGGCCGCAGGTAGCGCCAGATGTAGCCGTCGCAGCCGATGCCGTCGCAGAGCAGGATGTCCAGCGGGCCATCGCCCTCGACCGTGAAGTGGATGGGCGTGTCGTCGAAGCTGCGGAGCGTTTCGGTGATCATCTTGGCAGGTCCCAGCGCATCTCGACTCGGGCGGGCGGCCCGGCCACCCGCAGCGCCAGGTTCGAGGTCGGCGACGGAGCGTCGAACTCGAGCAGGTACCCGGCGTGGAGCGGCGTGATCCAGGTGAAGTAGGGGACGAGGTCGCCGAGTTCGTCCTCCGTGAGCTTCCGGCTCAGGCGCGCGGGGCGCTCCGCGCCGTCGACGGTGAGCGTCATCTCCAGCGTGCCCCCCGGGGCGGCGTCGTTCCAGCGGGCGTCCTGCGCGGTGACCCCGAGCACGATGCCCAGCGTAGTCCTGGCCCGCTCGGCGGTCGAGGCCAGCTCCGATTCGAGCCGCGCGGGCGACCAGCCCTCGCGGGCGGCGCGCTCACGGAGCCAACCGTTGGTCAGCGACGGGGAGAGGCACGTCGCCGTGGCGAAGAGCCGGCCCTCGAAGGCTTCATACGCCTCGCCACGGCGCGTCCAGGCAGCGAGCGTGGAACTCCACCTAGCGCCCACGTCCGGCGCCGGCGTCCAGGGCTGAGCGGGCGGGCCGCCGCAGCCGAACACCGACACGGCGACGGCGAGCGCGGCGGCGCGCGGCTTCATGGGGCCTCGATGCCCGGAAAGTCCGTGGCGCGAAACAGGCTGCGGACGACGAGGCCCTCGGCGGCGAGGCGCTCGACGCCACCGGCCATCCGATCGACGATCGCCGCCACGCCGAGGGGCCGCAGGCCCTCTTCGCGCACCCGCTCGAGCGCCTTCAAGGTGGCGCCGCCGGTGGTGATGACGTCCTCCAGGAGGACGACGGGGCTGTCGTGGGGCAGGTTGCGGCGGCCTTCGATCCAGGCGCCGGTGCCATGGCCCTTCGCCTCCTTGCGCACGATGAACGCGGCGAGGGGGCGGGCGCCCGAGAGCGACGCCAGGCTGGTGGCCGTGGCGAGCGGATCGGCGCCGAGTGTCATGCCGCCGACGCCGATGGCGAGCGTCCCGGTCTGGGCTTCGATCGCGGTCACGAGCTGATGGAGCAGGTGGCCGATCAGGTACGCGCCCTCGGGGTGGAGGGCGGTCTGCTTGCAGTCGAGGTAGAACGAGCTCGGCGCGCCGCTGGACAGCACGACGGCCCCGGAGCCCGTGGCCGCGCCCGTTCAGGCGGCGCCCGAGGCCAGCGAAGCCGCGGACGAGCTCGACGACGACGAGCCGGAACTGCCCGACTCGGCGGCCAAGAAGCAGGTCGCCTTCAAGAAGCGGAAGTGAGCGGCTTCGACCCGGCCGCGCGCGAGCGCCTGCTCGCGCTC
>CAINDO010000400.1 GCA_903847385.1 uncultured Myxococcales bacterium
GCCAACATGGTGAAGGAGATCGAGCGCGCGATCCAGCAGTCGGACCTGGGGCTCAACCCGGCGAACGATGGCCAGATCATCCGCCTCAGCATCCCGCCCCTGACGGCCGACCGCCGCAAGGACCTGGTCAAGCAGGTCAAGAAGTTCGGCGAAGAGGCCAAGATCCAGGTGCGCAACCACCGCCGGGACGTCAACGCCGCCCTCACCGCCCTCAAAGAAGGCGGCAAGATCAGCGAGGACGACCTCACCCGCTCCCTGAAGAAGGTTCAGGACGAGACGGACGCGGCCGTGAAGCACGTGGACGACATCATCGGCGCCAAGGAAAAAGAGCTCACCGAGCTCTGAGCCCCGACCCTCGTTCGCCCTCAGAACGAGTACACATAGCGGCCCATGACCGTGTGGATGAACAGGCTCTCCTGATTCCGCAGGTCCTGCAGCTCGGCCTCGTACACGCCGTCATAGGTCGCATCGACCTGATGGTGGCGTGCGGGCCGCCATACGACGCCGCCGCCGAAGAGCCAGATCTCCTGCGCTTCGTCGAACAGCCGGCCGCGCTCCGTCGCCCGGCCCACCGTGCGCCCGTTGAACCACGTGGTGCGCAGGTCGAGCGACAGAAGCGCCCCGAAGTCCCGGCCGACGTCCAGTGAGACCAGCTCGCTGTCCGATTGGTAGCCGTTGTGCAACTGCAGGCTCAGGTCAGCCCGCAGGTCCGTGCCACCGATGTCGTCGTCCCGCAGGCCGATTGTGTAGGTATAGGCCTCGCGATCGTCCTGGGAGCGGTGTTTCGCCTCGATGGACTGGTAGTGGTACAGGTGGTCCCAGAACCGCAGCGATGCGCTCATCCGCGCGCGGTTGTAGACCAGGTCCGCGACCTCGTCCCCCAGGACCAGCGCCTGCTGAGCGTCCACGACGTTGTGGTAGACCTGGGCATCGCGATACTGCTCGATGGAGTAGCGGCTCAGGTTCAGCGTGAGGTTCACCGCCGGCACGGGTGTGTAGTCCAGGCTGGCCAGGAGCGTCGTCACCTCGGCCGAAGTCGCCAGGTCGACGACCAGGTAGTCGGCCAGGTACAGCCCCGGCGCGAGCCGATAGTGCGTGCGCTGGTACAGGTAATGGCGGTCGAGCGCGCCGTCACGCAGCGTGGCCGCGTACGCCAGGGCGGCGTCCAGGGCGTCCGCCGTATAGGTGCCGTACAGACCCGTGGACTGGGCGCCCACGTCCAGGGCGGCGTCGTAGGGGTCGGGGGCGAGGCCACCGAACACGCCCACGCCCGCGTCGTCGTTCGCAAAGCGCAGCTCGGCGGTGACGCCGTCGATCCAGGCGTTGCCGGCGTCCCACAGGAGCTGACGCCCGCCCGTGAGCAAGAGCTGCCCGTCCATCAGGGGCTGGCGCGCGTAGAGCTGCCGCACCTGATCGAAGCTCTCCGTGACGCCGTAGCGGCGCTCGTTCGCCCGGTCGACGTCCCAGAGGAACGTGGCGTCCAGCCGCAGCTCCAGCCCGGCCTCCGTGAGCGCGGTGGCCCGTGCGTCCGTGTCCAGGAACCCGAAGGTCACACTGGGGTTCTCGCCGGAGTCGAAGGCGTGCAATGCACGCAGCCGCACGCTGCCGCCGAGCGTGGCTTCCTTCGCCAGGGCCGCGGACGGGAGCAGCATTGCCACCGTGACCAGGCGTCGCATCACCGAGGCGCGCACGCGGGCACCTCCGGGTCGCCGCAGGTCACGCCGGCCCGCGCCGGGACGAACGCGCGGGTGGTGTGGCAGTCCTCACAGGCGTCCAGGCCCCCGGGGCAGCACCGGGTGTGGTCCGGCTGCTTCGCCGCCTTGAAGCTGTCCGTGTGGCAGAAGTTGCAGGTGCTCGGCAGGCCCCCGAAGACCCGCCCGGGGTGACACTCGCGGCAGGCGACGAATCGATGCGCGCCGGACAGCCGGAACCCGGTCTCGTTGTGCAGGAACGTGCTCGGCAGGAAGTAGTTCTGCGTGTGGCACTCGTGACAGAACGGCCCGAAGCTGCCGAAGTGCGGGTCCCGGTGGCAGTGCACGCACTCGGGGCCGGTGCCGGCCAGCTCCTTTCGACGGTCCGGGCCGTGGCAGACCTCGCAGGGCAGCCGGTCGTGCGCGCCCTCGAGCCGGAACGGGCCGAAGTCGTGGTTCTGGCTGGTGTTGCTCACCCAGTCGTTGGTGGTGTGGCACTGCTCACACTGCGGGCCCTTCTGGCCGTCGTGGACGTCCTCGTGACACCCCTCGCACTGCTGCGGCGTGCCCTTGTAGTCGTTGCGCACGTGGCACTTGGCGCAGTCGAGCGACCGATGCAGGCCGAAGAGCGGGTAGTCGCTCTGGGTGTCGTGGTCGAAGTTCGCCGGCCGGAACCCCGAGGGCGTGTGACAGCGCTCGCAGGGTGTCGCGAACTGCCCCTCGTGGAAGTTGCGGTGGCAGTTGCCGCAGGCCGTGTCGATGGGGCGGAAGTGGCCGTCCTTGTGGCAGCCCTGGCAGGCCACGTCCTGGTGTTTGCCTTCGAGCTGGAAGCGGCTGAGCGTGTGATCGAAGAGCGGGATCCGCCACTGGTCGGAGTTCTTGTGGCAACGGTCGCACTCGGCCCCGGCGAACTGCCCGCGGTGGATGTCCCGGTGGCAGAAGGCGCAGGCCTGCACCGTGTCGTCCTGCGTCTCGGTGCCGTTGGGGTGGCAGCGGTAGCAGGGCTGCTCCTCGTGCCGGCCGAGGAGCGGGAACCCGGTGATGCCGTGATCGAAGCGGGTCTGCCGCCAGCTCTCGGGCGAATGGCAGTTGGCGCAGCTTCGGTCGCCGAAGGTGTCGCCGTGGGGGCTCTGGGTGCGGTGGCAGTTCTCGCAGGCGGTGTCGACGGGTTTGTAGCGCCCGTCCGGGTGGCAGCGAGCGCAGTCCACGGCCTTGTGCCGCCCCTGCAAGGGGAAACGACTCATCGTGGCGTGGTTGAACTTGTCGACGTCCTTGAAGCCCGTCTCCTGGTGGCAGCGCCCGCAGGGCGTGGCGCCGAACTGCCCGCGGTGGTTGTCCTTGTGGCAACTCGCGCACTCCGTCGACTTGGGCTTCCAGCGCTCCCACTTGTGGCAGTCCAGGCACTTGTTCTCCTGGTGTTTGCCCTTCAGCGCCCAGCCCGTCGTCACGTGTTCGAACACGTTCGTCAGCTTGAAGCCGCCCGTGACGTGGCACTCCTCACAGATGCGGGCCTTGAAGACGCCCTTGGGGTGCGGGTCCTCGTGGCAGGTCGCGCAGCCGGCGACGGAGATGGGCCCGAGCGCCTTGGTGTCCGTGTGGCACTTGTCGCAGCGGATGTCCTTGTGTTTGCCGGTGCGCGGGAAACGCGTGTCTCGCTCGTGGTCGAACTTCAGGTTCCCGTTGAGCTTCCGCCAGTCGATGGTGTTGTGACACTGGTCGCAGGCTGCGAGATCGGCCTTCCCGTGGGCCTTGCCGTGGTACTCGCCGTGACAGGCGCGGCAGGCCGTCTCGGCGCCCAGGTAGCTGTCGCGGTTGGTGCCGGGCCGCTTGGCCGTATGGCAATCGCGGCAGATGGGGCCCACGTGCCCGCCCGTGAGCGACCAGCCCGTCTGGTCGTGATTGAACGTGCGGCGGTCGAGGACGACCAGGTCGTGATCCCGGCCGAGGTGCTCACGGTGGCAGGTGATGCAGGGCGCACCCGCCGCGACGCGGCCGTGGAAACCGGCGCCCCGCTGGATGCGCTGGTCGATGTCCCGGTGGCAGCCGAGGCACTTGTCCTCGGGCACGCCGGTGAAGGCGATGTGGCAGCGATTGCACTCCGCCGCCGTGTCCAGCGAGGCGTGGGGCCGCGACAGGGGCAGCGGATCCGCGAAGGCCGGCGTGACACCCCAGCCGAGCAGCCAGAGGGCCGCCACCAGGCGCAGGGCGAAGCTGAGCGTCGGCGACGACATCGGGGCGAATCTACGCGATTCGCGTTCAATTCCCCACGGCGAAGGCCAGCGAAACGATGATGTGCAGGAGCAGCGCCCCGAACATGATGTCGCTGGCGATCACGTGGACCATGCGATAGCGCTTGAGGAGCCGCCCGAAGAACGCGTGCCGCTTCATGGAGCGCTCCAGGCGGACCTTCTCCTGCATCAGCCGCAGCACCTCGCCGGCCTTGCCCGCGCGCACGCCGCCCGCCTCCAGATGCGCGCCCAGGGCCTCGATGCGCTTGCGCGCCGCCTGGTCTTCGCCGGCCACGGCCAGCAGGCCCTGAAGCAGCGACTCCCGGGCGTCGGGGTCCACCGGTGTCGCGTCGTGCGACTTCGCGGCCGTCGACGCGACGACGCTCTGCATCTGGGTGATGGCGGTCATCCCGGCCCGGGGGCTGTCGAAGAGCGCCTCGATGTCCCGATCGAGCGCGGCCATGCGGCCCTCGAGCTCCTTGAGCTCCATCTGCTTGCCGGCACCGCTGCGGGGCACGAGATACACGATGTATCGCCCCACGAACCCCGTCAGCAGCGCCGCGGCCATCGTCGCGAAGGCCATCGTCGAGACCAGCCCGTTGAAGACGAAGGTCGTGTGATAGAGGCCGTACAGGCCGCCCAGGACGCCGAGCCAGACGTGGCTCTCCATCCACGCCTGCATGGTGCCCCACCGCGGCGCCACCCGTTTGCCGATGCGATAGAGCTGCGTCGACAGCAGGAACAGCCCGCCCAGGTAACCCATGGCGTGGCTGAACCAGTCGCCGGCGCGGAACGGCGCGACGGGGTTCAGCGGCTCCGAGGTGATGCCGGCCTCGTACAGCAGTGTGCCGAAGGTCGCGTCGATCCAGAACAGCCGGCCGAAACACTCCCAGGTCAGCACCAGGAAGTTCAGCAGCGTGAAGGTGAGCCAGAACCGCCGCCAGCGCGTCGGGGGCGCCTCGGGAGACGCCGTGGCCCCCTGCCCCGG
This sequence comes from uncultured Myxococcales bacterium, assembly GCA_903847385.1. Taxonomy (GTDB): domain Bacteria; phylum Myxococcota_A; class Bradymonadia; order UBA7976; family UBA1532; genus CAINDO01. Next base: position 4,908 of record CAINDO010000400.1, read on the forward strand.
CCCCTCGTGCACGGCGAACTGCTGCCAGTAGTCGAAGAGCCTGCTGCCGTCGACCTGGAACAGCGCCCCCGTCGGGCAGGCCGTGATGCAGGCCTGGTCACCGAAGCCGGAGCAGTTGTCGCACTTCTGCGCGATGTTCTTGCCCTTGGCGTCCTCGGTTCGGTTGGGGAAGTACCGCGCGAGGTCGAGCTCCGCGATGGAGTGCATGCGGATGCTGCCGAAGCTGCAGCCCTTGGCGCAGGCGGTGCACCCCACGCAGTTGTGATCGATGATGATCTCGTGCGTCTCGGGGTGCCGGCTCAGGTGGCCGAACTTGCACTTGTCGAGGCACTCCGGGACCTCGCAGTTGTGGCAGTTGGCCGGCACCTCGGTCAGGCCGTACTTCACCTCGCTGGCGCCGAGGCGGTCCGTGCCGTGGCGCGACCGGCAGGCGTCGTAGCAGCCGTCGCACTCGATGCAGATGTCCATCCGCTTGATCTTCACGCGGCCGGCGAAGGTCAGGCGCTGCTCCACGAAGAACTTCGCGATGTCCTTCTGGAAGTCGTTATCGAAGTGCGCGACCTGTCGCTCGGTGACCCCCCGGATCGACGCGCTGAAGTCGTCGCGGAAGGCGGCGTCGCGCTTCAGCAGCGCGTTGAGATCGCTGTAAGCGATGCGCAGGGCCTGCATCGGCACCATGGCCGTCAGGCGCAGGCGTTTCGTGCTCGCGTCCGCGAACAGTTTCTGCACCCAGGCCTCGCCCGGGCGCAGGTAGTTCAGCGTCTCGAACGGGCCGGTACCGACCTGCCGCTCGACGCTCACGTCCCCGGAGAGCAGCACGAAGACCGGCGACACGTCGTCGGCGACGGGCGCCTCGTCGTGCAGGTGCTCGCCCCGCTGTCGGGAGACGAGCGACATGCGCTCGCAGACCCGGGCGAGCAGGGCGTCGTCCAGGCCGCGGAAGAGCGCCGTGCCGCGCAAGAGCTCGACGGTGACGGGCGCCGGGGTCTCGTCGCCGCCCTTCTTCCCCTTCTTGGGCGGAGCCTTCTTGACCTTCTCCGGCTTCGCGGCCGGCTCGGCTTCGCTCACGGGGGCGACTCCCGGCGGTGATGGCTCAGGGGCAGATGCCGAAGATGTCGGCGCCGCAGGTCCCGTTGGGCGGGGGCGGCTGACCGGGCAGGGCCCCATAGTTGCAGACCAGGCCCGGCGCGCAAGCGACGACGTCACCGGCGCTGCAGAAAGTCAGGGCCGGGTTGGTCGGGTCCGAGATGAGGCACGTGCAGTTGCCGGGGATCGGCAGTCCGGGGATGGGGATCAACGGCTGGCAGACGCTGCCCGCGGGGCAGACGGCGAGCATGTCGTCGCAGGTACCGTCCCGGTTGAAGCACTGACCGGTCTGGCCGTCGCAGAACGCGGCCATCGGGTCGCCGCAGTCCTCGTCCGTGGCGCAGCCGGGGGCGCAGCGGCCGGTGGCGGCGTCACACTGGGAGCCGCCCTGGCACGTCACGCCGCCGCAGGGGTTGTCCTCGCAGGTGAACGTGTTGGGGTTGCAGGCGCGCCGCACGCCGCAGTCGCGGTCCTCGATGCACTCCTTGCACTCACCGGCGATGCAGCGGCCGCCGGCGCAGTCGTTGTCCGTGACGCAGCCCATGCCGGGCTGGGGCGCGACGCAGTGGTTCATCGCGTCGCAGCGCAGGCTGGCGTCCGCGCAAGCGCGACCGTTGCCGCACTCGGCGCAGACCGACGGGCCGCCGTCGGCGCCGGGCACGCACACGGGCGTGGCGCCGCCGCAGGCGCCGAGGCAGGCGTCACAGGTGCCGGAGTCCGGCGTGCAGACGCCCGAGGCCGCATCGCAGGTCGTGCCGGCCGCGCAGCCCGCGCCACACTCGGGCAGGCAGTACTTCGCCGCGCCCACGGTGCCGCACTTCAGGCCCGCCGCGCACTCCGAGTCCTGGGCGCAGGCGCCGCAGGTCTGCTTGGGCACGGTGCACTGCGAGGTCGCCGGGTCGCAGACCTGACCGCCCTCGCACCCCGTCGCGAAGCAGCCGCACAGGACACGCGCGGGCAGACACAGGTTGATGCCGGCCTTGCACACGAACGGCGACGGGCAGTCGGCGTCCGCCATGCAGGGTTTGGTGCAGTACTGCCCCACGTCGATGGACTTGCACTCGGCGCCGGCGCCGAGGGCGGCACAGTCGGCGTCCGCGGTGCACTCGGTGCAGATGGCGGCGTCGCCCGGCGGGGGGCCGGCCATGTCGGGCGTGCTCATGGAGCCGCCGGCGCCGGCGTCGCCGGTCATCGGGGCCGCGTCGGCGCCGGGGATGACGGACATGTCGCCGGTCAGCCCCTGGCTGTCGCCACCGTTGCAGCCGGCCTCGCAGGTGCCGCCGCAGCAGACGTAGGCGTCGCCCAGGACGCCGCACTCGCTGTCCTCACTGCACCGGACCGAGCCCGTGCAGGAGAAGCGGTTCGGGCCCTCCGTAATGCAGACCTGACCGGGGTTCGCGCAGCACAGCGCGTTGGCGTCGTCCGGGCAGGCCGAGCACTCCTGGGCGCTGCAGGTCTGGGTATCCGCCAGGCAGGTCCGGCGGGAGCCGGAACAGTCGCCGATGCCCGTGCAGGGCTCGCTGGTGCAGGCCTTCGAGTCCACGTCGCAGACGGTGCCGCGGTCGCAGTCGGTGTCGACCTCGCACTTCTTGCCGGACTTGGCCTCCGAGCAGCCCGCGACCCACAAGAGCGCCGAGGTGAAGAGTGCCACGATCGCGGTGCTGGCGGCGTTGCCGAGGATGCCGCGTCGCATCGTCGGTCGATTCTGTTCTGCGCTGCCCATGATGGTCCCGGACCTCCGAAAAAAATTCGCGGCACTATAGGCGCCCGACCCCGGCCCCGGCAACGGCGAGCTTCGCCCGAGTGTTCGTGCGGCCTCGCTGACGGTGGCAAGTTTGACTCGCGGCCGGCTGCACGATAATTTTCCTCACCACGCGCGGTCTCCGGGGGGGCCCGCGACTCGTTCGCAAGGAGAGGGAACCGCTCATGACCCGGAAGGTGCCGGACGTCTTCTCGACGCACTCCGCCGCGCGATTCTGCCGCGTGACGCCCATGACCATCATTCGATGGATCGAGGAGGGCCGGATTCGGGCCTACAAGACGCCGGGCGGTCACCGCCGCATCATGCGGGCCGATCTCGAGGACTTCTCGCGTCGAAACGGCATCCCCTTCATCTGGGAGGAGCGGGTCGAGAACGCCGAGGTCCGGCGTCTGCTCATCGTCGACGACGACAAGTCCACGGTCGACGCCATCCTCGACGCCATCTTCGACAGGCCGACGAGGCCACGCAGGGCGCCTGGGAGGTCGAGCACACGGACAACGCCTTCGACGCCGGCCGTCTGGTGAGCAGTTTCCGGCCGGACCTGGTCTTCGTGGACGTGAACCTGCCGGGCGTGGACGCCGCCCGCATGGCCCGCGCCATCCGGACGGACCCGGCGACGATGCAGGCCCGGGTGATCGCGATCACCCAGGACGGCACCTACCGCCCCGTCGAGTTCGACGACGTGATCAACCGCCCCATCGCCAAGAAGGCGGTCCGGCGGCTGACCGACCCCCAGCCCACCATCAAGGGCTGAGCGCCGTCAGCGGGGCGAGCATCGCCTGCAGGAAACGCCGCTCGTGCTCGAGCTCCCGGTAGCCGTTGCGCATGGCCACCTGGATCTTCTTGAAGTCCGGCACGACGTCGAGCGGGCTGAGGACCTGCACGAAGGTCTTGGTGAAACCGGCGTACGCGGCGTTGGCGTTCACCTGCGGCCGCACCAGGCGCTGAATCGGGTGCATCAGCACGTTCCGGGTCAGCTGCGGGGCGAAACAGTCGAACGCCAGGATGAACGTGTTGCGCGTGCGGATGTCACCGCGCTGCACGTGCTGCCAGGCGACGCGTGAGGGCACGTTGTTGACGATCCCACCGTCGACCAGGCGCATCACGCCGTGCCGCTGGAAGAGGCGGTCCATCAGCGTGTGCATGTGCTGGTCCTCGCGCAGGATGTCGTAGTGGATGAGCCCGGGGACGGCGGTCGAGAACCCCACGGCGTCCACCACGTCGAACTGACCCGTCAGCTCGTCCCCGCCCAGCACGATCTCCTTCATCACGGTGGAGGCCGACACCAGCTCGCCGAGCGCTTCGACGACCTTGCCGGCCGTGCCGCGGATGGCCGACCACGAGACGCGGTCCTGCTGGACGACGTCGTCCATCAGGTGCTCGTAGTACTCCATGTCGTGGTTCAGGCCGGCGCCCGTGAGCCCGGCGACGACGACGCGGAACGGGATCTCCAGCTCGTTCATCCGCAGCGCGCGCGGCTCGGTCGGGTGCTGGAAGAGGTGCGCGATGGTCTTGCGCAGGTACAGGCGCAGGGCCGCTGGCACGCCGTAGCGGTTCTTCACGGCGGGCAGCAGGAACACGCTGCGCCAGCTCAACTGCCGCGCCAGCTCCGTGATGGGGCCGAGGTCGAGGCGCTCCTTCTTGGCGCGAAAGAGTCCGAGCAGCGAGCCGATCGAGGTGCCGACCATCATCCGGGGCGTGAGGCCGATGTCCTCGAGGAGCATGAAGGCGCCAGCGTAGACGTACCCGGACCCGCCACCGCCGCCGGCGACGACCACGAGCGACTTCTCGCGGATCTCCTTCTCGAAGGCGTCGACGGAGAGCCGACCCTCGAAATCGCGCAGCACCTGGGCGCGCGCGCGCTCCGCCCAGCCGCGAAGGAACGGCACGAGGCGCGTGATCTCGTGGTGCTCTATGACGCCGGCCGTCTCGAGGACGAGGGGCTCGAGCGCCTCCACCACCCGCGTCCGGTACTCGTCGAGGGACTCGCCCACGGAGAGGTCGCCATCGGCCTGGGGGACGATGTCGAGCCGGGCCAGGCTCAGCGCGTAGCGCAGCGTGTTCAGGGCCGCGGGGGGCAGCCAGCCCTGGCGTTCGCCCGCGGCGCGGACGAGCGCGACTTCGATCTGGTCGAGGGGGCGGATCTGGGTGAAACGGCGCTTCTGGCGGGGCGTGAGGCTCATGACGACCGCAGGATGCCACAAGCCGCGCGGCGGCGCCCCTTCGTACATACCCGGCCGTCATTGACACGACCTGTGCGCTATGGTAGGCGGCCAGGGCTCGAGGTGAGTCCCATGAAGAATCTGCTGTCCGCCGGTCTGAAGAAGTTGCGCCCCGTGAGCCCCGCCGAGCCGAACGCCGCGCCGGGCCGCAGCCGCGCGCAGGTCATTGCCGTCGCGGCGCAGAAAGGCGGCGTGGGCAAGACGACCACCACCGTGAACCTGGCCTGCGCCCTGGCGCAGACGCAGGGGCAGCGCGTGCTGATCATCGACATCGACCCCCAGGGTCACGTGGCGTCGTCGCTGCGCGAGTCGGTCCGCATCGCCGGCACCAGCCTCTCGGACATCCTGCTCGCGCACACACCGCGGGACCTGATGGAGGCCGTGCGGGACAGCGAGATCGAGGGCCTGAGCCTCACACCGCCGGACAAGGCGCTCAACGAGACGGACACGCGGCTGTCCACGCGCGTCGGCCGCGAGTACATCCTGCAGGGCGCCCTGAAGACGGCCCGCACCCGCTTCGACACGATCATCATCGATTGCCCCCCCAACCTGGGCAACCTGACGCTCAACGCGCTGGTGGCCGCCGATCAGGTGCTGGTGCCCTGCGACATGAGCATCCTGGCCTTCGAGGGCGTGGCCGACCTGCTCGGCACGGTGAGCGTCGTCAACGACCGCCTGCGACACCCGCTGGCGGTGCTCGGCATCCTGCGCACCCGCGTGGACGGCCGCACGCAGCAGATCAACGAGGCCATCGGCGGCGCGCTGGACGAGAACTACCGCCACCTGATTCTGGACACGGCGATCCCGGTGAACAGTGCGCTCGCGCAGGCGCAGGCCGCCGGCCGCAGCATCTTCCAGTATGCGCCGACGTCGCGGGGTGCGCAGGCGTACAAGGCCCTCGCCGGCGAGGTCGTGTCCCGACTGCAGGCGGCCCCCTCCGCCGCGAGCGGCGCCCGATGAGGCGCCCGGCGCTGGCCGCCCTGTCTCTGCTCCTGGCGGCCTGCGGCACGCCCGGCACCTCGGCCACCGAGGCGCCGCTCCAGGACGCCGCCCCCGAGGCGGACGTGCCCGCCATCATCGACGCCTTCGAGGCCGCCGACGCGCCCTGCACACCGAGGGACGAGATCTGCAACGGCCTGGACGACGACTGCGATGGCCTCGTGGACGACGCCGATCCGGACATCGAGCGCGCGACCTTCGAGGACATTCGCAACTGCGGCGTCTGCGGCAAGACGTGTCAGGCGGCGCGCGCGACGCGGACCGCCTGCCGAGCCGGGGCCTGCGAGGTCGCGGCGTGCGAGCCGGGCACGGGCGACTACAACGGCGACTTCGCCGACGGCTGCGAGTCCGACTGTCGCGTCAGCGAGGGCGGTCGCGAGGTCTGCGACCACTCGGACAACGACTGCGACGGCGAAATCGACGAGGAGACGGACCTCACGACGGACGCCGAGAATTGCGGCGACTGCGGCGTCTCCTGCGAGGCGCGCGACCAGGCCGTGGTGGTGTGCAAGGCGTCCGCCTGCGTGCTCGACGGCTGCGCCGCCGGGTACGTCGACGCCGACGCACGGCCCGAGAACGGCTGCGAGTACCGCTGCACGGTGCGCTCCACGGAGCAGGTCAAAGAGTTCTGCAACGGCCTCGACGACGACTGCGACGGCCTCATCGACGAACCCGAGGACGTCGCCCCGCCCGAGGAGGACTTCTGCGGGCTCAACGGCGTCTGCGCCTTCGAGTGCGGCGTCGACGAGGACTGCGGGGACGTCGGGCGCCGCTGCAACGACGGCCACGTCTGCGTGCCCGTCGGCGGCGTGCCCGAGGACACCCGCTGCGAGACGGACGCCGACTGTCAGGCCCTCGATCCCGCCTTCGCCTGTGTCGGTCGCACGACCGTCGGCCCGGACGGGCCCATCGTCACGCGGACCTGCGTCGAGCGTCGCCACGAGCCGGTCTGCGACGGCCAGGCGGGCTACCGCTGCGTCCGCCCGACGACCTACCTGGAGGGCACCGAGGTCGGCGCCTGCGACGCTCTGGACAACAACTGCAACGGCCAGATCGACGAGGACTTCGTCAACGCGCTGTTCGTGGACGGCGCCCGTCGCCAGGAACCGCGCACCTGCACGGCCGGCGAGGGCGCGTGCGCTCAGGGCGGGCGCATCCAGTGCACCGCCGACGCCCAGGCCACGGAGTGCAGCGCCGTCGCCCTGCCGCCCCTGCGCCCCGTGGACGACGACTGCAACGGCCTGGACGACGACTGCGACGGCCACGTCGACGAGGACTACCAGGACGCGTGGGTGCAGGCGGGGAACTATCGCATCTACGCCTACGAGGCCAGCCGCCCCGGCGCGTCGGCCGCGGTCCCCGGGCTGGACCTGCTGCCCGACGACGGCCGCGACGCGTATGTCGAGGCCCGCGCCTGCGGCCGTCGCGGCGTACTCCCCTGGTCGAACGTGACCTGGGCCGAGGCCGACGCGGCCTGCCGCGCCGCGGGTGCGCGGCTTTGCCGCCGGGAGGAGTACACGCAGGCCTGCGGCGCCGGCGAGGCCTACCCCTACGGACCGAACTACCAGGCCCAGAGCTGTAACGGCGGCGGCTACGACGCCGACCCCGCCGCGGGCGGAGACCAGGACGCCGTGTTGGCGACGGGCAGCGTGGCCACGTGCCAGCGGGCCGGGGCCTACGACCTTTCGGGCAACCTGAAGGAATGGACGGACGACGTGGTGGACGGCCTGCGCCCCGTCCGCGGCGGCGGCACCGAGAGCAACGTGCCCGGCGCGCTCACCTGCGACGCCCTCGGCGATCTGAAGCCCGACGCGTTCCGCTCATCGACGCTCGGGTTCCGCTGCTGCCAGGATCTCTGAGACGCGGGACCGCCCGGCGACGCGCCGCGCGGCCGCCCCGACAGCCCGAATCCGCTGGCGCGCCGGCCGCCGCCTGATTATCTTCCGCCCCCGCCATGGAAGACCCCCGCCCAGCGCCGCCGGAGACGCCGGCCGACGCCGCGTCCGAGACCTCCGCCCCGGTCGAGCCCGCGCTCGCCGAGGCGCCCGGGTCGACGCCCGAGACCGAATCCGCGCCGGACGCCCCTCCGCCGGCCCCGCCCCTCACCGAGGCCGAGACCGACCTCGGCTGGCTGCCGGCGCCGCGCCTGGACGTGCCCCTGGCCGTCGTCGCCGGGCTGCTGCTCCTCGGCGCGCTCCTGCCCTTCCTGGGCGTGTGGGAGCCGTGGGAGGCGCAGCAGGCCGCCTTCGCCGCACAGATGCGCGAGGCCGGCGCGTGGCTCGTCGCCGAGCTCCCCAAGCTCGACGCCAAGGCCGCGCAGCGCTTCGAGCTGCCCTACGGCTGGTGGCCGGTGCGGGTCACGCTCAAGCTGTTCGGCGACTCCGAGTTCGGCCTGCGTCTGCCGGGGTTCCTGGCCAGCCTGGGCCTGCTGGCTACGCTCATGGCCACGGTCCGGGCCCTCTGGGGCCGGCTCGCCGGCTGGCTCTCCGTCCTGGCGCTGCTGTCCATGCCCCTGTTCGTGATCCACGGCCGGCAGAACTTCGGCGCCAGCCTCTCCATGGCCGCGCTGGGCATCGGCGCGCTGGCGCTGGTGCGTCGGGCCCTCGACCCGAGCGCCTCGGCGCGCTGGGCCTGGTTGGGCTGGCTCGCGGCCGCGGTGTCCGCCCTGACCGGCGCCCTCGTGGGGCTGGCCGTGCCCCTCGCCGTCGGGCTCGGCGCGGCGCTCCACCACCGGCACACCCGGGGAGACGCGGGCGCGCTGCGCCGCCTCTTCACGCCTGCCCCCGCGGCCATCGCCGCCGTGCTCGTGCTCGCCGGGTGGGGCGCGGCCTTCGCCGCCCTCCCCGAGGGCGCCACCCCCTTCTCGCTCCTGTGGATCGATCCGTACGACGCCGGCTCCGCCACGGCGAGCCCGCCCACGTTCGAGCGCATCACGCACCAGCTCGGCTTCGGCCTGTTTCCGCTGGCCGCGTTGTTGCCCTTCGCCTTCGGCACGGCCTTGTGGCGCCGGGACGACGAGCCGGCGGACCCCGCCACCTCCGGTGACTTCGGCCTGGCGCTCGGCTTCACGCTGGCGTTCCTGGGCACGGCCCTGTTCGTCCCGATGTCGGCGAGCGGGCTCTTCCCCGCCGCATCCCTCGTCGCCGCCGCCGTGGGCGTGTACCTCGCCCGGGTGCTGCGCGCGCCGCCGAGCCCCGTGCTGGCCGTCGCCGCCGCCCTGGTGCTCATGCTGCTGGACAGCAACCTCAAACACGAGCCCCGCGGTCTGGCCGACGCCCTGGTGTCCGCCAAGGTCGACCAGTTCCCGCCGGAGCTGGCGGGATGGTCGATCCGTCGGCTGATCTCCGGCGGCCTGCTCGGCCTCCTGCTGATGTATCAGGCGGGTTTCGTGCGGTTCGTGGGCGCCGCAGCCCGCTTCGCCCTCTATCCGCAGCGCCGCCTCGGCTTCTTCCACTGGGGCCCGGCGCTGGTCGGCGCCGGCGTCGGCATCGGCCTCTGGGTCGCCCGGCTCGACGCGTTGCTGAACTTCGTGAACCAGAAGTTCTGGGGCGCCATCACGGTCCCCTGGCGCAACTTCCTGGTGCTGCTGACCGTCGGCGTCCTGGTCCACGTTCTGGCCTGGCTCGGCTTCAACCTCTGGGTCAAGCGCACCGCCGGCCGCGTCGAGGGCCGCCTGAGCCGCGTCGCGGACGCCCTGCAGGCTCGCCTGCAGCGCCCGGCCGCGGGCCCCATCGCCTTCACGGGCATGCTCTGCGTGACGGCCGCGTTCTTCTGCATCCCGGTCTCGCTCGGCCTCACGGCCAACTTCAGCCAGAAGAACATCGTGGAGCGCTTCAACGCCGTCTCGAGCAGCGGCGAACAGCTCTACAAGTACAAGGTCGACGCCAAGACGGCCTCGTTCTACACGCGCGGCCTGCCCGAGCTGACCGCAGCGCAGTTCAAGGAGAAAGCGAAGGCGGCCGAGCGCTTCTTCGCCGTGATCCCGCGCCCGCAGCTCGCGGCCATCAACAGCGAGTTCCGTGCCGCCTCCAGCGGCCAGACCCTGCCCGTGCTGGACGCCAGCAGCTTCCGGTTCCTCCTCGTCTCCAACCGCCTCGGCGACGGCGAGAAGGACGAGAACCCGATCACGCAGGCCCTGTTGACGGAGCTTCCGAAAGAGAAAATCCGGCCGGTCAAGATCAACTACGACGACCAGGTCGAGCTCGCCGGCTGGTACATCGATCCGCCCGAGCCGAAGACGGGCTCGCGCATCACGATCACCCTGTACTGGCGCGCCCTGAAGAAGGTCACGCGGACCTGGAAGGTCTTCATGCACATCGACGCCCCCGGCGCGCGCGTGCACGGCGACCACGAGCCCGTCGAGGGCCTCTACCCGACGAACAACTGGAACGCCGGCGACATCATCCGGGACGTCTACAGCGTGCCCTTTGCCATGTCGAACCCACCCGGTCGCTACACGATCTGGGGTGGCCTCTACTCGGGCGACACGCGCGCACCGGTGAAGGTCGGCGACAAGGACAACGAGAACCGGGCCAAAATCGGCTTCATCAACGTGCGCTGAATGGGCGCCGAGACAGCCGTTTTCACCGCGCCGTTGCTGGGGTTCGCGTTTCTGTGGGGCACCCTCTGGGGCAGCTTCCTGAACGTGGTGATCCACCGCATGCCCCAGGACCTCTCCGTGGTGCACCCGGGGTCGCGCTGCGGCGCCTGTGGGGCCGCGATCCGGTGGTACGACAACATCCCCATCGTCAGCTACCTGGTGCTGCGGGGCCGCTGCCGCGCCTGCCGCGCCGGCTACAGCCCGCGGTACATGCTCGTCGAGGCCGCCTGTGGGGTGATCTCGCTCTACATCTTCCGCAGCGTGGTCGACATCGGGAACCCGGACGCGTTCCTCTGGGGTCTGGGCTGGTGGGGCGCGTGGCAGTTCTTCGCCTACTGCCTCGTGGCGATCGCCTTCATCGACCTCGAGCACACGATCGTGCCCTACGAGCTGACCATCCCACCGGCGCTGCTGGGGCTGGTCGTGGCGTTCGTCTTCCCCGGCGGCCTGGGCATGGAGGCCGTGTACGGCCTCGCCGGTGGCGCGGCTTTTCTGCTCTTCATCGTCGGTCTCGGCTGGCTGCTGTTCCGCCGCGAGGCCATGGGCATGGGTGATGTGCACATCCTGGCTGTGACGGGCCTGTGGCTGGGCTGGAAGGCCCTGCCGTTCGTGATCCTGGCCAGCTCGGTCCAAGCGCTGCTCGCCGTGTTGGTCGCGCGCCTTTACGGCAAGCTCACGGGCAAGGCCGACCCCCTGACGCTGAGCACCGAGGCGCTCGATGAACGCTTCGACGAGACCGACAAGTACGAGGGCCTGCCGAGCCACTCGGTCATCCCCTACGGGCCGTTCCTGGCCCTGGCCGCGCTCGAGGGCATGCTCTTCGGCACCGAGGCCTTCTGGTGGCTCGTGGATCGCATCTTCCTGGGGTTCCTCGCCTCGGGTTGACGAGCGAAGCGTGCCGCCGGCGTGAAAACGGGTTACGGTCGCGCCGTGCGTCTCGGAATCCGCGGAATGCTCGCGTTCGGCCTCTTCGGCCTGCTGGCCGTCGCCGGCGCCGTCGCGGCCATGTTGGTCGGCCACTTCCTCGAGGCCGAGGCCACCGCGCAGGTCGAGCGCCAACAGCGCCTGAGGGCCGTCGAGATCGCCGAGCGCCTCCAGCTCGTCTGCGCGACCTCGCCGGCGGACGCCTGTGACGCCGCGCTCCGCACCGCCGCCGCGCCCGAGGGGGACGAGCTCGAGGAGCTCACGCTGCTGACGCCGGACTTCGGCGTGTTCGCCGGCGCCCCCCTGCCCTGCGCGCAGCGCGATCCCCTGGTGGCGGCCGCCTTCCAGGCGCGGTACGTGCAGACGGAGGCCCGCTCGGCGGGCGCGGCGACCTGCGCGGCGGACGAACGCAGCGAGCGTTTCGTCGTCGCGGTGCCCATGACGCTCCCGGGCGATTTCCGGCTCGTGCTGCGCTACGGCTTCGACCGTTCACCGCTCCAGGTCGCCGTGGCCGCGCGGCAGCGAACCGTCTTGGGTGCGCTGATGCTCGACTTCCTGGCCGTGCTGCTCTTCGGCATCTACCTGGTGGGGCGCAGCGTCGTCCGGCCGCTGGTGGCCCTCACGCGCCTCACGGGCGAGGTCGCCGCCAAGGGCCTGGCCGAGGCCCCGGATCCGCGCGCGGCGGTCTCTGCGGGGCCCTCGGAGCTGCTGCGTCTGGGGCAGGCCTACGGCGATATGCTCGACCGTCTCCGCGACCAGGACGCGCTCCTGCGCGAGCGGCTGGCGGAGCTCTCCGCCGCGCGCGACGACCTGGTGCGCAGCGAGAAGCTGGCCACGGTGGGCCGCCTGGCCGCCGGCATCGCGCACGAGGTCGGCAACCCGCTGACCGCCGTGCTCGGCTTCGTGGAGTACCTGCGCGACGAGCGCGGCGCGCCCGTGGAACCCGCGCTGCGGGCCGATCTCCTCGCCCGGATGAACCGCGAGCTCCAGCGCATCCACGGCACCATCCGGCAACTGCTCGACTTCAGCCGCCCGCAGCCCTCACAGCCGCGCGCTGTGCCCGTGCGCGAGGTCGTGGACGCCGCGCTCGCCCTGGTCGGTTACCAGCAGAAGATCAAGACGCTCACGCTCGAGACCCGCCTCGACGCCGCGCCGGACGTCTTCGTGGATCCCGAGCGCTTGCGACAGGTCCTGGTCAACCTGCTCCTGAACGCCGCGGACGCCCTGGCCGGCAAGGGCACCGTGCGCATCTCCGCGGCCGCCGAGGCGGGTCGAGTCGTTCTGCGCGTCTCCGACGACGGCCCCGGCATCGACGCGGACCAGGCGGTGCGCATCTTCGAGCCCTTCGTGACGACCAAGGCCGTCGGCGAGGGCACGGGCCTCGGCTTGGCCATCTGCCAGCGCCTCATCGAGGAGGCCGGCGGCACCATCGCCGTGGGCACAAATGAAAACGGCCGCGGCGCCTGCTTCGAAGTCAGGCTGCCCGCGGCCGTTTGATGCGTGGCGCGTCCGCGCCCCGCGGCGAAGCCTCAGGCCTTGCCGACGAGGAGGATCGCGATCACGAAGGAGAGCAGAACGAGGGACTCGATGAGGGCGAGGCCGAGGATCATCGGGGTGAAGATCTTGTTCTGCGCGCCGGGGTTGCGGGCGATGCCCTCGAGCGCGGCGGCCGCGGCGCGGCCCTGACCGAGGGCGCCACCGAGGGCGCCGATGCCGATGGCGAGGCCGGCCGCGATGGCCGCCGTCGCGCTGCCGCCGCCGGCGCCGTCGGCCGCGAAGGCCGGGAGGGCGAGCACGGAGACGAAGAGGAAGGAGAACAGGGACCAGAAATTCTTCATGACGACCTACTTCCCTTGCGGGTTCAAGTTGCGATGTCCCGGAACCGGACCTGCGACACCCCACGACGGGGTTGTCCCTCCTCGACGCTCTACCATCACCGACCCCATCGGGGCCCCGTCCGGTGGCGCAAGGTTCGAGCCGGAACGCTCGCGGAAAAAGAGAGAGAAACGCGACTCAGTGACCGTGGGCCTCGCCGTGGCCCTCTTCGTGGTGCTCGATGGCCATGGCGATGTACACGCTGCTGAGCAGGCAGAACACGGCCGTCTGCACGATGCAGACGAGCAGGCCGAGGCCCATGATGGGCAGCGGCAGGATGATCGGGTAGGCCACGAGGGCCGTCAGGAACACGCCGAGCAGCGTGTGGTCCGCGAACATGTTGCACATGAGACGGACGGCGAGGCTGAACGGGCGGACCAGGTGGCTGAAGATCTCGATGGGCAGCATGAGCGGCGAGAGCCACCACACCGGACCGAGGAAGTGCTTCAGGTAGGCGACGCCGTTGGTCTTCAGGCCGTTGTAGTGCACGACCAGGAAGATGATGATCGCGCAGGCGAACGTGGTGTTGAAGTTGCCCGTCGGCGCCACGAAGCCCGGGATCTGGCCGATCAGGTTCGACGTGAGGATGAAGAACGCCATCGTGCCGATGAGGGGCAGGTACTGGCGCGCCGCCTCGGGGCCCATGATGCCGCTCATCACCGAGAGCGTGGCCTCGCCGACGATCTCGACGAAGCTGCGGGCGTTGAAGCCCTGCTCGGGCACCACACCGCCGTCGCCCGAGGCTGCGAGGCGACCGCGGTAGCGGATGGCCACGTACACCAGGAGCGCGAACACGATCAGCGCCATGAAGACGTGATTGAGCTCGTGGACGTCCTCGCCGGCGAGGAAGGTCTTCCCCATGGCGTGTGCGATCTTGTGCTTCAGCTCGACGAAGGCCGGCAGGAGGTCGAACCAGATGTCGTGGCTACCCATGGATGGACTCCGATGTATCCGCGGTCAGGGGCGGTCCGATGACCGCGCCCAGAGGAATGGCGATCACAATGACCGAGAGGCCCGCCAGCATCGCCAGGAGATCGACCTGGAAGATGGTGTGCACGGCATACACGGCCCCGAGATAGGCGAGGATCTTCACGCCGAACAGAAGGACGGTCCCCGCCGCCCCGCGCGTGTCGGCGCCCTTGGCCATCAGCCGGGCCCCGAGCCACTGCAGGGAGAGCAGGTTGGCGACGGCCAGGGCCGCGCCGACGGCCACGCCGAGGGTCGCGCCGGGGAGGTCGACCGCCAGGCTCACGGCGACGGCGATCACGCCGAGCACGGCGGAGCACCCGGTCACCCAGCGCAGCATGGCGTCAGCACCCTTCACTTCTCCGACTCCCCCGACTCTTCTTCCTGGCTCTTTTGAATCTGCTTCACGGTCCGGTACAGGGTGCGAACCCCGCCCGCGATCCCGAAGGCCACGCCACCCAGGATTCCCCAGGGGGCGGTGCCGTATTGCTCGTCGATCCAGTTCCCACCGAAGACGCCGACCGCGATGAAGACCCCCAGCTCGATGCCCAGGCCCGTGTACTTCACGGACTGGTAGGCGTTCCGGGTCTTCTCTTCGAGTCGGCTCACCTCATACCCGGGTAAACGCGGTGCGCGCCGCCGCCAGCGTGTGCTCGACCTCGGCCTCGCCGTGCGCGCCGGAGACGAAGCAGGCTTCGTATCCACTGGCGGGCAGGTAGACCCCGGCCTCGAGCATCTCGCGGTGGAAGCGCCCGAAGCGGGCCATGTCACAGCGCTTGGCGTCCCCGAAGTTCTGCACGGCGTGTTCGCCGAAGAACAGCGTGAACATGGAGCCGATGCGCGGCAGCGTGTGCGCGACGCCGGCCTTGCGGGCCAGGTCGGACAGCTCGGTGCACAGGTGCTCCGTGGTGGCCTCGACCTTCTCGAAGAACCCGGGGGCCTCGAGCAGGCGCAGCGTGGCCAGGCCCGCCGCGGTGGCCAGCGGGTTGCCGCTCAGCGTGCCGGCCTGATAGACCGGGCCGAGGGGCGAGATCTTGCGCATGTACTCGGCCTTGCCGCCGTACACGCCGACGGGCAGGCCGCCGCCGACGACCTTGCCCAGCGTGGTCAGGTCCGGCGTGATGCCGAACTTGCCCTGGGCGCCGCCGCGGCTCACGCGCCAGCCGGTCATGACCTCGTCGAAGATGAGCAGCGTGCCGTGCTCGCGCACCCGCTCCAGCGACTTCAGGAAGGCGTCCGTGGGGATGACGCAGCCCATGTTGCCGACGACGGGCTCGACGATGACCGCGGCGATGCGGTGGCCGTCGCTGGCCATCAACGCGTCCAGCGCGGCGGGATCGTTGTAGGGCAGCGTGAGCGTGTGTTTGGCGAAGTCCGCCGGCACGCCGGCGCTGTCGGGCTCGCCGAACGTGGCCAGGCCGCTGCCGGCCTTGACCAGCAGAGCGTCCGCGTGGCCGTGGTAGCAGCCCTCGAACTTGATGAAGGCGTCGCGCCCCGTGACGCCGCGGGCCAGCCGGATGGCGGCCATGCAGGCCTCGGTGCCGCTGCTCACCATCCGCAGCATCTCGATGCTGGGGTAGAAGCGGCGCACGATGTCGGCCATCTCGACCTCGGCGGCCGTGGGCGCGCCGAAGCTCATGCCCTTGGCGGCGGCGGTGGCGACCGCGGCGACGACCTCCGGGTGGGCGTGACCGAGCAGGGCCGGGCCCCAGCTGTTCACATAGTCGACGTAGCGGTTGCCGTCCTCGTCCGTGAGCCAGGCGCCGTTCGCGCTGGCGATGAACGGCGGATCGCCGCCGACCGAGCGGAACGCCCGGACGGGGCTGTTGACGCCGCCCGGCATGAGCTGCTCGGCGCGGGCGAGCCACGCACGGCTTTTGTCGAGTGAACGGGCCATCGGTGCTCCGTGGAAACGCGCGCGCCTTGTATCAGAACCGCCTGCTGCGAGCAAGCGCCATGGCGGCTCGGCGGCCCCCTGGACTCAGGCGTCCGTGGGGTCGTCGCCGCCCGAGTCGCCGGACTCGCCGTCGTCACCGGACTCGCCGCCCTCGGCGTCGTCGCCTTCGCCGCTGGCGTCCGGGCTCTCCTCCGCCTCGTCCTCGACATAGCGGGCGATGGAGACGACCTTCTCACCCTCCTCGACGGCGATCATGCGCACGCCGAGGGTGTTGCGGCCGACCAGGCGGACGTCCGCGGCCTCGGCGCGCAGGATGATGCCGCCGTCCGTGATGAGGATGTAGTGGTCGTGCTCCGTCTCGACGAGGATGCAGCCCACCACGTGCCCGTTGCGGCCGCCGGCCTTGATGTCGATGGTGCCCTTGCCGCCGCGGCCCTGGAGCCGGTACTCCTCGAGCGTCGTGCGCTTGCCGTAGCCCGTCGCCGTGACGGTGAGCAGACAGGCCTGCTTCTCGTCGATGGCGTTCTGGTCGAAGGTGATGCAGCCGACGACCTCGTCGTTCTCCTCGAGGTCGATGCCCTTCACGCCGCTGGTGTCGCGGCCGAGGGGGCGGACGTCTTCTTCCTCGAAGCGGATCGACATGCCGCCGCGCGTGGCGAGCAGCACGTTGCTGTTGCCCGTGGTGAGGCGCACGCCCATCAGGCGGTCACCCTCGCGCAGGTTGATGGCGATGATGCCGCTCGAGCGGATGTTCGAGTAGGCCATCAGGTCCGTCTTCTTCACCTGACCGCCGGTGGTGGCGAAGAAGAGGAAGTGACCCTCGGTGAAGGCGTCCACCGTGAGCACGCTGGCGAGCTTCTCGTTGACCTCGAGGGGCAGCAGGTTGATGACCGGCTTGCCGCGGCTCGTCCGGTTGCCCGAGGGGATCTGGTAGACCTTCTCGCTGAAGACCCGGCCGTTCGTCGTGAAGAACAGCACGTGATCGTGCGTGCTGCAGGCGATCAGGTGCTCGACGAAGTCCGTCTCCTTGGTGGCCATGCCGCTCTTGCCGCGGCCGCCGCGCTTCTGGGCGCGGTACTCGGCCACGGGCACGCGCTTGATGTAGCCCTCGTGCGTGACGGTGACGACCATGTCCTCGACGGGGATGAGGTCCTCGATGTCGAGGTCCACGCCGCTGGCGATGATCTGGGTCTTCCGGCCGTCGGCGAACTGCGTCTGGACCTCGAGGAGCTCGCGCTCGATGACCGCGAGGAGCAGGGCTTCGTCGGCCAGGATCGCCTTCAGGCGGGTGATCTCGGCCATGACCTCGGCCAGCTCGGCCAGGATCTTGTCGCGCTCCAGGCCGGTCAGGCGCTGCAGTCGCATCTCGAGGATGGCCTTGGCCTGCCGCTCGGAGAGCCCGAACGTGCTCATCAGGCCCTCGCGCGCGCTGTCCGTATCGGCGCTGGCGCGGATGAGGGCGATGACCTCGTCGATGTGATCGAGGGCGATCTTCAAGCCCTCCAAGATGTGCGCGCGCTCCTCGGCCTGCCGCAGCTCGAAGCGCGTGCGGCGCAGGGTGACGTCCCGGCGGTGGTCGATGAAGTGCTGCAGGGCGTCCTTCAGCGTGAGGAGCCGCGGCTCGCCGTGCACGATGGCCAGCATGTTGATGCCGAAGCTCTGCTGCAGCTGCGTGAGCTTGTAGAGCTGGTTCAACACGATGTCGGCCTGCGCGTCGCGGCGCAGCTCGATCACCATGCGCATGCCGTGACGATCGCTCTCGTCCCGCAGGTCGCTGATGCCCTCGATCTTCTTGTCGCGGACGAGCTCGGCGATCTTCTCGAGCAGGCGGGCCTTGTTGACCTGGTAGGGCAGCACGTGGACCACGATGCGCTCGCGGTCGTTGCCCATGCTCTCGAACTCGCACACCGCGCGGATGTGGATGATGCCGCGGCCGGTCTCGTAGGCCTCCCGGATGCCGTTGGCGCCGTGGATGGTGCCGCCGGTGGGGAAGTCCGGGCCGGGGATCATGCCCATCAGCTCGGCCGTCGTGATCTGCGGGTTGCGCATGACCGCGATGCACCCGTTCACGACCTCTTTGAGGTTGTGGGGCGGGATGTTCGTGGCCATGCCGACCGCGATGCCCGTGCTGCCGTTGACCAGCAGGTTGGGCACGCGCGTGGGGAGGACCAGGGGCTCCTCGAGCGTGTCGTCGTAGTTGGGACCGAAGTCGACGGTCTCCTTCTCCAGATCGGCGAGGAGCTCGTGCGTGATCTTCGCCATCCGGACTTCGGTGTACCGCATGGCCGCCGGCGGATCGCCGTCCACGCTGCCGAAGTTGCCCTGCCCGTCCACGAGGCAGTAGCGCATGGCGAAGTCCTGGGCCATGCGGACGATCGTGTCGTACACGGCCTGATCACCATGGGGGTGATACTTGCCGATGCAGTCGCCCACGATGCGGGCGCTCTTCTTGTACGCGCCGTTCCAGTTGTTCTTCAGGTCGTGCATCGTGAAGAGGGCGCGGCGATGCACGGGCTTGAGGCCGTCGCGCGCGTCGGGCAGGGCGCGCCCGATGACCACCGACATGGCGTAGTCCAGGTAGGACACGCGCATCTCGTCTTCGATGTTGACCGGAATCAGGGCTTTGCGGACTTCTTCCATGGCGGGGCGTTGTAGTCATCGGAAACCGGGAAGTCAACGCAGGCGATGGGTGTCCATCACGGGGGCGGCGCGTCGGGCCGAGTGTGGAGCGCGGACTGTGGTGTTTCTCCACACGATGCCCTGTGACCCTGCTCGTCATCCCGCACAAAATACTGAAATTATTGAACTTACCTCGTTCGTTCATCCTTGGCACGGCCGGTGCAAAGCATGGGGGCAACCCCTCGAATTCGCCGGAGAAACCCCCATGCCGTCCGTCGCCTGCCCCGACCGCCCCCTCGCGAGCGTCACCCCCGACCTGCCGATGCCGGCGCCGGCCCGCCCGCGGGACCTGGGCGCTGCGCTGCTCCCGCTGATGCGCGACCTGGGCAGCCACGCGCTCCGGTTGACGCGCAACCAGCGCGACGCGGACGACCTGCTCCAGGAGACCCTGCTGCGTGCCCTGCACCACCAGGCGCAGTTCAGCCGCGGCACCAACCTGAAGGCCTGGGTGTCGCGCATCCTGGTGAACACGTTCGTCAACCAGTACCGACGCTCGGTCCGGCAGCGGGCGCTGTTCCAGCACCACGGGGAGCAGGTCTGGCTCGGCCATCCCTACGGCCATCTGCACACGGCCACCGCGGCGGACGCCGAGGCGAGCGTGGCCCCGGCCGGTCTGTCGCCCGAGGTCCTGGCCGCGCTCGGACAGATCCCGGCGCAGTTCCGGGAGGTCGTGCTGCTCTACGACCTGATGGACCACTCGTACCCGGAGATCGCGGCGCTGCTGGGCGTCCCGCCGGGCACGGTGATGAGCCGCCTGTTCCGCGGGCGGCGCCTGCTGCGACGCCGCCTGGCCGCGCACGTCCGCAACCTGCAGTGCGTCCGCGCCGAGGTCATCGAGGCCGCGCTGGCCGCCTGAGCGGCGAGGCAGCGCTCAGCGCGGGTAGTCGCGCCCGTCGACCCGGCGCCGCTCGCGCCAGATCTCGATGCCGCGGCAGAAGGCCTCGACCACCGTGGGGTCGAACTGCGTGCCGGAGCAACGGCGGATCTCGTCCATCGCCTGCTGGTGCTTGAGCGCGCTGCGGTAGGCGCGGTGGCTCGTCATGGCGTCGTAGGTGTCGGCGACGGACATGATGCGCGCCATCAGGGGGATGTCGTCGCCCTTCAGGCCGCGCGGGTAGCCCGTGCCGTCGAACTTCTCATGGTGCATGCCGATGCCCGGGAGCAGGCGCCGGAAGGCCGGGATGTTCTTGAGGAGCTCCTCGCCGAAGCCGGGGTGGGCCTTGAAACGCTGGAACTCCTCCTGCGTGAGGCCCGCGGGCTTGTTGAGCTCCTCGGCGCGGATGGTCAGCTTGCCGATGTCGTGCAGGCGGCCCGACTGGTAGATCTCCTCGACGTCTTCGTCGGGCAGGCCGAGCTCGCGGGCGGTGACCTCGGCGAACTCGGCGACGCGCTCGCTGTGGCCGCGCGTGTAGCGGTCCTTCTCCTCGAGGGCGGCGACGAAGACCTCGATGCTGGTGCGGAAGTTGCGCTCGAGGCTCTCGAAGAGCTGGCAGTTGTGCACCGCCGCGGCGGCGCGGTCCGCCAGGATGGTCAGCAGCTTGCGCTGCCCCTCGACGAAGGGCGACCCGCCCTCGCGCACGGCGAGCAGGAGGCCCAGGAAACGCCCGCGGCTGGTCAGCGGCAGCGCCAGGAGCGAGGTGACGGCGCGGGTGTGATCCGACAGTCGGACGTAGCGGAAGATGCGTCCTTCGGCGGCCAGCACGGGCCGGCGGATGGCCAGACCGGACTCGGTGAGGTCGGCGCCCGTGAGGGGCGGCCCCCCGCTGTGCGCGACCTCGTAGTGGACGCCGTCCTCGTCCGGGAAGAGCACGACGCTGACCCGGTGGGCGTCCGTCTGATCGCGGACCGTCTCGGCGATGAGGCGCAGCGTGGGCTGGAGCTCGATCTCCTCACCCAGGCGCGACGCCAGCCGGTAGAGCGACAGCGACGCGCGCAGCTCGATGTTCTCTTGAGTGAGCCGCTGCTGCTCCAGCGCGCGCTTGACCGTGTGGACGACCTCCTCGACCTTGAACGGCTTGAGGATGTAGTCGAACGCGCCGTTTTTCATCGCCGCGAGCGCGGTCTCGACGGTGCCATAGCCGGTCATCAGGAGCGAGACGAGGTCCGGGTACTGCTCCCGCGCCTCGGCCAGCAACTCCAGGCCACCCATCTCGGGCATCTTGAGGTCGCTGATCAGCAGGTTGAAATGGTGCTGCGCGAGCACGGCCAGCGCGGCTCGGCCGTCGGGGGCGTCCTGGACGTGGAAGCCCTCCATCCGCAGGAAATCACAGAGGATTTCGCGGATGGACGGCTCGTCGTCGACCACGAGGATGCGCACGGCCCCAGGGGGTCCATCGGCGTCGGCGGGCCCTTGGGCCCCGGCGGCGGAATCGAACTCGTCGGTCGTGCTGGTCGTGGACATCGGCTCCGGTCGGCAAACTAACATCGGCGCGCCGCGCTCACAAGATGCCGATTTCCTTGCCCTTCCTACGGATCGGACATTCAATCGGCTCATGGGGGCTTTCGAAACCGGCTCGGGCGGTCTCTTCGTCGCGGCCCTGGCGTCGTTGCTCGTCGTGCCGTTGCCCGGCGCGGTGCTGGATCTGGCGCTGGCCGCGTCGCTGGCCGCCGCCGCGCTGCTGCTCACGCTCGTGTGGGACTCACCCCGGCCGGCCGCGCTGAGGCGCCTGCCGCGCGCGCTTCTGGCCTTCGCCTTGCTGCGCCTCGGCCTGGGCGTGGCGATCACCCGGGCGCTCCTGACGGACGGCGAGGCCGGGCGCGTCGTCGAGGGCATCGGCGGGGCGCTGGCCGGCGAGGCCCCGGCGGCGGGCCTGCTGCTGTTCGCCGCGCTGGCCGCGGTCCAGAGTCAGGTCGTCGCACGCGGGGCCGAGCGCTCGGCGCAGGTGGCGGCGCGGTTTGCGCTGGACGCCCTGCCCGGCCGCCAACTGGGCCTGGACGCGGACCTGCGCGCCGGAGCCGCCGATGCCCACGTCACCCACCGGGCGCGCGCCGCGTTGGGCCGGGAGTCCGCGCTGCTGGGCGCGCTGGACGGCACGATGCGCTTCGTCCGCGGCGAGACCGGCGCGGCCTGGGTGTTCCTGGGCGTGAACCTGGTCGGCGGGACGATCGCCGGCGTGACCGGTTCGGGCCGCCCCGTGGTCGACGCCGCGGCGGACGCGCTGCGGTTCGCCGTGGGCGCGGGCGTGGCGCTCCAGCTCGGCGGCCTGCTCGCGGCGGCGGCGGCGGCGATCTGGGTCACGCGTCTCGCCGCCGGTGAGGACGCCGCGCCCACCCAGGTCGGGCCCGCGCACCTGCGCCCGACCGCCCTGGCAGCCGTGGGTGCAGTCTGCCTGGCGTTGGCCGCGCTGCCCGGCATGACCCCCCTCCCCTGGCTGGCCGCGGCCGTGGCCCTGCTCGCCGCCGCAGCCGCCCGGGCGCTGGCCGCGCGTCGCACTCCGACCCCGGCGGTCGCTCCGCGCCTGGAACTGCGCATGCACCCCGACGATCGGGTCGCGTGCGCGGGCGCAAACACCGGCCCGGACTGGCCGTGGGCGGGGGTCGCCTCGGCGCTCCGCGTGTCCGACGCCCTGGCCCTGCCGACCGCGGCCATCGTCGTGGACCCGGACGCGCCGCGCGAGACGTGGGCCCTGCGCGTCGACGGGGTCGTCGTCGGCCGTGGCGGGTTCGGCCGCCTGGAGGCCGAGGTGACCGCGCTGCTTCGGCGGACCCGGAGCGCCGTGCTCGATCTGGACGCGCTGCGCGCCCGGGTCGACGCGCTGGCCGTCGAGGCCCCCGTGCTGGTGGCCGCGGTGATGCCGCGGGTGGTCGACCTGCCCGCGCTGCTGCGGCTCGTCGGCGCGCTGATGGCCGAGGACGTCCCGACCGCGGACCTGAAGGGCATCCTGGACGTGCTCGCCCACGCGGCGCCGGGCCTGGACGACGACGCGCTGCTGCGGACCTTGCGGCGCGGGTTGGCAGCCCGGGTGACCCAGCGCGTCGCGCCCACGGGCGCCGTCTCGGTCCTCTGCCTGGACGCCGGCTTCGAGGAGCGGCTGCTGCGCACGGGCGCGCCGACCCCGCAGGCGCTCGACGCGCTCTTCGAGGACCTGGTGACGGTCAGGGCGAGGTTCCCCGAGGCGGCGCTGCTCGTGTCGCCCGACGCGCGCGTCGGCGTCCGGAGAGCCGTGGAGTCGCGCTTCGCCGACCTGCCCGTGATCTCCGCCGAGGAGCTGCTGCCGGCGACCCGCGTCACCCCCGTGGCGGTCTTGGGCGGCTGAGCGGCCGGGGCGTCAGGGGCTCGGCGTCGACTTCAGGTTCAGCGGCACGATCTCACAGGCCGCGAGCTGCGCGAGCAGGGCGTCGATGGTGTCCGCCACCTGGATGAGCGACCCGTGCTGCGGGCGGATGAACCCCTCGGCCTGAGCGTGGCGGAGGAACGCCACCAGCGGCCCGAAGAAGCCGGAGACGTCCAGCAGACCCACGGGCTTCAGGTGGTAGTTGAGCTGCGTCCAGGTCGCCGCCTCGAAGACCTCGTCCAGGGTGCCGAGGCCGCCGGGCAGCGCGATGAAGGCGTCGCTGAGCGTGGCCATCTTCATCTTGCGGGTGTGCATGTCGGCGACGACGTGGATCTCGGTCAGGGCGTCGTGGCCGACCTCGAGGGCTTGCAGCTTCTCGGGGATCACGCCGACGACCTCACCCCCGGCGGCCATGGCCGCGTCCGCGACCGCCCCCATGAGGCCGACCCGGCCGCCGCCGTAGACGACGCGGATGCCCCGCCGGGCGAGCTCGGCGCCGACCGCGCGGGCCGCATCGAAATACACCGGCTTCGCATCTGAACTGGAACCACAGAAGATGGCGATGCTGCGAAACGTACGAGGGGTGTCCATGCGCCGGGAATCTAACACAGCTCCATGAACGTCGACGTCCTCCGGTCCATCCACGCCGTCGACGCCGCCACCTGGGACGCCCTGGTCGGCGACGGCTGCCCGTTCTTCGAACACGCCTTCCTGGCCGCCGTCGAGGACGCCGGCTGTGTCGGCCCCGGCACGGGCTGGGCGCCCCGGCACCTGGTGCTGCGCGAGGGCGGCCGGGCGGTCGGCGCCGTCGCCGCCTGGGAGAAGCGCAACAGCAACGCCGAGTTCGTCTTCGACTGGGCCTGGGCGGACGCCGCCGCGCGCGCGGGCATCCCCTACTACCCCAAGCTGGTGATCGCCGCGCCCTTCTCCCCCGTAGGCGGGGCGCGCATGCACCTGGGCGACGAGACCTCACCGGACCGCCGCCGCGAACGCCAGCGCGCGCTCGCCGGGGCCAGCGTCGAGCTCGCCCGCCGCGAGGGCATGTCCGGGGTGCACTGGCTGTTCGTCACACCCGAAGAGTCAGAGGTGCTCGACGAGGTCGGGCTCGAAGCGCGCCACACCGTGCAGTTCCACTGGCGGCGCGGCGCCGGTGAGACGCGTGACGACGGGACCGGCGACTTCGAGGCCTTTCTGGGACGCTTCAACAGCAAGAAGCGCCACCAGATCCGGCGCGAACGGCGGGAGGTCGCGGCCGCCGGCGTCACGACGCGGGTGCTGACCGGCGACGCCCTCGGGCCGGAGATGGCGCCCCTGCTGTGGTCGCTCTACACGTCGACCGTGGACAAGTTCGCCTGGGGTCAGCGGTATCTGAACGCGGCCTTCTTCGAGCGTCTGCTGACCACCTGGCGACGCAACCTGCTGCTGGTGCTCGCCGAGCGGGACGGGCAGATCGTCGGCGGCACCATCAACGGCGCCAAGAACGGCGTGCTCTACGGCCGCTACTGGGGCGGCCTGGCGGAGATCCCGTTCCTGCACTTCGAGGTCTGCAGCTACGCGGGCATCGACCACTGCCTGCGAAACGGCTTCACGCGCTTCGAGGCCGGCGCCGGCGGCGGCAGCCACAAGTACGGCCGCGGCTTCGACCCCGTTTTGACGCGCTCGGCGCACGTGATCTTCCACCCGGGCCTGGACCGGGCGGTGAGGCAGTTCTTGCGGGAGGAGAGAGAGGCGCTCCGGAGGGAGCTGGAGGCGATGGAGGGCAAGCTGCTCGAGCCCGCGGTGGGCTGAGCCGCTCGGGGGGCTCAGAGGCAGGTGCCGTTGAGGTCGCCGTCGGCCGCGTTGGGCGCGTCGCAGGACGCCGGGCAGTTGGCGAAGGCGTCGTCGAGGATGCAGGCGTCGCCCACGGCGAGGTCGGCCGGGGCGAGGATCTCGGGCACGATGACCTCGCTGGTGAGGAACGCGCCGTCGAAGACCATGATCTCGAACGTGCCGAGCAGGTCCGGGGTCAGGCCGTCCACCAGGATCGACTTGTGGATCGTCGAGACGCCGTTGGCGTCCGTCGTGATCTCGCCCTCGAGGGGCTCGATGTAGTAGGGCGAGCCGTCCTCCTGCGCGAGGACGAGGTTGCCGTCGGCGTCGAGCATGACGACCGTGAAGCCGACGAAGTCGCCGTCCACGTCCGAGCCGACGACGTCGAAGCCGAGGCCCGAGTTCACCGGGTTGTACGTGACGGTGGCCGAGTCGATGACCGGCGCGTGCGCCAGGTAGGTGCGCACCGAGAAGTCACCGGCCCAGGGGGCGTCGCCGCCGGCGCCCTCGACGAAGAACGAGGCCGAGCCGCCGGCCTCGAGGTCCACCGGGAGACGGATGGGCAGCAGCTCCGGGGTCACGTTGCCACAGGCCGTCTCGGCCGAGGCGTCCTCGACGCTGCAGAGCGTGCGCGTGAAGACGTTGAAGTTCGCCGCCGCGTCGGCCGAGCTGATCTCCAGCACGTACGTGCCGGCCACGCCGACCGTGAGCTGGATCGCGCGCTCGCCGGCGCCGTCGACGCTGCAGGAGCCCGCCGCGCCGTCCACGGCGCCCACGAGGGTGCCGTCGGCCTGGGAGACGCCGTCCTCACCGGGGAGCAGCGCGATCGCCTCGAGGGCGTCGTCGCAATCGGCGTTCGGCTCGGCGCAGAGGCCGTCCACGGGCGCCGCGCCGGCGCCGTCGCAGACGAGGCCCTCGGTGCAGGCCGAGAAGGCGCCCGAGAAGTCGCAGGGCTCGCCGGCGGCCGCGGTGGGCGTCGGCAGGACCTCGACGTCGAGCGCCTCGCTCTCGAGGCCGGCGGCGTCGAAGATGAAGACCGAGGCATTGACGGCCTCGGGCACCGCAATGGCCGCAAAGAACGTGCCGGACACGTCGGCGCCGTTGCGCTCGACGTCATTGAAGTCGACGTAGACGGGACCGCCGAAGAAGCTCAGCGGGATCTCCGCGCCGTCGGCGTCGAAGAGCGTGAAGCCGATGCCCGCAGTGTCCAGATCGGCGTCCGAGCCGCTGACGCGGACCGCCAGGAACTCGGTCAGGCCGTTGTAGAAGACCTCGGCGGAGTCGATCGCCGGGGCGATGGGCGTCGCGCAGGCGTTGCCGCCGTCGCCGTCGGAGTCCATGCACACGGTGCCCTCGGGGCAGATCGCGCGGGGACTACCGGGGATGCAGGCGTCGCCCTCGGCGAGCGTGACCTGCTGGAAGGCCGACAGGACGAACGCACCGGCGTCGCTGGAGTAGCCGTCCACGAAGAGCGAGATGCTGTCGCCGGCGACGAGGTCGACCGAGATGCTGCTCTGGACGGAGCCGGCGTCGTCGTTGCAGGCCGTGTCGCTCGGCTCGGAGTTCGGATCCGCGCAGTCGGTGCGGGCGTAGACCACGGTGTCGTAGCTCACCGCGCCCTCGGGCTGAAGCGTCGTGAACGTCCAGGTGCCGTCGGTGGGGGCCGTGAACGCGAAGAGGACCTCGGGGGCGTCGCGGCCGCCGCAGGTGCCACGGTGGGCGTTCTCGCCGCCCTCGGTGGTGCCCTCGAGCGCGAAGCTGCCGTCCTCGAGCGCGCCGTCGTTCAGGTTGATGGCGTCGCCGCACATCTCGGGGGGCAGAATGTTCGGGTCGATGCAGGTGCCCGTGGCCTCGTCGCAGGCGAGGCCCTCGCCGCACACCGCGAGCCGGTCACCGGGGACGCAGGCGTCGCCCACGTCGAGCACGGTCAGGCTGAAGGCCTTGAGCCAGAAGTCGCCGCTCTCGCCGCCGTAACCGTCCACGAAGAGGTAGACGCCCTGGCCGCGGGTGAGTGAGAGGACGATCTGGCTCTGCGTGCTGCCGGAGTCGTCGTTACAGGCCGCGCCGTCCGGCTCGGACTCGGGGTCCGCGCAGTCGATGCGGGCGTACAGGACGGTGTCGTAAGAGACCTGGACCTCGGGGTCGTCCGCGATGGTCGTGAAGGTGTAGGTGCCGTCCGCGGGCGCCACGAAGCCGTAGACCACATCGGACGACTCTTCGCCGCCGCAGGAGCCCGTGGCCGTGTTCTCGGTCGCCGCGGTGCTGCCCGTGACGAGGAAGGTGCCGTCACCCTGGTCGCCGTCGTTCAGGCTGACCGCGCCGCACTCGGCGGGGGGCACGATCTCGCCGCCGCCGCC
>CAINDO010000401.1 GCA_903847385.1 uncultured Myxococcales bacterium
CACGGGCGACCTCGGCCGCTTCGGCGCGCTGGGCGCGCCCATGGAGTATGAACCGGCCGCGACCCGGGACATCTCGGCGGTCGAGGGCCTGCCCGCCGCCGACCTGCACTTCGAGGCCGGCGCGGACGCGGCCACCGTGCGTGCGGATGGCTTCCTGGGCGCGAACGCCAGTGTCATCAACCGCGCGCGACTGATCGATGGCGGGCGGTTCATGAACCGCATCGAGATCCCCACCGTGAGCTACTCGGCGAACGGCGTGTACTCCGGCCGGGTCGCGATCGCCTCGATGCCGCGGCACGTCGTCTTCAATCACACGGTTTCGTCGAGCGCGTGGAACGTCGGGGTCGTGGCGCGCGCCCGGGTTTTGCTCTCCGGGGCCGCGCTCGCCGGCCTGCCCGACGCCACCTGGCTCGAGGCGGGCCGCGCGCTGCGTCTCACCGGCGCGGACGGCGAGGGGTGGGTCTTCGTGGTGTATTCGACGCCCGACCGGCCCGCCACGCTCACCTACGCCGACGGCGCCCTGACCGCGGAGACCACGGCGAACGTGGCCGCCGGCACGCGGCTGACGGCCTCACTGCTCGCCTTCCCCACCCGCGCCGCCAGCCCCGCTCAGACGGCGCTGTACCTTCAGCCCGCCGCCGCGGCCACCGTGGGGTACCGCCTCCTGAACCGAGCGGGTGAGGTGCGCGGCGCCTACGACGTCGCCTGGGACCCCACGCTGGGCGCCTACCGCGTGCCGCTGCAGCCGATCAACATCGCGGGCGACTCGACGCAGACGAACTACGATGCCGACCCGAGCGTTCACAATCTGTACGGCCGCCACGAGCTCACGGTCGACACACACGGGCAGCCCGATGTGTCGGTGCCCCTGGCGATGTTCTCCCCCGAGAAGCTCTCGCTCTACATCACCGGCGGCGCGCCCAGCCTGCGCGACCCGGACGGCCAGCCGAACGGACTGCCGCTCCAGATCTCCAAGAACTGGCACGACCCGCCGAACTGGTACCATCTGTACACACAGCCGACTGTGACGGACGCCGCGCCCTACACCATGGAGCTCACCGTGGCCTCGTCGCGCTGGGGCCGGGATGCCTACGCGGCCTCTCATGCCCAGCTCAGCCTGATCGGCTACAACGACGCCGGCGGCCGCTGGGACGAGTCGGCGCTCGGGGCCTTCGGCGAGAGCATCACATATGATCCGGACGTGACACTCGGCCGCTCGATGGTGGACGACGTGCGGCCGTTCCTGGTGCTGGCCGACCGCAAGTGGCTGTGGACGGGCAATGTGGGCGGCGCGGACTTCCTGCGTTATGTCACCGCCGCCGAGCCCCATTGGCACCGGCGTCTGGCCCGCGTGCGCACGCTCGTCGGCTCCGGCGGGCCCAACCTGACGGACGTCGAGTACGCGGGTGTGTCGACGGACGGCCGCATCGATGCCCGCATTCGAACTCAGCTCGGCCGCACGAACGATCTGGTGCGGGTGTATTACCACCTGGACTACACGTTCCTGCAGGACGTCCGGTACGACCGCCTGGCGTTCTTCCAGGTGGCCGCGGACAACTACGGCGACAACGGCTTCACGCGGTACGCCTATGGCAACGACCAGGGCGTCACTTTGGACGCCGCCGTGCCCGCGGCGGCCGCCACCGGCTACGCCTCGGACGACGCGCGCGGCATCGCCCTGCCCGGCACCGCGCCGTGGGTCATGCTCTACGCCAACACATGGAACACACCGCCCCTGCCCGAGCACCTGGGCAACGTGGGGTTCGTGGTCCGACACTTCGAGGCGGACATCGGCGGCACGCGCGTGACCACGCCGCACATCAACCTGAACCGCACCAACAACCGCAGCCCGCAGATCGCGTTCGAGCTCGGGCTGCCCTTCCAGGCCGGCGCGCCCTGGTGCGGCGCCCCCTGCCTGGGCGACGCCCGCTTCATCCCCGCCGGCAGCACGGTCCGCGCCACGGTCGAGTACCTCGTGCCGCCCTCGAACAAGGCCGCCTACTACGGCGGCGGCGCGTTCCTGCAGGGCCTGCCCGCCGAGCTCTACGACACGCCGGAGATGATGCGCAGTCTCGCCGCGGAGAACACACTCGTGGTCGAGCCCGTCGTCGGCGTCGTCCATCGCACGGCGCCGGTGGAGATCGACACGGTGGACGCGCCGCTCGCCGCCGAGTTCGTGCTCACCGGCGGCGTCGGCTACACGCCCCTGAGCTTCCGCGGCCTCGTCCGCCACGACGGCTGGCGCTTGCAGCGCCTCGAGGGCGACGCCTGGGTCGCGGTCGACCAGTCGGTCATCGGCAACGACTACTGGCAGGCACGCTTCGAGGCCGACACGGACACGTACACGCTGACCTACAACGTGGAGAACCAGGCCCCGACACGCTACCGGCTCGTCTGGGCGCCTTGAGCGGCGCGGGGCGGGCGCCGCGGCTCCTCCCTCGGCAGAAGTGGATTGACGCACGCGGGTCCGGGCCGCAGCCTGTGTCCATGCTGGCACCTGCAAAGTCGTCTCGCCGCGCGCTCGCGCTCGCGCTCCTCATCCAGGCCTGCGATCCCGGGCCAGCGGTCACGATCGGCCCCGCACGGGGCGGCGTGCCCACCGACGCGCACAGCCAGAACGACGTCGGCCGGGTGGCCGACGCGGGAGCCGACGCGCGAGCTGACGCCCTCGCCGATTCCGCAGCCGAGGCGCGTTCCGACGCGCGAGCCGACGCCGGCGCCGATTCCACCGCCGACGCGCGAGCCGACGCGCGAGCCGATTCCGCCGCCGACGCGCGAGCCGACGCGGCACAGGGGCCGCCGGCGGACGAGTGCGCCCCCTTCGCTCCGCGGACGCTCGCACCGGCCGCCGACGGGGTCGCCGCGTTCGTGCTGGACGCGGCGGCCTTCAGCGACCCGGCGTATCTCCCGAGTGAGGGCCCCGGCGCGCGGTGGTTCCGCTTCATCGCCCCCGAAGATGGGAGCTACGCAGTCGATGCGTGGCGCGAGAACCCCGATGGAAACCGGAGCGCCGCGTGGTTCGGCGTCGGCGCCGACTGCCGAAGCGCCAGCGCCTGGGTGTCGAACAGCAACGACGGCGCGCGCCCGACCCGGCGAACCGTGTCGCTGCGCCAGGGCGAGGCCCTGGCGGTAAGCGTTCAGGCCTCCGTGAACCAGATCGGTCCTCCGGGACCCGTGCACCTCGAGGTTCGCCCCATCCAGGCGTTGGAGTCCGGGGCTCCCTGTATCCCGGATCCCGCGGCGCCCCCGTGCCTCGCGGGCGAGCAATGCCTGGCCGAGGTGGGGGCGCGAACCGGGACCTGTCGGCCGGTCCCGGCGGATGTCTTCGCAGCGTTGCGCATCGTGGCCGACCCGGAGACGCAGACGCTCGCGGTGGCGTTCGAGCCCGCGGAGATGGACGCGCCCGCCGACCTTCTGCTCGACGACGTCCGGTTCCGGGTTGCCCCCGACCCTTCGTCCGAAGGTGAGGCCGGCGTCCGCCTTCGCGGGACTTCCATGGGCGCGTCGGACGCGTTCGATCTCGCCGACGTATTCGACACGCCGCAGGGGCGACTTCCGCTCCGGCGGGACTCGATGGCGGCGACCTTGCTGTGGGGGGAGCGATCGACGCTGCCGGTCAGCGTGCCCGTCACGCGCCGGTCCATTCGCTACGGCGGAGCGTGCGACGCCGCCGCGACGGCCGCCGCCCCCGCACTGCCCGCGGACCTCGACGCATTCGCGGAGTTTCCGGTCGGCGAGACGCCGAGTCTGTTCCGCGCCCCGGTCGATGGCATGTGGCGCGTCGACCTCACGGAAGGCAACCGCGGCCGGCGACACACGCTCCACATCGGCCAACTCTGCGGGGACGCGGGCGACGCGCCGCTCACGACCACCACCGGGCACGACGACACCGTCACGACGCCCGTCCTCCGGGCGGGCGAGGTCTTCCGCCTGACCGCGGTGGATGGTGACTCGCCCTGGGTCCCCACGGTCCGCATCCGCCGCATCGAGCAGCCATGGTTGGTGTCTGCCGTGGTGTTTGCGGACCCCGTCCGGCCGGACGCGCCCGGGCGTCTCGAGTTCACTGTCCGGATCCCGCCTGAGAGCACCTTCAACCGTGCCCACGTCTGGCTGCCCGAAGTCGAGGATGAGAACGGCCGCCTCCTCGCGACCATGGTCGATGTCGGCACGCTCGGAGTCGGCGGTGGGTTGCAGACCGCGACCCTCGCGCTCGACAGGTACCGGCATCTGGCGGCGTTCCCGGCGCGTGGCAAGCTGACGCTGCTGGGCGCCTCCGGCAACCAACACACGCTCTCGTGGTCATCGACTTCCGAAGCGGTCACACTCCGAAGCTACTGCCCGGCGGAGGAGTGCCCGCCGGAGAACGCCTGCGGGCCCGTTCGCAGCGACCAGAGCCCGGCGTGTTTCGACCCGCACGTGGAGATCGAGTCGGTGCGTCTCTGGCGGCCAGAGGGGACGACGCGCTTGGTGGGTCACGTGACCACCGTGCCGCCCCTGCGCGGTGGGCAGGTGATCGTGGAACCCCTGGACGTCCGGGCGGCCGAGCGGGCGGAGATCTACCCCCATCTCCCACGCTTCGAGTCCGACGGCACCCTGTATTTCGAGGTCTGGGGTCGGAGCCCAGCGGACGTCCTCGCCGACGCCGCGGGCTACCGGTTGCGTTTGTTCCAGCGCGACCTCACGCCGGCGGCGACACTCGAGCCCGTGGCGGTCGGCGAGGCCCCCGAGCGCGGGTGGCCCTGCGGCCCGGAGCCGCAGTGCCGGACCGAAGAGATCTGTGTGCGGATCGACGCGAACGCGTCGTGCGTCCTGCCCGACTTCAGCGACTCGACACTGTACGTCGTCCCGCCGGCCCCCGGCACGTTCCAGCCCCGCCTATGGCTGCGGGAGCGCGGGTTCTTCGCGTTCGCCGCAGACGAGGTGTGGCTGATTGGACCGGAGCGTCCGGACCTGCCGGGTATGCCCGATTGGCTGGATCGCGCCACGGCAGAATGGGCGGATGTGCTGGAACTCGGTTCCGCGGGCATGCTCACGTTCTTGCACCCCGAGTCTGTCGACCCGGCGCACTGGGCGGCCTGGACCCCTGCCCGCGCGCGTTTCGTCCCCAATCTCCCGGGCTTCGACCGACCGCTGAGGGTCGAGGTCGTCGACACACCGCGGCCGCGCGCAGCCGGCGAGGCCTGTGAACCGCACCCGATCGACCGATGTGATGCGGGCCTGTACTGCAACCGCGACCCGGCGAACTCGGAGCAAGGTGTGTGCGGACCGCTCGTCCTGCCCGAAATCCACGCCAACGGCGGCCCCGGTATGCCGCTCCACGCCTGGGTGATCGGCGACCCGTTCACGCTCGCGGACGCGGAGATCACGTTTGTCGTCCTGGACGCCGCCGGCGCGGAGATCTCGCGGATCGACGCGCTGTCCCCTTCGTTCAATATCGTCGACGGCGTGTTCACGATGCGCGTCGGCCATTGGGCGGTCGAGACGCCGGCCGGAACCTCGTTCGCCGTCGAGGTGCGCCTGCCCGCCCACGGCGAGGTCTTCAGGGTCCCGGTCGAAGGTTGATCGCTTCAGCCGACGATCGTGACCGCCGACGCCATCGCCGGTCGGAAGAACCGCGGCAGCAGCAGCGCCTGGGCGACCCAGAACACCGACCGCAGGGTCATGGCCGCCACGGTGCGGCGCTCGAAGGCCCCGCCCGTGAACACATGCACACCGAGCGCGACGAAGACCGCGAGCGTCGCCAGCGCCAGCGCCCGGGCGAGGGGCAGCGTCCAGGGGCGGCCCAGGAGCGCGCCCGCGCCCGCGGCCAGATAGGCGAAGCCGGCCGAGAAGTTGAAGATCAGCACGAAGGGCACGACGTCGCCGGCGGCCGCGCGGGCGTCCGGCCCGCCAAAGAGCACGTGGCCGCCCTCGACCACGGTCGCGAGGCCGAAGAGCATCGCCAGGAGGCCGGCCACGATGCGGCCGATGGGTCGTGTGTTCATACGCGTCTGTCTCCAGTCGGGGGGTCCACGGGTTTCAGGAGTGTCATCAACGTCCGCCGGACCTCGGCGGGGTCGAAGCGGGTGTTCGGGGCCGGCGCGGGCCCTGCGCCCTGCGCCAGCGCCTGCACCGTGCCGACGACGATCATCGTCAGCGACTCGGGGGTGGCGTCCGTGCGAAACGCGCCCTCGGCCTGCCCCTCACGGAGGCAGTCGTGCAGAAAAGCGCGCGTGCGGGACACACAGGCGGCCAGGCGCGCGGAGCCGTCCGCCGGCAGCGCGAGCCGGAACTGCTCGGATTGCATCAGGCGCAGGATGCCCAGGCGCTCGCCGACCGCGGTGCTCCGGGCCTGGACGAACGCGGCCAGCCGCTCCGCCGGCGGCAGACCCTCGGGGGGATAGGTCGACGCGAGCACCGCCTCGACCCGGTCGACGACACCCGTCAGCAGGGCGTCCAGCGTGGGAAAGTGGCGGAAGAGCGCGCCCGAGGACAGGCCCAGGTGCTCGGCCAGCGCGCGCGTGCTCAGCGCCGTAATGCCCCGCGTCGCGATGATGTGCAGGGCGGCGTCGACCAGCTCGACCTTGCGCGCGTCCTTGGATTTCCGAAGTTCCGCCATGCGCAACAAGTAAGCACTTACTCACTTGAAGGCAAGCCCCCCCGCCAGACGCGCATCGCCGGGATCTGGCATGATGCGCCGATGGAGCCCGCCACCGAGTCCCCCACCGCCCGCCCCTTGTGTCCACCCGGGTGTCCGTCCACGGGCCGTGTCTTCTCGACGCCCGCCGTGGCCCACGCCCGCGAGTGCCCGCGCTGCGGCGGCACGATCTGGTACTTCCCGAACGAGCACGGACCGGACGCGGCGGTGCGCATTCCCGCCGCGGACCTGGCGGCCGCACGCGCCGGGCGCTGCGAGGCCGTGGAATCGACGATGCTCGAGGCGCTCGCCGCGGGCTGGTGGGTCGAGCCCCGCGATTGGGCGCGACACCTGGAGACGATTCACCCGGATCTCGCGGCGTGGCATCACTGCTTCCGGGACACACCCGGCCTTCGCGAGGGGTTGACGGCGCTCATCGAGGAGCGCGGCAACGGCGCGCCGCCGCCGCCGGCGCTGGACTTCGCCGTGGAGACGACGTCCCTCCCCCCCGGCGCGCAGCGCGCGCTGCACGGCCTGGGCAACCTCGGCGCCCGCAGCGAAGACGCGCTGATCCTGAGTGTTCGGGGCCCGACGGCGGCCGAGGCGGGCCTGCTGTGCCGCTGGCGCCGCGACGCCGCGCCCGAGGTCCTGCGGCGCGACGCCCGCCACACACCGCTCGGCGGCGAGCTCTGGGCCGAGGAGACGCCGACCGCGGTCTCTCTGCTGCGCGTGCCGGCGCGCGGGCGCGTCGAGGTGCTGAGCCACGACGACGCGCGCCTTCTGTTGACGGGGCACCCGACCGAGGACGGCCACCGGCTGCTCCGCTGGACACCCCGCGACGGCTCCGGGGGCCCGGTTCGGACGGAGTACCGGACCCTGGACGGGCGCCCCTGCGCGCCGCCGCCGACACCGGCGCCGGCGCCGAAGCACCCCGACGACGATGGCTTCAACCAGCGGATCGTCGCCCGCGGCTTCGCCTGGGCCGGCCAGGGGCAGGTCCGCTTCTCGCCCCCAGGGGGCACAAAGGCCTGGTCCATGGCCGGCGGCTTCGAGTGGACGGGCTCCGACCGCCTCTTCGTCCTGCGGAGTCTGGAACACACCGCGCCCCAGTCGGTCCACGTCGTGGACGCCGTCTCGGGCGAGCGGTCGGGCCCGCTCACGCTCCCGCAACGACCCATGCGGATCACCGCCGTCGCGATGGACGACGCCGTGCTCGTCGTCGCCGACGCGCGCTGCGCCCGCGTGTCCCCCGGCGACGCGGCGCCTCGGTGGGTGACCCTGCCCTTCGCCTGCGAGGTCGCCCTCGGCGAACACGCCGGGCCCTTCGTCGTGCTGGTGTCCCACGACGACCGCGAGCGATTCCTGGTTCTGGAAGCCGGGCCGGGGGCCCCGCGGGTCCGCGGCGAGGTGCGCGGCGCCACACCGGTCCGCACGGGGGGATTCGGCCCCGTGTTCCTCTCGGACGACCGCTGGCGCGCGCTCGCGTGGGGCCCCGAATGAGCCAATCCCCGCGGCTGTGGTAGGCTCCCGCCCAACGCCCGCCGCCCCCGGATTGCCCATGTCGTTCTGGTCTCGACCCCGCCTCGCCCTGCTGCCGGCCCTGGCCGCCTGCGCGGCGCTCGCCGCTTGCGGCGACACCACGCAGCGCCCGCCGAGCGGCAAGAAGGACGCCTTCTACGGTTACCCCGTGGACGCCGCGCCGCCCCCGCCGGACGCCGGCCCCCTGCCACCGGACACCGGGCCACCGGAGCCGGACGGCCCCGTCGCCGACGTCGGCCCGCCCAGGGACGCGGCGGACTTTCCGGCCATCGCCTATGCCGTGGAGACGCGCGTGGGCGACCGCTCGACGCCAGCGGGGCTGGAGAACCGCCTGACCTGTCAGGCCCTCGATCAGACGGGCTCGCCCATCCCCGGCGTCGAGACGCAGATCGAGATCCACCCGGACTCGGGCTTCGAGCGCACCGAGATCGGCGCGATCGGTCAGCTCGCGCGCGACTATCGGCTGGTGTGCACGGTGCCCTCGCTGGGCCTGCGCGACCCGACGCCGGCGGACTGGTCGGTGCGGCCCGCCGCGGCCGCGCTCACCGTGGCCTCGCTCGACACGACCGAGATCCCCGCCGGGGGCCAGGTCGTGGTGCACTGCGACACCTTCGACGCCTTTGGCAACCCCGTGGCCGCGCCGGACGCCGAGGTGCGCTTCGAGCCGGCCCTGGGCGGCGAGCGGGTGCCCCACCCGGACCTGCCGGTCACCGTCGAGCGCGCCGGCGTGTACGAGGTCCGCTGCGCCGTGCCCGGCGCCGAGTCGCTCCCCGGGCCCACGCTGCTCGTCACGCCGGGCCTGCCCGCGCACCTGGCGCTGCGTCTGTTCCCCGACCGCCGGGTGTATCGCGTCGGCTCGGTCATCGAGCTGGTCACCGCGGTCACGGACGAGGACGACAACCTGCTGCCGGACGCCCCCCTGGTCTTCGAGAGCGACCCGCCCCTGCCCGGCTTCGGCGAGGGCCGGTTCCAGGCGACCCCCGAAGGTGTGTACACGCTGACCGCCCGGGTGGACGGCGCCACGGCCTTCGGTCGCACGCTGGAGCAGTCCGTCGAGATCCTGGTGGACCGCGGCGGCCCCGGCATCCACTGCGAGCGCCCCGGCGAGGGCGAGTTCATCACCATCCCCGGCGGCGAGCGCACGGTGCTCACGGGCACGGTCGCGGACATCTCGGGCCTGCAGAGCGTGCGCGTGGACGGCGAGCCCGCCAACCTGGACGCCGACGGCACGTTCTCCGCCGAGGTCCCCGTGGAGTGGGGCCTCAACACCCACGAGGTCGTCGCCGTCGACGAGAACGGCAACGAAAACAGCACGGTCTGCACGTACTTCGCCGCCACGGAGTACCTGGACGAGCGGCAGGCCCTGCGGGACGCCCTGCTCCTGCGCCTGGGCCAGGGCGCGCTGGACGAGGGCGATCCGGACGACCCCCTCGGCAGCATCGCCGACGTGTTGCGCCGCATCGTCAACAGCCGCGGTCTGCGCGACACGGTGCATCAGGCCGCGGCGGCCCAGAACCCCGTGGTGCCGAACGAGTGTCGCGCCAGCGTGCTCGGCATCTGTCTCTTCAGCCTCGGCGTGGAGTACCGGGACATTCAGATCGGCGGGCGCAACACACTCGCGCTCACCCTGGTCGACGGCGGCCTGAACACCGCCGCCAGCATCCGCAATCTGGCCCTGACGGCGCAGTTGCAGGGCACGCTGGGCAACACGGCGCGCATCTCCACGGACCACATCACGGTCGACCTGACGTTCGACGTGTCGCTCGGCTTCGACGGCCACCCGGCCGTGTTCCTGCGCGGCGTGAACAACGTGGACGTCGGCCACCTGGACAGCGACTTCAGCGGCTTCATCAGCGGCGCGATCCTCGAGTTGGTCTTCTCGGCCTTCGAGGGGCTGATCCGCCGCACGGTGACGGACGCCATCCGCGACTTCCTGGAGAACAACCTGCGGACGGCGCTGCGCGACCTGCTGGGCAACGTGGACATCGGCGCGCTCTCGCAGGGCTTCGACGTGCCCCTGCCCGTGGGCGGCGGCAGCGTGCGCCTCACGCTCACGCCGACGATGACCACCCTCGACTTCGCCGCCGGGCGCGCGCTCGTCGGCATCGGCACCAAGGTCGACGGACCGGATCGCGTCGCCGGCCGCAGCCCGGGCGTGCCGCTGCACCCGGGTCCGCGACAGGCCGCGCTGCCGGACGACCGCAACCTGGGCGGCGCCGTGCAGTTGGCGCTGCTGAACCAGGTCTTCCACCGGCTGTGGCGCGCGGGCTACTTCGAGAGCGCCGCGGGCGGTCTGGTGGGCGGCGTCGCCGGCGACCTGCCCGAGGGCACGGAAGTGTTCCTGTCCCTGCCCACGGCCCCGGCGGTCATCGGGGTCGTGCGGGACGACGGCGCCGACATTCGTGTGTTCGTGGGCCCGGCTACGGCCGGCGTGATCTACCCCGGCATCTTCGCCGAGCCGTTCCGCGTCGGCCTCGCCGCCACGCTCGAGGCGCACGTGACGCTCCAGGGCGAGCGCGACCTGGTGTTCGACGGCGTGGGTGTGTCCGAGCTCTCGCTGGATCTCTCCGGCGCCGAGGTCTCCGAGCGCAGCCGTCAGGTGCTGGAGTCGACGCTCTCGCGTGTGTTGCAGGGTCTCATCGACCGCGCGTTGAACGACGGCCTGCCCAGCCTGCCGCTGCCCGACTTCGAGATCCCGGCCAGCCTGGCCGTCTACGACCTGCCCGTGGGCACGCACCTGGGCCTGCGCCAGGGCCGCCTGCGCTCCACCCTCGCCCACTGGCTCCTCGACGGGAACTTCGGCCCATGAGAGCACGCATTCTCGGACTGATTCTGACCCTCACCTTCGGTTGTGACGATCCCGGCGGCTTCGGCTCCGGCACCTTCACGGACGCCGGCCCTGACGCCTTCACCCCGCCCACCGGTGACGCGCAGCCGGGCAACGGCGGCGCCGAGGTGCCCGACATGCGGCGTCCGCGCCCGGATCAAGGCCCCGCGCCCGATCCGGACGCCGTGCCCGCCTATGTGTCGATGCGCCTGGAGCCCGTGCAGACCGTCTATGCGCGCACGGACCACCCGACCGTCGTCGCCGAGGTCTTCGACCGCTTCGGCGATGTCATCGCGAACGCACCGCTCGCCTGGTCCATCGCGCCGGCCCCCGTGGCCAGCGTCGAGGCGAACGGCGGCACCGGCACGCTGACGTTCCTGCAAGAGGGCCCCGGCGCCGTGCGCGCCTGTGCCACGCCGGATCTGTGCGGCCGCGCGACCTTCTTCGTGGACGACGGCCCGCCGACGCTCACCCTCACGCAGCCCACGCCCGGACAGGTGGTCATGGGTCGGCCCATCGTCACGGTCGCCGGGACGGTCACGGGCACGTCCGCCGGTGATGGCGTGCAGGTCTTCGTGAACGACGCCCCCGTCGAGGTCGACGCCGACGGCGCGTTCCAGGTCGAGCTGCCCGCGCAGTTCGGCTTCAACCGCGTCGAGGTGCTGGCGGACGACGGCGTGCAGCGGCCCGCCGTGCGCGAGGTGCGCGAGGCGCTCTACGCTCCGCGGTTCCTGGTGCCCGGCGCGTCGAGCGTGGAGATCGGCGACGCCCTGGCGCTGCGCCTGTCCCAGCGACTGCTGGACACGAACACGCCGGCCAGCGAGCCGGACGCCGACGGCGTCGTGCACGTACCGGATCTGGCCGCGCTGCTCGAGACGCTGATCGCCCGCATCGAGCCCCTGGCGCTGCTGGGCGACCCGGTGCTCGCGCAGGGCGAGCCGCTGGATCTGACCGTGGAGTCCATCGCGCCGGGCACACCCGAGGTCGCGCTGGTGTTCACGGACTCCGGCCTGGATGTGTTCCTGCGCCTGACGGACCTGACCATCACCACGCGGGGCAATCTGATGCTCGAGGGCGTCCCGGTGTCGCTGCACGGCAGCGTGCTGGTCTCTGCCGCGGCCTATGCGCGGGTGGCCATCGTCGCCGGCCCCGGCGGCGCGCCCGGGCTGCGGGTCGAGGCCGCGGACGTCGCCCTGGAGCGCGTTGCCGGCCGCATGGACGACAGCACCGCGCAGGCCGTGCTGGACACCTTCGGGAGCCTGTTGCGCACGGTGATCGAGGACTACGCGCGCACCACGATCGACGACCTCATCCGCAGTCGCGTGCCGGAGTTCATCGACCTGGGCCTGGAGGACGTGCTGGCGACGTTCGCGGACATCCCGCTGGACGTGGCGAGCGACGGTGTGATCCCCGAGCTGCACCTGCGCGCCGGGTTCCGGCTATCGGCGCCCGTCGCCGTGCCGCGCGGCCACCTGACGCTCACGCTCGCGGGCACCGTGCGCCAGCCGAGCCCCGTGCAGGCCCCCTACCCCGACCCGGGCATCGCCGACGAGACCACGGCGCAGGCCGAAGAGTCCGGCCCGCCCTGGCCCGCGCAGGCCGGCGCCGCCGTCGCCGTACGGATGCGCGCGGTGAACACGCTGCTGCACGAGCTCTGGCGGCAGGGCGCGCTGCGCATCGACGCCACGACGGTGATCCCCGAGAACCTGCGCGCGCTCCTGTCCGGCGTGCGCATCGACGCGCGCCTGCCGCCGCTGTTCGTGGCCGCCCCGCCCGGGGCGCCCTTTCTGTTCGAACTCCAGGCCGGCGAGATCGATCTGTTCACGCAGAGCGCGCGCAACCCGGCGCCGGACCTGTACACGCTGAGCATCCGCGTCGGGCTCACGCTCGTGGCCGAGGCCGGGCGCCTGCACTTCGACCTCGCCCCCACGGTCGACGTGCGCGCGGCGCTGCGTCAGGCCGGCGGCGACCGGCCGTTCCTGCCCGAGGACGCGCTGTCCGACCTGTTGTCGAACCTGGCCGTGACGGAGCTGCGCAAGGCCATCGGCAATGGCCTGGACCTCGCGCTGGACGAGATTCACCTGGGCGCGGACACGCTCGGCACGCTGGCGCCCTCGGTGCAGGACGTGCATCTGGTGCCCACGTTCCCCGAGCGGCCGCGGGTGCAGAACGGCTGGTTCGTGCTCGGCGCGACGCTGGACACCCGCCTGCGCTGAGGCCCTTGCGCCGGGCCGTTCACGGCAGCGGCGGCGTGCCCAGCGCGGTGTAGGGGTCGATGATCTCGGGCAGGCCCGAGTCGGACCACGTCTGCAGGAAGTGCGTGATCTGCAGGCGCCCTTCGAGCGTGAGGGCGATGTCGTGATCGGCAGGCGCGACCGGCCCGCCGGCCATGCGCACGCCCCGGTCGAACTGGAACAGACCCGCTGTCGTCTCGCCGTCGTCGAGGTTGCCGGAGAGGGGCGCGTCGGCCGTCACGGTCTCCAGATCAAAGTCCTGGAACACCGGCGGCACGTGGGGCACCCGCAGGGCGCGCGCCAGGGCCCGCGTCGCGATCGTGGGGATGACCCGGTCGCTCATCGCCAGGTTCACCAGCAGGTCCGGCGGTGTGTCACCGGCGCCGGGCAAGCGGTCGGACAACACATGGGGGGCGTAGTTGGCCGCGTCGCCCCGCTCCAGGAGCGTCTGCAAGAGCGGGAACAGGCGCGCCTTGTCGCTCGCCGTGGTGCCCGCGGGCGTCAGCGACCGGACGAGCAGCGCCGTGGCCTGCCCCTCGGCCATGATCGAGGCGACCCGTCCGCCGGGCACGTTCAAAAGACCCGCGGAGACGTTCGGCGAGAGCGCCAGGAACTCCGGGCCCATGATGCCGCCCAGGCTGGCGGCGAAGTAGGCGATGCGCGTGGGGTCGATGTCCGGCGCGCCGTCGCCATCGAGATCCGGCTCGCCGAGCAGCAACTGTACGAGCTGGAGTTTGTCGTAGGCCGACTCGCGGAAGTGATCCCGCGCGACCAGCAGGTCGATCGTCTGATCGAGCAGGTCGACCCCGAAGAAGTCCGTGGTCCGACACAGCTCCATCATGCAGGCCGGATCGGCGATGGGGTGTCGCCCGTGGGCCGGCGCGTCGATGGCCACCGTCACCACGTTCAGGGGCGTGGTGACCTCGGCGATGCCGCGCGAGATGTCCAGGTCCGCCCCGAGGCCCGGGCCGAAGATCACGACGGGCCGCGACTCGACGGGGCCGAGCGGCAGCCACGCGCGGGCGACGAGCGCGTAGGGCGCGACGGGCACGGTGCCGGCGATGATGCCATCGGCGCCGCGGTAGTCCTGCGCCGTGAACGTGCCCTCGCACTCGCGGAACAGGGGCAGGTCGACACAGGTGGGCGGCGTGGACCAGGTGTATGCGCGGCCGGCGATGTCGGCGGCGATGGCCACGGACTCCTCGACGATGGTCTGTGTCGTGAACGCCGCCACCGCCACGGCGTCCTCCGGCGCGACGCCGGCCCAGGTCAACGCCTCGCCGAAGCGGGCGCCCATCACATCGAGGGGGGCGACGCCGGCCAGCGCGTCCGACAGACCGGCGCTCGGGGAGACACACCCGCCGTCCGCCGCGGTCAGCATGGAATCGACGATCACGGCGTGCCGCGTCGCCGGCCGCAGCGGCACGCGGGGCCACAGGATGAGGCCCGTGGCGTCCTCGGTGATCTCGAGGTCGAACGGGACCTCCTCGGCGGGCGACCCGGCGTCGACCCCGCCGGCCAGGAGTCGCATCGCGCCCTCGGGCGGCGCCGCGACGGGGCCGGAGAACCGCAGGATGACCCCCGCCGTGGTGCCCCAGCCGTCCAGGCTCTCGAGCTTGCGATACATCGCGCCGAACTGACCGGGGATGGAGTCGAGCCACCCGGCCAGGTCCGGCCCGAGATACGGCCGCAGCCCCGTCGCCGTGGTCGCATCCGCGTGCGTGTAGTAATCGTCGGGGAACGTCTCGAGCACGGTCGCCGTGCGGGGATCCCAAACGAACGTGACCGCGCAGGCCGGCGCGGTGGCGGCGTCGGCGGTCTGCGCGTCCGGCGCAGGCGCCGTGGCGTCGGGCGTGGGGTCCGTGTCGGCGTCCGGCGGCGGCGCGGCCGCGTCCGGTGCCCGTGCCGCGGCGTCCGCCTCGAGGCCGCTCGACGCGCCCTCGTCACATCCCCAGGCGACGACCGCCCAGGCCAGCATCACTCTGCGCATGCGCACTCCCACGTCTTGGCGAAGCTCACTCGTAGCTGACCGGCGGCTGGTCGGGATCGGCGGCGTAGGCGGCCCAGAGCGCGTCGACGCTCTGCCCCGTCCGGCCGGGCCAGAAGCCGTCGTCGTACATCCCTCGGCGCAGCGTCGCGTCCAGGTCCTGCATGAGCCCGGGGCCGTGCGCGCTCTCGAGCCACAGGAAGAACCGCGCGGTCACACCGTAGGCGTCGGTGTATTGGTGTCCGGGCTCGTAGCGCTGCATCGTCCAGCAGGCGCCGTTGTTGCGCGTGCCGTAGGCCCAGCGCACGTAGTCGGCCAGGCCCTCCGTCGCCCAGCCGGGCACGTTGCCGAACGCGTAGGCCTGAACCAGGTGAAACCCCTCGTGGACGATGACGTCGATGTCGTCGGGGACGCTGGCCATGTAGGCGGAAGACACCCGGATGTGATCGCCGCCGGCCTCGGCCACGCCGTCGTAGGTCGGGTCGAACAGCACGGTGACTTCACGGGGCGCGCCCGGGTTGAAGTCCGCCGCCATCTGCGGGTAGGTGGCGAAGAACTCCTCGACCATGCGCGCGATGCTCGCCGGGGGTGTCACACCGGGCGCGTCGTCGGTGACGGTCAATGTATAGCCGCCCTCGGTGTATTGCAGGGCGCGGCCCTGCGGCCGTCCCGCGAGCGCGGGCTGCGGCGCGGCCACGACGACCTCGGACGGCGCCGACGCGCCCGCCGTGTTCTCGGCGACGACGCGATGGCCGGCGGCCACCCCGGGCTCCAGCCCCGCGACGGTGAAGCGTGTGTTGCCCGCCGGCACGTAGCCGATCGCCTGGAAACGGCCGCCGTCGAAGGCGCGCTCGAT
This sequence comes from uncultured Myxococcales bacterium, assembly GCA_903847385.1. Classification (GTDB taxonomy): domain Bacteria; phylum Myxococcota_A; class Bradymonadia; order UBA7976; family UBA1532; genus CAINDO01. The sequence continues at coordinate 16,060 of CAINDO010000401.1, forward strand.
GCGGAACACGACCTCGTCCGCGCTCGTGTCCGTCCAGTCGAGCACGAGCTCCCGGCGGGAGACGGGCTCGGCCCGGAGCGCGTCCGGGGCGCTCGGCGCCGAGCCGGCCGGCCCGTCGAACACGGTCGTGCCGAAGAGCTCCAGCTCGGCGAGCTGGGTCGTGTTGCCGCCGGCGTTCTCCATCCGGAACCGGAACCAGCGATGGAATCCGCCCAGGTTCGCGGTGTGTTCGTGACGCTCGAGGCGCGCGGCGAAGTGTTGCCCCACCTGAACGTCCAGGGGGGTCCAGTCGACGGCGTCGTTCGAGCCCTCCAGCGCCCAGCGCGCCGGATCGCGCTCGGGGGCATCGTTGGCCGAGGTCACGGCGTAGTGAGACAGGGTGAACGGCGCGCCGGCATCGAAAACGGCCCAGGGTGCGTTCAGCGAGGCGAGGAACTTGGTGTTCACGTCGCCATCGAACAGACGCGCGACGCCCTCGGCGGCCGGCGAGCCGACACATGCGCCGGTGGTCGCCGTGCCGGTCAATGGGACGACGCCGGGCGGGGTGAAACCCGCGGCGTCCGGCTCGGCACCGCCGCCTGCGGGCGCCCCGCCG
>CAINDO010000402.1 GCA_903847385.1 uncultured Myxococcales bacterium
CCAGGGCACCTTCGGCGCGCACGCGGCGCACGAGGTCGGCCTCGGCCACTGCATCGATCAGGTGCACCAGGACGAGCTGCGCGCGGGCCGCTTCGGGTTCATGCTCACCGGCCTGCTGCACGCGCACGCGCTCACGACCGTCAGCCCGACCTACGCGCGCGAGATCCAGACGCCGGAGCACGGCGTCGGCCTCGATCCGTTCCTGCGGGCGCGCCGGGAGTCGCTGTTCGGCATCCTGAACGGCATCGACGACACCGAGTGGAACCCCGAGGTGGACGCTCATTTGCCCGTGCGCTACTCCGCCGGCGATCTGTCGGGCAAGGCGCGGTGCAAAGAGGCCCTGTGTCACACGATGCACCTGCCCTACGTGCCGGACGTGCCCGTGGTGGGCATCGTGTCGCGGCTCGTGTGGCAGAAGGGCTTCGACCTCTGCGTCGATGTCCTGCCCTATCTGTTGAAACACCGGCGCGTGCAGTTCGTGGTGCTCGGCACCGGCGAGCATCGCTACGAGGCGTTCTTCCACCACCTGGCCCGCACGTTCCCCCAGCAGGTCGGTTATCACTCGGCGTTCAGCGAGCCCAAGGCGCACCTGATCGAGGCCGGCAGCGATCTGTTCCTGATGCCCTCGCGCTACGAGCCCTGCGGCCTCAACCAGCTCTACAGCCTGCGCTACGGCACCCCGCCCATCGTGCACCGCACCGGCGGCCTGGCCGACTCCGTGTGGCCCTACGACGCCGGCCGCGGCTGGGGCACGGGTTTCGTCTTCGACCACTTCGACGGCCTGGGCATGCACTGGGCGCTCAACCACGCCATCGACGCCTGGCACCACGGCCGCACGCCCGAAGGCGCCGCCGCTTGGCACGGCCTGCAGCAGCGCGGCATGGGCCTGCCCCTGGGCTGGCAGCACCGCGTGGGTGAGTACATGGAGGTCTACAAGAAGGCCGGGGCTCAGGCCGAGTAGCCGACCTGCACGGTCTGGATGATCGTCTTCAGGGCGTCGGCGACGACGTCCGTGTCCGGATCGCGGACGACGATGTAGCCATCGCCCTCGTAGCCGTCGGCCTTGGGGGCGCCCAGGGTGGGCAGGTTGGCCTCGGCGACCAGGTGGCCGATCTTCTGGTGGACCTCGTGGACGCCCTTCACGCTCGACACGCGGCCGTGGCCGGGCCCGCGCAGGAAGGCCGAACCCACGGCGTACTTGCGCTCCCAGGGGCCGTCGAACACACCGTCCACCACGGCGCGCACCCAGGCGCGATAGATGTCCTGGCCGTGCGCCAGGCCGGTCATCAGGCTGATGTTGGCGCCGGGGGGGCGCTGGGCGATCTCACCGATGGCCACGCTGCCGTCCGGACGGCGGAACCACTCCATGTGTGTCATGCCGTCCGACAGACCGAGCGCCTTGACGGCGGCGTAGCCGACCTTGCGGATCTCGTCGAACTCGGGGCCGGAGATGTCCCGCGGCTCCAGGTTGCACCACTTGATCCAGGGGTTCTCGAGCGCGTGCAGGCAGGTGGGCAGGTAGCGCGAGATCGAATGCATCTGCGGCTCGCCCCCGAGCGTGAGGGTCTCGAAGCTGAACTCCTCGCCCCGCAGGAACTCCTCGAGGAGCACGGGGCGGTCCGGGGACACACCCATGCCCTGCAGCGCGCCGATGAGCTCGTCCATGTGTCGCAGGCGGAACGTGGACTTGGCGCCCATGCCCGCGGGCGGCTTGAGCACGATGGGGAAGCCCACGGCGGCGGCGAAGTCGCGGGCCTCGGACTCGCGCCCCACCAGGCGGCTGCGGGCGACGGGCAGGCCGGCGGCGCGCAGGGCGGCTTTCATCTTCGATTTGTCGCGGAACAGCTCGGCGACCTCGGGCGGGGTGCCGGGCACGCCCAGCTTCACGCGCGCCGTGGCGATCTGCACCTGCAGCGCCTCGAGGATGCCGATGATCTGCGTCGGCTGGCCATGGCGCCGGCGCAGGACCTCGCAGCCGTCCACCGTGTCCTTCTCGGAGAGCGGCTCCGTGACGCGCACGAAGTCGTGGTAGACGTTGGCGTCCGCGCCCGAGGGCGGTGTGTGGACGACCCCGAGGAGGCGCACGTCGTCGAGCCGGGCGGCGGCCCGGACGAAGCGCATCGTGACCTCGGAGGGGAAGGGGGCGACGAAGATGACGTTGCGTGGCATGGGCGCAGCATGCGTCCGGCGTGAGCGCGCGTAAAGTCGCAAAGCGTGGTAGGCTCCGCGCCCATGCGCGTACTCTTCCTCGCCCCGTCCTATCCCCCCGAGATGATTCAATACACCCGCGGCCTGGCCGAGCTGGGTCACGAGGTCTGGGGGGTCGGCGACACCCCCAAAGACGGCCTCCCCGACCTGGTGAAGCGCTCGCTCACGGCCTACCTGAGCGTGCCGCGTCTGCTGGACGAGGGCGACGTGATGGCCCGCGTCGCCGCCTGGCTCGGCCGGCGCGTGCCCGACCGCATCGTGTCCAACTGGGAGCCCCTGGTGCTCCTGGCGGCGCGGCTGCGCGAGCACTACGGCCTGCCCGGCATGAGCGTGGACGCCGTGAACGGCTTCCGCGACAAGCAGATCATGAAGGAGCGCGTGGCGGCGGCGGGTCTGCGGGTGCCGCGCTCGAAGCGCGTGCGCACCGAGGCCGAGGTCCGCGCGGCGGCCGAGGAGATCGGCTACCCGCTGATCCTGAAGCCCATCGCCGGCGCCGGCAGCGCGGACACCTTCCGCTGCCGCGACGCCGCCGAGCTGGACGCGGCCATCAAGGCCACCCGGCACGTGCAGGAGGCGAGCTGCGAGGAGTACATCGAGGGGGATGAGTTCACCTTCGACACGCTCTGCGTCGGCGGCCAGACCGTCTACGAGAACGTGGCCCACTACCTGCCCAAGCCCATCGAGGCGCGGTCGGTGGAGTGGATCAGCCCGGTGATCATCACCGTGCGCGATCTCACGCAGCCCAAGCTGCAGCCCGGCCTCACGCTGGGCCGCAACGTGCTGAAGGCCCTGGGCATGGTCGATGGCTTCACGCACATGGAGTGGTTCCTCACGCCCAAGGGTGAGGCCATCTTCGGCGAGATCGGCTGCCGCCCCGGCGGCGCGCACCTCGTCGACCAGATGAACTACACGTCCGACATCGATCTGTTCCGCGAGTGGGGTCGGGTCATCACGGACCGCCGCTTCGAGGCGAACACCGAGCGCAAGTACAACGTCGGGATCGTGTTCAAGCGCGCCCAGGGCCAGGGCCGCATCACCCGCATCGAGGGGCTGGGCAACTGGCTGCGCGAGGCGGGTCAGTGGGTGGTCGAGGAGAGCCTGCTGCGCCCCGGCACTCAGCGCCGCAACTGGAAGAACACGCTGCTGTCGGACGGCCACGTGGTCGTGCGCCACCCGGACTGGGACGAGGCGTATCGGCTGAGCTTCGCGGCGGCCACCGGCATCAAGATGTACGCCGAGTGAGCGCGCTGCCCGGGGTGCTCGAGATCGAGACCCGGCGCGGCTCGGCGGCCGCGGCGGACGCCCCGCCGGACCTGGTGGTGGAGATCCCCCACGGCGCCACGGCCACGGCGGACTTCACCGCGCTGGCGGCGCAGCTCACGAGTCCGCTGCCCGCGGGATTGGTGGACTTCTTCCACGTGAACACGGACATCGGCGCGCCGGAGTTGGCCCTGGCGCTCGCCGAGCGGCTCGTGGCCGAGGCGCCGACGCGGGTGGTCACGGTGCTGCGCTGCCGCATCCCGCGCACGTTCATCGACTGCAACCGCCGGATGGACGCGTCGCCCGAGGACTTCAAGGCGGGCAAGGTCACGCCGGGGCTGATGCCCTGGATCACCACACCGGAGGACCGGGCGCTGCTCCGCGGGCTGTACGAGCGGTACGTCTCCGCCGTGGACGCGGTGCTCGCCCCGGCCATGCCCCGCGCCGCGCTGCTCCTGCTGCACAGCTACGCCCCCCGCGAGGTCGGCGTCGAGGTGGACGCGGACATCGTGCAGAGCCTGCGCGCCGCCTACGCGCCCGAGGTCGAGCCGACGTGGCCCCTGCGCCCCGAGGTCGACCTGATCGGCCGGGACCTCGCCGGCGTGGACTGGACGCCCCGGGGTGTGTCGGCCGCGCTGCGGGCGGGGCTCGCCGAGGCCGGCCTCACCCTGGCGGACGGCGCGACCTACCCCCTGCACCCGAGCACGCTGGCCCACGGCCATGTGATGCGCTGGCCCGGACGCGCGCTCTGCGTCGAGGTCCGGCGCGATCTGCTCGCCGATCCCTTCGACCCCTTTGCGGCCATGCACATCGGCCCGGCGAAGCTCGCGCGCCTCGTCGGTCCGTTCGCGACGGCCCTGAAAGCGATGCTGCCCCCGTGACCACCCCCCTCGTGCTCGACGTCTGGTCGGACATCGTCTGCCCGTGGTGTTACATCGGCCGCACGCGGCTCTTCGCGGCGCTGAGCGCGCCCGACGCCCCGGCGGTGAAGCTGCGCTGGCGGGCGTTCGAGCTGCAGCCGGACCTGCCGGGCGAGGGCGTGGACGCCCTGCCGTTCTACGCGAAGAAGTTCGGCGGCGAGGCCCGGGTCAAGCAGATGTTCGACCAGGTGGCCGGCGTGGCGGCGCAGGACGGCCTGCGCATGGACTTCTCCAAGGTCGCGCGGGCGCCCAACACGCGGCTCGGCCACCGCATCGTGCGGCTCGCCGAGGCGCAGCGCGAAGGGGCCGGCGACGCCGTGAAACACGCGCTGTTCCGGGCCCACTTCGTCGAGGGGGTGGACGTCGCCCGGCTGGACGCGGTGCTGGCCTTCCTGGCCGCCGAGGTCCCGGCGCTCGGCCTCGACTTCGACGCGCTGCGAGCGGCCCTGGCGGACGGCGCGGCGCTGAGCGAGGTCGTCGCCGACGAGCGGATGGCCACGGAACTCGGAATCCGCGGCGTGCCGATGTTCGTGGCGGGCCTGGAGAGCGACCGCCCGCGGGGCGTGAGCGGCGCGCAGCCCGGCGAGGTCTTCCGCAAGTTCCTGGCGGACACCGCGCAGGGCTGAGGCGGCGTCAGGCCGGGCCGGCGCCCGAGAGCAGGGCCCGGGCCGCGGCGACCGCATCCTCCGCGCCGGCGAGGGCGAGGACGTCGTCCGCGCGGATGACCTCGTCCGCCGTGGGCACGACGACGCTCTGCCCGCCGCGCACGATGGCCAGCACCGTGGCCCCCGTGGCGCCGCGCAGGTTCAGCGTGGCCAGGCTCTGGCCGATGGCCGGGCTTCCGACACGCACGCGGTACGGCGTGGGCTCGCCGATGCCGGGCAGCAGCGCGGCGATCTGCTGCGCCGTGGCGCCCGGGGCCGGGTCCGGCGA
>CAINDO010000403.1 GCA_903847385.1 uncultured Myxococcales bacterium
ACGGGCGGCGGCGGTGGCCCGGGCGGCGCTGGCGGTCTGCTGGCCGACATGGGCGTGCCCACGCCCCGGTGCCCCGCGGGCAGCGAGCCCGGCGCCATTCCGGCGACCTGCGACATCCCCGCGGGCGAGAATTTCTGCGTGGTGGGCCTGGCGCTCGACCTCGTGACCGGCTGCGCCCTGCCCGAGGGCACGGGTGTGCTGCTCACGGATCCCATCGCCGTCACCGCGGGCACCCCCCTCGAGGACGCCATCCACGGCGAGACGACCGTCGGCCCCGGCGGCGTGTTCAAGGTCATCGGCACGGGCATGTCCGGCTCCGTGGGCATCACGGTGGACGACGCCGCCACGCTCCGCGCGCCCATGGCCGGCGCCGGCGCGCTCATGCGGTCGTCGAGCGGCGTGCAGGCCACCGCCGCCGCGTTCGGCCAGACGTACCAGACCATCGCCTTCGCCAGCACGCAGGCGCAGCAGACCGTGTGGAACCAGGGCCTCGGCAAGCCGGCGAACTTCCTCGAGGAGAACGGCTTCATGATCGGCCGGGTGCTCTCCTACGGCCCGGACGGCGGCTTCGTGCCCGTGGCCGGCGCGCGCCCCGTGTTCACCGTGAACGGCACCATGGCCAACTGCCCGGAGAACGGCCACTGCCTGCGGTTCTTGGGCGACAGCCTGGCGCTGGACGACTTCCAGCCCGCCGGCGCGACCACCACGGGCGCCTCCGGGGCCTTCATGGTCATCCGGGGCGGCGCCAACGCGTTCCGCGATCTGGTGCGCGTGGCCCAGCCCGACGGCTACCCCGAGCGCGCCACCACCTGTGGCGCCGCGCCCGGCAGCGGCTTTCATCTCCCGCTGCTGCCCGCGCCGCCGGCTCCCTGACGGGCGCACCGTTCTCGTTGCACTCCCGGCCCGAAGGGGCCACACCACTCGCCATGTCGCCCGCCGATTCCCTCTCCGTCGCCGTCGCCCTGGCCGCCCGCCAGCCCATGTTGCTCCTGTTCGCCGTGCTCGCCGGGGGCTGGCTTTTGGGGCGCGTCTCCATCCGCGGCGTGTCGCTCGGGCCCGCCGCCGTGCTCTTCGCCGGCCTGGCCGCCTCGGCCTACGACGCCCGCCTGGTGCTGCCCGAGGAGCTCGGCTACTTCGGCCTGTGTCTGTTCGTCTACAGCATCGGCGTGGCCAGCGGCCCTGGGTTCGTGGCCGCCCTGCGCGGGCGCGGTCTGTTCGCGTCGCTCCTCACGGCCGCCTGTGTCACCGCCGCCGCGCTGACCGCGGCCTTCGGCGGGCGGGCGCTGGGCATCGACGCGTCGACCTCCGTCGGTCTGTTCACCGGCGGCATGACCAACACACCGGCGCTCGCCGCTGCCGTGGACTTCCTGCGCGCCGAGGGCGCCGAGGCCGCCGCGCCCGTGGTGGGCTACTCCGTGGCCTACCCCCTCGGCGTGCTGCTGCCGCTGCTGGTCCTGGCCGTCGCCGCGCGCAAGGTGCCCCCGGACGGCCCCACGCCGGACACCGTCCTCCTGAGTCGCACCCTGCGCCTCAGCCGCATGGTGGGCCGAGTGGAGACGCTCCGCGCCGTGCTCGGCGGCCGAATCGGCTTCGGGCGCTACCGGCGCGGCGCCGTGGAGCAGGTCGTCACGGACGAGACCGTGCTCGAGGCCGGCGATCTGGTGACCATCGTGGGCAAGGCCGAGGCCATCGCCGAGGCCGTGCGACTCATGGGCGACGTGACCGCCGAAGACATCGCCGACGACCACACCCGCGTGGACTTCCGGCGCATCTTCGTCTCGCGGCCCGAGGTCGTCGGCCGGCCGCTCAAAGAGCTGCAACTGCCCCAGCGGCTCGGCGCGCTCGTCACGCGCGTGCGCCGGGGCGATGTCGACCTGCTCGCCGACCGAGACACCGTGCTCGAGCTCGGCGACCGCGTGCGTGTGTTGGCCCCCCACGACAAGCTGGACGCCGTCTCGAAGTTCTTCGGTGACTCCTACCGTGCCCTGGCCGAGATCGACGTGCTGAGCTTCGCGCTCGGCGTGACACTCGGTCTGTTGCTGGGCATGGTGCCGTTCCCCACGCCCATGGGACCCCTGAAGCTCGGCCTGGCCGGTGGTCCGCTGCTGGTGGGGCTGCTGCTGGGCCGCTTGGGCCGCACCGGCCCGCTCGTGTGGGAGCTGCCCTATCCGGCCAGCATCACTTTGCGGCAGCTCGGCATCGTGCTCTTCCTGGCCGTCGTCGGCTGCCGCTCCGGCGCCGGCCTGGCCAGCACACTCGCCGCCGGCCACGCCGGCCCCCTGCTGCTGCTCGGCGCGCTGGTGACACTGTCGAGCTGCGTGCCCGCGCTCCTGCTGGCGCGCGGCCCGCTGCACATGCCCGCGTTCCAGGCGTTCGGGGCCGTGGCGGGGATCCACACTCAGCCCGCGGTGCTGGCCTGGGCGGCGGCCAGAACGGCCACGGATGCGCCCGCGCGGGGGTACGCGGCGGTGTTTCCGGTGGCGACGGTGACGAAGATTTTGATGGCGCAGGTGTTGGTGCGATGGTTGGTTTGACGGGGGGCTCGGGTGCGTTGCCGGGCGCTCGTGCGGCGCAGGAACATCATCGTCGTCAGCTTTCACGAAGGGTGAGCCGTGGAGCCTGGCTGCGGACAGCCTGCAGCGCTCGTTCCCCGTTCGACGCGCTTTCGGCGGGGCGAGGCCCGCCCGCGCTCAGCCCGCACCCTCGGCCCGGGTCAATTGCGCACGCCGCGCCGGTCGTGGAGATCCTCCCGGGTGAAGCGGCGCCCGCCGGAGTCCCCGCCTGACTTCAGCGCCAGGGACTCCAGCGCGTCGAACCACGGGGCGGCGGGCCGCCGCACGGACTGCGACCGGAGGCGACGGACGATGGCGAGGGCGACGTTGCGCATGGTCCACAGGTCATGTGGAGGTCCCGACGGGGTCAAGGCTCAGCCCCCCGTCGAGCGCGCGCCCGCATTGACAACCGCCTGCGCGTCGGAGAGCCTTCGACACTCCCCCGGAAACGTGAACGCAAACCAACCAGCAGGTCGAAGGCCCATGCCCATGCACGTCCGCGCTCTCGTCGTCACACTCGCCCTCACTGCGGGCTCCGCGCTCGCTGCCGCGCCCGGCCCCAACGCCCCGGCGAGCACCGGGCCCTCCGCGCCACCGGTCGCGCCCGCGTCGATGATCATGGTGGCGCCGGTGACCATGCCGCCCACGGCCCCCCCGCCGCCCCCGCCCGGCGGCGCGAACGGCGAGCTCGTGGCGGTGGCCGTGGGCGGGAGCTGCACGTTCTACGTGAACGGCGCCCACAAGGGCACGAGCAGCCAGCTCAAGCTCAGCGTGCCCGCGGGCACGTACTCCGTGACCTGCAAGCCCGCCTCGGGCGCGCAGAAGACCCGGTCCGTCATCATCACGTCCGGCGAGACGGCGATGGCGATGTTCAAGCTCAACTGAGAGGGCCGGGGTCGGATTGACCGCCGCGTCGCCCCGCACCATGATGGCCCCATGACCGCCGCACTCAAACCGACCATCGATGACTACCTGGACACCGAGGCGGACGCGCCCTTCAAGCGCGAGTTCGCCGGCGGCGAGATCATCGCCATGGCCGGCGCCGAGCCGGAGCACAACGCCGTCCGCGAGTCGTTGAGCGCGTTGGTCTGGGCGGCGCTCCGCGGGCGCCCCTGCCGGAGCTTCTCCGCCGATCAGCGTGTGAACGTCGGGGAGACGGACGCCTACTTCTACCCCGACCTCGTCGTGGTCTGCGACCCGCCGCGATTCGCCGGCCCCCGGCCTCGCTCCCTGCAGAACCCCTCGGCCTGGTTCGAGGTGCTCTCGCCGACGACGGAGTCCTGGGACCGGGGCGGCAAGTTCGCCCACGCGCGGCGGTGCGCGTCCCTGCGCATCTACGCCCTGATCGACCCGGTCGACCGGCGCGTGGAGTGGTACACCCGCGGCGAGGGCGGGCGCTGGGCGTATCAGAGCGTCGAACGCGAGGGCAGTGTCACCCTCGAGGGACTCGATCTCACGCTGGACGTGGCGACGCTCTTCGCGACGCTCGAGGGCCTCGACACAGCCCCCTGACGACAGACGCTTCGGCGAAGCTCGCCCCCCTCACCGCGGCGCGGTCAGCGGGCCGAGCAGCGCGGCGTTCGGCTCCAGCGCCAGGTCGGCGTAGGCGCGGAACTTCTCCTCGAGCGCCTCGCGCGTGTCCAGATACACGTCCGGCCGCGCGAGCGAACCCATCAGCCGGCCGCGCAGGCCCCAGGCCGTCTGCGTGCCGTAGAGCTCCGTCTCCAGCGGGTCGTCGATGCGCTTGTAGGTCCACAGCGCCCAGGACCAGTCGTTGCGCGCGTACAGATCGACCAGAAGATCGAGCCCGGCGTAGGCCCAGTCCGTGTCCTGCATCGTCGAGAAACTCCCGACGAAATACGGTGCGTCCTGCCTCTCCTGGGCGGTGCCCCAGGTGGCCTCGTAGAGCCGCGCCAACACATCGTAGGCATTGACGGAGTTCGCGCCCCACTCGAAGACGTGGGTCGAATAGATGACACCCTCCCAGCCGCGCTCGGCCGGCGCCGGGAACGTGCCCATGCCCATGAACCCATCGTGAAAGACCAACAGATGGTCGTCGCCGGCGTCGCGGAGCGCGTCGTGCAGGACGCCATACACGGCGTCTCGGGCGTCGGCGTCCGGCGCGCTGTAGGGCTCGGCCAGCAGGCTGTAGGCGGCGACCTCGTCGCGACCCGCCAGACGCTCGGCCAGGGTGGTCCAGAACTCGACGGTCCGAGCGACGGCCTCGGGGTCGTCGTAGAGATGCGGCGTGCCGCTGTAGGCGTTGTGCCCGCCCGGGGACTCCTGCAGGTCGACGACGGCCCACAGACCATGCCGGGCGCAGGCGTCCAGCAAGGTGTCGAGCCGGGACAACGCGCGCTCGTTCCACACCAGCGCCGCGGGCACGTCCTCCGTGTCCGGCCCGCTCATCAGCGTGCGGTAGCCGATGGGGATGCGCACCAGATTGAAGCCCTGCCCGGCGAGCCACGCCAGATCCGCGTCCGTCACCCAGGCCGCCTGGAAGGTGTCCAGCAGCGCGTCGCGACCGTCGTCGCCGAACCGGGAGGACAACAGACGCCGGAGCGGCAGGTCCGAGTCGTCGTAGATGCTCGGGCGCGTCGCCGCCTCGGCCAGGAGCGCGTCGGCGTCTGCGGCCCCGAGGCGCGCCGCCAGCGCCTCGCGCAGCGCCGCGTGCCAGGCCTCGTCGTCACCGGGACCGGTCTCGCGCAGCGCTTCGATCACGGCGTCCCGCTGTCCGCGCGCCTCGGCGGTCACGACCAGGCGCCCGCTCTCCGGGTAGTCGACGGCGGTGATCCACGTCTCGTGGAAGAAGAGCCCGCCCAGGTTGACCCCGCGCAGGTGCACGGTCTCTCCCTCCGCGTTGACCAGGCGTCGACCCTCGGCGTGCAAGCGGGTGAAGCGCGGGGCGGGCGATGGGGCGACGCCGGCGTCGGGGCCCGCATCCGGCTCAGGGGGCGTCGCGTCGGGCTCCGACGACCGGGCGTCGAGCTGCGCGGGACGGGCGTCCACGGCGGCGTCGGTCGGCGGAGGACCCGTGTCCTCGGGTGGACTCGACGAAGCCTCACCGCATGCCGCGAGGGTCAGAGCGAATCCAATCCGGAGTGCTGCGCGTCGTGTCGGCATGGCGGCCAATGTGCAGGTTCGCTCAGGCGCTCGCAATCCACGCGATCAGGCGCCCGCCCTCACTCCTCCTGAAACCCGCACGTCTCGTCGAGGTCGCCGAGGTCGGGGAACCCGGCGGTGTAGTCGGCCGGGAAGGTCGACCGCGGCGTCGCCAGATCGGGCTCGACGGACAGACCAGCCACCAGATCGCGGCCGGCGCGCAGGATGTCCGGCAGGTGGTCGTAGTCGATGGCATCCGGCGTATCACAGGGCTGGTGGTAACAGTCGTCCTCGGCCCAGAAGAACGTATACGGGACCTCGTACTGGCAGAATGTCACGTGGTCCGAGGACTGCCCGCGCTCGCCCAGGCCGATCTCGACGTCTCCATACTCACCCTCGCGGGCCTCGAGCAGCGCCCGCGCGGGGCTGCCGGCGTAGGTGCCCAGCGCATAGAGCATGCCATGATCGCTGTAACGGCCGACCATGTCGAAGTTCACGTAATACATGATCTGTTCCGCAGCGCCGGCCTCGAGCTGCTCGAAGAACGCCTGGGAGCCACGCACGTAGAACGGATCCTCCTCGATGCCCCAGGCCACGAACACGATGGTGCGCCGGTCGGCCATCTCCGGGGGCGCCTCGGCGAGCGACTTGGCCAGGCTGAGCAGCGCCAGGATGCCCGAGGCGTTGTCGTCCGCGCCCAGGACCATGTGATTGCCCGCGGCGCCGGAGTGGCCCAGGTGGTCCATGTGGGCGCCCACCACGACGACTTCGTGCGCGAGGTCGCCCGCGCCGGGGATCGAGCCGACGAGGTTGGTGAAGTCGTGGGGCTCGCCGCCGTCCTCCTCGCTGTCGCCGATGTAGCTCCAGCCGGAGATCTGGCAGGCGTCCATGGCATCGCCCAGGGTGGTGAAGGGCTGGTCGAACGTGTCCGCCGGCGCGCCCGGCAGCGACGGAGCGCCCGGCGTGAGGCCGACACACTCGAACTGCTCGCGGATCCAGTCCCGAGCCTCGCCCAGACCCGGCGTGCCGAACTTGCGGCCGCCCCAGTCCGACTGCGCCAGGGTCCCGATCACACCCTGCGCGAAGGTCACGCTGAACGGGTCGTCCGCGCAGTCGAAGGCCGGCGCGGGATAGTCGGGGACCTCGTCGGCGTCCGGCGCGTACTCGCAGACGCCCGCGCCGCCCTCGCCGCCCTCGCCAGCGCCGCCGGTCTCGCCGCCAGCGCCGCCGGTCTCGCCGCCACCGCCGCCCTCGCCGCCACCGCCGCCGGCGCTCTCGCCGCCGCTTCCGGCGTCGGCGTCGGCGTCGGCGCTCGCTTCGCAGCCGGGGGCGAACACGAGCACGCTCGTGAGCAGCGCAGCGCAGATTTGGGCATGTGAACGTCGATTGCGGCGCATCTTGACTCCCGACCGTGGTGTGTCCATCGCATATCGCACGTCCGGCCCTACGTGTCGACGCTCGACGGCGACGCAGTCGGTGCCAGCGCCGCGGCGAGCGCCCGGCTCCTTACACAGCTCGGGTTCCGGGACAGATAGCGTTCGCGCCAGACCGGGTCGTCGATGTCGGCGGCGCGGGCATCGATCTGTCTCATGGTCTCGACGAGCGCCTCGCGTCCCCGCGTCTCGTCACCGGCGGCCAGGAAGGTCTCGGCGATGGCCAGGCGCAGCTCGACCTCGGCGAAGCCGACCCCGCCGAAGGTCTGCAGCAGCGCGAGCGACGCCTCGGCGACGGTCACGGCCTCGCCGAGTTCTCCACAGGCGCGCAGCGCGGCCATGAGCGTGGCGCGTGTGTTGGGCGCGCAGTTGGGGATCCGCGCCAGGGCCGATTCGGCCTCGCGGGCGTCGGTCAGGGCCGCCGCAGGCTCGCCCCGTGACAGGCGCAATCGCGCCCGAAGATCGCGGGCCCGTGCATACATCGGCGGCGGGGCCCGTGTGTCGGCGCACAGCGCGTCGGCCACATCGAGCGCCTCCGCGGCCGCGCCCGGGAGCCCCAGCGTCCACCGCAGGTGGGCGACGCTCGTGCGATACAGACCCTGGCCCAGGGCCTCGTCGGCGCGGAACATCTCGGCCCGCGCCTCCCACCGGGCGAGCGCGTCCTCCGGCGCTCCGAGTTCACACAGCGACTCGGTCTCTCCGTAGGCGAGCGCCAGCCGGATCGTCCGAACGTCGCCGGCGGCCTCGGCCAGTCGGATGGTCTCTTCGGCGCTGTGCAGGACACTCCACGGGCGGGGGTCGTAGTGCCACCCCGCGTGGGTCCGCGCGATCATCAGGAGGCGATCCACGCCGGGCTCCTGCGTTCGCGCCTCGTCGCACGCCCAGGCGAGCCGCTCCAGCACCGGGCGCGCGGCCGCGGGCGGGACACACTGCACCATGAGGACGACCATCCAGGAGAGCGCCTCGGCGTAGTTGACCAGCGCGTCCGGCTCTGGCTCGCGAGAGAGCATGGCCTCGATGAGGCGCGGAAACTGCGCGACCCACTCCGGGGGTCCGAACGGGCATCCGGCGAAGGCGCCGAGCAGCGTCCGGACCCAGGCGCGGCTGCCGGGGCGCAGGTGCGGGAGTGCCTGCTGCGCCAGAGGGTACACGCGCTCCAGACGGCCCGAATAGAAGTAGGCGACGCACTCGCAGGCCTGCAGCGTCGCCCGGGTGGTCGTCTCCGGGTCACACGCCAGGCCCCGCGCCACCGACTGCACGGCGCGCTCGGTGAGGAACGTGTCGAGGGCCTCCTCGGCCGCTCGCGCGTGGTGCTCGGCGGCGCGCCGCAAGTCGCCGCCCGCCTCGTAGTGTCCGGCGACGACGCTGGCGTCGGGCTCCCCGCAGGCTTCGAGGTATCTCGCCGCGCTCAGGTGCCCCGGGGCCACGTCGGCCTCGGCCAGCAACGCGTACGCGGCGTCCCGGACGAGCGCGTGCCGGAAGTGCATCAGACCGCCGCTCTCCCGGCTCTCGATGACCTCGGCGTCCAGCAGCGACGTCATGGCCGCGTCGAGCACGGCCGCGTCCGGGGGCAGCGAGAGCAACGCGGCCACGCCGGCGACGCGGAAGCTCTGGCCGAAAACGCTGGCCGCCAGGAGGGTTCGCCGCGGCCCGGCGTCGAGTCGCCCGATGCGCGCCTGGAGCATGGCCATGACCGTGGCCGCGGGGCCCTCGGACTGGCCCTCGGCGGCGGCGCGAATCAGCTCTTCGAGGAAGAGCGCGTTGCCGGCGGCGAGTTCGACGAGGCGCTCCGACGCCTCGCGCGTGAGCCCCGCCCCGAGCGCGAGCTCGGCCAGGCGTCCGCAGGCGCGCCGACTCAACCCCTTCAGCGCGATCTCGTGGGGCGCGTGGGCCTGCCACAGGCGCGGATGCTGCGTCTTGACCTCCGGGCGCGCCATCGCGACCACGAGGAACGGCGCGTCGACCAGGGCGCGCAACGCCTGGTCCAGCAGGGCCACGCTCAGCGGGTCCGACCAGTGCAGGTCGTCGACCAGAAACACGACCGGGCGCGCGCGACACTCGGCCCGCAGCCAGTCCAGGAAGGCCTGGGCGATGCGATCGCGCAGGATGCGCGGGTCTTCACGGGCGGGGCGCAGGAGGGCGTTCCCGGCCTCGGGCGAGTGGACGCCGGCCATCTCGCCCAGGAAGATCGTCACGCGCTCGGCGTCCGCGGGCGCCAAGGGGCCGGTGACCGTGGCCTTGAGGCGCGCCCAGGCGGTCGCCGGCGCCTCCGCCTGCTTGCCGGGATCGACGCCGCAGTGTCGCCGCAGCGCGTCGCCCAGGATGCCGTAGGGCGCGCCCGCGTTCATGAGCTCGGCCGCGCCGCACAGGACCAGCGGCGCATCGGGGTGGGCGGCGAGTCGGCGCTGGAACTCGTGCCGCAGGCGGGACTTGCCCATGCCGGGGGCCGCGGTCACCAGCGCCACGCGGGCGCAGGGCTCCTCCGCGCTCGTCCGGAACAGGCCGTCGAGGTGCGCGAGCTCGGCCTCCCGACCGACACAGGGCGTCGGCTTGCCGAGCAGGGGCCGGCTGGCGTCCAGCTCGCGCTCGGGCACCAGGGCGGACTCGCCGTCCGGCCGGAGGGTCGGGGTGAAGCGGCCGTTCAGGAGCTGCGCGCTGAGGGAGTCGATGTAGACGCCGGGCCGCGGAGGGGCCGCGCCGGCGCTCGAGTCCCGCAGCGCGGCGGCCGCGCGCTCCAGGACCTCGCCGACCGGCGCGCGGTCGTGCCGCGTGCCTCGGCCGGTGGCGAGCGAGACCACGGACGCCGGCCAACGGTCCCGAATCAGGAGCGCCGCGTGGGCGCCGCGGGTCGCCTGGTCGCGGGCGCTCTCGAGCGCGGGCACCGTGACGACGAGGGTCGAATCGACCAGGAAATCAGCCGCGACCCCCAGCGCGATGAGCGCCCGCCGCAACGCCGTGCGCGCGTGCTCGTCGAGGCCGGTGTGGCTCGACTCCGTCACGTCGTCTCCGCTGCCGGGGCCCGTCGGCAGGCGCGCCAGCACCACGCTGAACAGACCCCGTTCGCGCTCGGCGAAGGGACCCGCCGGCGTGGCGGCGCCCGTCACGGTCGGCGCGTCCGTCGCGATCCCGAGGTCGCCGAAGGCCTCCAGCGTGGCCAGTTCGGCCTGGAACGCGCCGGCGTCCGGCCAGCGCCCCTGCGGGTCCTTGGAGAGGAGACGCTGCAGCATCCGGGCGAGCGCGACCGACACGTCCGGGCGCCGGCTGTGCACCGGCGGAGGCTCGTCGAAGAGGATCCGGGCGAGCGCCGCCACGGGGTGATGGGCCGCGAACGGGGTCTCGTTCGTCAGGCACCGGTACAGCACGCAGCCGAGGGAGAACAGATCGGCGGCCGGGGTCAGCTCGCGTTGACTGCGGGCCTGCTCCGGCGCCATGTACCCCAGCGTGCCGACGACCGCGCCCGTCTGCGTGAACGCGTGCGTGGCGTCGTCGGGCCGCGCGATGCCGAAGTCGAGCAGCCGGACCTGGGCGATGTCCCCGCCGACCAGGAAGAGGTTCGTCGGCTTCAGGTCGCGGTGCACGATGCCGCGCGCATGGGCCGCCGCCAACCCGCCGGCCACGCCCTCGAGCAGGCGCCGACAGGCCGCCAGGCTCAGAGTCCCGGCGGCCAGGTGCTCCTCGAGATCGTGACCGTCGAGCCACTCCATCGCGAGGTAGTGTGCGCCCGCGCTCGACCGGCCATGCGCGACGTAGGCGACGATGTTCGGGTGGCGGAGGCTCGCGAGGACCCGGCCCTCCCGCAGGAATCGCTCGCCGTTGTCCTTCCCGTCGTCGAGCAGCAGCTTCAGCGCAACCGGGGCGCCCGTCTCGCGATCGAGCGCGCGATACACCACGCCCATGCCCCCACGACCGGCGAGTCGCTCGATCTCGAAGCGCTCGGCGACGAGCGCGCCGGGGGGCATGTGGGCGTGGAACATTTCGCCAGGATACCCGCTCTCGACGCCGTGTTTGCATCGAACGGCAACAAGGGCGCATCGTCCGCCCGTGTGCGGCGTGGGGCCGCACGGTTTGAAACACGGGGAGTAGATTTCAATGCGTACGGGTCGATGGATGCGAGTGGCGGGGGTGACTGCGGTCGTGTGCCTGTTCGGCTGCGCCGCGGACGACGAGGGCGACGGCGCGGACGCGGGCGCTGGCGGGTCCGCGGTCGGCGGGTCGGGCGGCGACGGC
>CAINDO010000404.1 GCA_903847385.1 uncultured Myxococcales bacterium
CGCCGCGCTCGGGGCGGGCCTCGCCCTCGGCCGGGGCGCCGTCGGCACCGCTGGCCTCACCGAGGCTCGACGTCGCGGTCGAGGTGGTGTCGGTCGCGTCCACACCGCCACAGGCGATGAGCAGCAGGGCGGCCGAGAGGCTCAGGGGGGCGCGGAGGCGGCGGCGGGTGATCAGGGTCTGCATGGCGTCCTCGTTCCGGTCTTCTGGGGGTGGAGTGCTTCGTTTTCCCGTTTCGGCGACGGGAGAAAGTCATTGCACCGGGCGTGCCAGGGCATACGGCGGGGTGGGCGGCGGGTTTTGTCGCGTCCGCTTGTCTGGGCGACCGCCCGCGCGCTTGGCGGTGTCGCGGCGGCTTGACACCCCGGGGCCGATTCGCGCAGATCCCGCGGCACCGGCGACGCTCGCCGGGCCGACGACAGGGGGAGCACATGCGAGTTCTGGTCACGGGGGGCGCGGGATTCATCGGGTCGAACCTGGTCGACGCGCTGGTCGCGCGGGGCGACGAGGTCGTGGTGCTCGACGACCTGAGCACCGGCAAACGCGAGAACCTGGAGGCGGCCGGCGACCGTGCGCGCCTGATCGTCGGCAGCGTGGCCGACTACGACACGGTCCTGGCCGCGGCCGAGGGCTGCGAGCTGGTCTACCACGAGGCTGCGGTGGCCTCCGTGCAGCGCACCGTCGAGGCGCCCGTCGAGACGAACCAGGTCAACCTGGGGGGCACGCTCAACGTGCTCGAGGCCGCGCGCGCCGTGAAGGCCCGCCGCGTGGTCTTCGCCGGCAGCGCGGCGACCTACGGCGACAACCCGGACCTGCCGCTGCGCGAGGACGCCAAGCCCCGCCCGCAGTCGCCCTACGCCATCGAGAAGCTGGCCAGCGAGCAGTACGTGAAGGTCTGGGCCGACCTGTACGGCCTGGAGACGGTCACGCTGCGCTACTTCAACGTGTTCGGGCCGCGCCAGGACCCGGGCAGCCCCTACTCGGGCGTGATCAGCATCTTCGTGGACCGCCTGCTGCGCGGGCAGGTGCCCACGATCTTCGGCGATGGCGAGCAGACGCGGGACTTCGTGTTCGTGTCGGACGTGGTGCGGGCCAACCTGCTCGCCGGCACGGTCGACGGCGTGAGCGGGCGCGTGTTCAACATCGCCGGTGGCGGCCCGACCTCGCTCAACCAGCTCTACGGCCACCTGCGATCGGTCATCGGCGGCGCCGAGCGGCCGAACTACGCCGAGGCCCGCGCCGGCGACATCCGCCACTCGCTGGCCAACATCGACGCCGCCCACGAGGGCCTGGGTTATCGGCCGGGCGTGCCCGTGGCCGAGGGCCTGGCGAGGCTCGTCGAGGCCGTGCGCGCCGCCCGCTGAGGCGGCGTTCGCGTCAGTTCGGGCCGGCGTCCGACGAGAACACGGGCAGCGCGTCCGACGCGTTCGTCCCGGCGTCCTCGTAGCCGTCGTCCAGCGTGCGGTGGCTGATGCTCAGGGCGCCATCCCAGGTGGCGGTGGTGCCGTTCGAGGTCAGCTTGGCGACCAGGTGCACGGTCTGCCCGCGCAGGTCGCCCAGGCGCTCCTCGCCCAGGATGCCGCCCGTCTCGTCCGTGAGCACCAGCCGGATCTTGTCGTAGCTGCACACGCCGCCGAGCAGCGAGAGCAGCAGGTTGCGGCCCACGAACTCGCTGAGCTGCCAGTCGCCGCGGGTCAGGGCGATCTCCAGGTCCGCCGAGTCGGGGTCGAAGGGGCCGTCCGCGCGCAGCGAGATCTCGATGTGGAACGCGCCCTGCCCGCCCGTGAGGATGTCGTAGACCGGCGGGGCCTCGGCGGTGATCTCCACCGGCACGAAGGGGTGGTCCACGCCGAGCGTGAGCTTCGCCGGGCCGGCCGTGCAGGCGGTGGGCACGCCTCCGCCGCCGGTGCCCCCACCGCCGCCCCCCGTCGGGCCCGCGTCGCCGGCGGACGCGACCGTGTCGGCGTCGCAGGCGGCGC
>CAINDO010000405.1 GCA_903847385.1 uncultured Myxococcales bacterium
AGCGGCGGCGGCATCGGCCCCGGCGGCGCGGGCGGAGACATCGGCCCCGGCGGCAGCGGCGGCAGCGGCGGCAGCGGCGGCGCGGGCGGCGCGGTCGTCGAGCCCTGCCAGGAGGGCGCCGAGGAGGCCTGTGAGTCCGGCGGCTGCTCGGGCACCACGCGCTGCGTGGCGGGCGAGTGGACCGAGTGCGCGGGCCCGGCCGAGGTCTGTGACGGCGTGGACAACGACTGTGATGGTTTCGCCGACGAGGACCTCGCCCCGGAGCCCTGCTACGACGGGCCCGCGGGCACCGACGGCACGGGCCTCTGCGCGGCCGGGACACGCACCTGCGTCAGCGGCGCGTTCGGCGCGTGCGAGGGCCAGGTCCTGCCGTCCGCCGAGGCCTGCGACGAGGCCGACAACGACTGCAACGGCGCGGCGGACGACCTGCCGGGCGCGGGTGAGCCCTGCGTCGAGGGCGTGGGCGCCTGCGCGGCCATGGGCGCGACCGTGTGCGACCCCGCCGGCGGGGTCCGGTGCAACGCCGTGGCCGGCGCGCCCTCGCCCGAGGTCTGCGACGCGGTCGACGACGACTGCGACGGCGCCATCGACGCGCCCGGGAGCACCTGTTACGACGGCCCCCCCGGCACCGAGGGGGTGGGCATCTGCGTCGGTGGGTTCCGCGCCTGCGTCGACGGCCTCGAGGGCGCCTGCGACATGCAGATCGTGCCCCAGCCGGAGTCCTGCAACGGCCTCGACGACGACTGCAACGGCGGGATCGACGACGGCGTCGATTGCGTTCCGGCCGTCTGCGGAGACGGCGCCACGACGGGCAACGAGGATTGCGACGACGGCAACGACAACCCGTACGACGGCTGCCACGCCTGCCAGATCGGGCCGACGCTGAACGAACTCCTCCGCTGCGGGGCGTCGGAGCGGGACCTCAATGAGTTCATCGCCCCCGGCGACGGGCTCGTCCTGGCCGACGGCTGTGTCCCCGTCGCGGGGCGCACCCAGGCCTTGCTGGTGACGCGAAATGGCGTCGGCTCGCTGGACGCATTGGCGATGCAGGCCTACCTGCGGGCCGGCGGCGTCGTGATCACCGAGTTCAGCGCCTCGGACGACGTCTACAACGCGCTCTTCGGGGCGGCGGTCGTCGAGGGCAACTTCACGGGCGAATGCAGCGACATGGTCGTCCCGGCGGACCGCGGCAACCTGGCCGACCCCTTCTGGCAGGCCAACGCGGGCGTCGCGCCCTCGATGCGGACGGGGTGTGGCCGCGACATGTCGGCCTGGGGCGTGCCCTTGGTCCGCCTGGGCGGCTGGGACGCCAACACGACCGCGCTCGCCTACGTCGACGTCGGTCCGGGTCGGCTCTGGCTGGTCGAGTCCGACTGGCACGACGCCCAGGGGCCGCTGGACGCGGGCTCGCTGCAGCTCATGCGCCACATGATCTTCAACACGGGCCACACGGCGAACGTCGGCAGCTTCTCGGTGGGGAGCGGGGTGCCGTACGTCGAAGCCACCGCGACCTCGTGCGTTTCCGCGTGCGCGCAGCAGTTCGGCGGCGATCCGAGCGAGTACGACTGCTCGACGAGCCCCACGCTGGTGAACCACCGCGCGTTCGTGGATGGCTGGGGTGATCCGACCTTCTGCCAGGGCGAGGGGGCGAACCAGGACTTCGCGCAGCCCGGCGAGGGGCAGCCGTACGACTGCGGCTTCGGGTCCTGCTCGTTTTCGGCGTGGGTCGGCGACCACGCCTGCGCGGGCGTCAACTACTGCCACCGTCGCGGCGTCGAGCTCGGCGCGAACGTGGCCTTCGGCGCCCACGGCGGGTGCGACTCCTGGAATGCCTGCACCGACGCCGCGACCTGCGCCAACGCCGCCTGCCAGTTCTACGGTCATGGCCCGGCCATCGCGTGGGACGGCGAAGGCGGCTGCCAGGACGTCGCGGCCTCCGTGCCCGGCGGCATGGACTGCAACCTGTTCAACACCCCGGGCGTCGACCTCGACGATCAGTGGAACGGCTTCTGCAACATCCCCGTGGTCTACGGGGTGACCTGCTCGGACCCCCTCGTCCGGCTCGGCGCGAACCGCGCGTTCGGGGCCCACGGCAGCTGCGACTCGTGGAACGCCTGCAACGACGCCGCGAGCTGCGCCGCCGCCGCGTGCACGAACGCCGGCCTCGGCGCGCCCGCAAACTGGGCCGAGGGCCTGTGCGACGCCCTGGCGGGCAGCGTCCCGGGCGGGATGTTCTGCAATCTGTTCCGGAGCGTGCCCGACGATCTGGACGACCAGTGGGGCGGCGGCTGCGACATCCCCGTCGTCTACGACGTCGCCTGCCGCGCCCGCTGAGTCCGGCGGCTACTCGAGGTCGAGCCGCTCGGCCTGCGTGCGATGCAGCAGGCCGATGATCCGCATCGACGCCACGAGCAGCCAGAGCGTGACGAAGTTGCCCAAGAGCACGCCCAACACGGGTGAGCCGGCGAGCGACACCACCAGCAGGGCCTGCACCAGCAGCGAAACCATCAGCGCCGCGCACGCGAGCGCGTAGGCGCCCCCGACCCGGCGGATCGCCGGCAACACCAGCCGCGGATCCAGGCCCCGCCAGCCGGCGCCCTGCGCCGCGAGCAGCAGCGCCATCGGCGCGTAGCCCTGCACGAGCAGCAGCACGAGCAGCGAGAGCAGGGTGCCGCGGCTGCCGTCCAGCGCGTCGCCGAAGCTCGGCTCCAGCGTGGGCGCGGTGCCGAAGATGGCCAGGGCGCGCACGAAGCTCTGCGTGCCGTCCAGCCGCGCCGCCATCTCGCTCGGCAGGATCGTGACCCCGAGCACCAGGGCCACGACGATCAGGCCTGCGCCGACGCTCGGGCGGACCTGCCAGAGCTCCGGCCAGTCGGGCAGGGTGTCGTCGCCGTCGGCGGTGTGCGAGATCACCTCGAGCAGGAACGTCGTCACGTACAGACCGCCCACCACGACGGCGAAGTAGGCCAGGCCCGCCGCCGCCACGCCGCCGACCACGAACAGGCCGCGCAGGGCCGCCCAGAGCAGCACGGCGGCCAGCAGCGCGTACTTGCCCCGGCCTTGCAAAGGGTAGCGCCACGCACCGCCCAAGGCCCTGGCCAGCGCGCCGGGGCCGTTCGCCGGCGGCACGGGGCGAAGATCACCGAGGCCGTCGCAGTCGGGGCAGAGGTGGGCCAACACGCCGCGGGGCAGCGCGCGCCGGGTGCACTCGCCGCAGAAGTGCCGGCCGCAGCGCGTGCAGTGGCGGCTCGCGGAGCGGTCGGCATGCCGGGCGCAGGGGATCACGGGTCCCAGTCGAACCCGAGCCGCGTCCCCAGGCGCAGGATGTGCGCCGTCTCGTGGTGAGCGTTGCCGGGGACGAGCTCGTAACCCATGGTGAAGAGAAGATACCCCATGAAGTCCCCGATGCGCGGCTCGGACGTGCCCAGCCCGACCATGGCGCGATAGCCGAACTGCCAGCCCTCCAGGTCGTCCTCCGGCGCGCGCGCCGTGACGCCGAGCTCGGAGTCGAGCAGGAACGTGGAGTGCACGTAGCGCAGCACCACCGGCGCGCCGGCCAGGAAGGCCGCCTTGACGCTGCGCGTGCCCGTCTTCTCGTCCCGCGGGAACGTGCTGGCGGCGCCGAGCTCCGGCCCGGCCGCGAGCGTGAAGCGGTCGTCCAGGCCGTAACCGAGCAGCATGCGCCCGGCGCCCGTGCCGCCGAACGTGAGCGGGTGGTAGTTCAGGTAGAGCTGCCCGCCGCCGTTGGACTCGACGAAGATCACGAACCGCCGCGCGTCCGTCTGCACACCGGCGAAGGCCGGATCCGGCGGCGACCAGAAGCCGCACTCGCCCCCCAGCCGCGGCTCGACGACGTCCATCACCACGCGGACACGCTCGAGCCGCATGACCTTCCCCAGATCGCCGAGCGGCACGCCGGCCGCGTACTGCGCCGCCGCGGGGCCGCCGCGCGACTGGACCTCGGCCGCGATCCACGCCCGCAGGCGCTCGCGACCCGCGGCGTCGACCTGACACAGGCTGCGCATGGCCTGCCGCGCGGCCTCCTCGGCCTCGATGCGGTCGGCCACCCACTCGAAGCGGGCGCGGCTGTCGACGATCTTCTGGAGGTCCAGATACAGGGCGCGCTCGGGCTGCGCCTCCGGTGCCGGGCCGAAGCCGAACAGCAGCGGGGCGATCAGCACCGCGGCCGCGAACGAACCGAGCCCCCGTGAACGATTTCGACGCATCGGCGACTGATACATCAAGTCCGCCCCGGGATGCGTTGATTCGACCGCGGTTCGCGTAGAGACTGCGCCCGATGTCCCCGCCGCGCGCCCCCGCTCCCCCCGCCGTCCGTCTCCGCCGCGTGCAGGCCGATGGATACCTGGACCTGGCGGGCGTGCACGCGCTCATCGAGCGGCGGGTCGCGGGTCTGTTCGCCGAGCAGGGGCTCGTGGGCATCACGCCGCAGCAGTCGAACGTGCTCTTGCTCCTGTTCCAGGAGAAACGACCCATGACCGCCCGCGAGATCGCCCGCTCGCTCGAGGTCTCCGAGGTCACCGTGGGGCGCTTCATCAAGGCCCTGGAGCAGAACGGCTGGATCGAGCGCCGGCCCTGCCCGGACGACGCCCGGGCCATGTTCGTCGAGCCCACCCTGGCCGCGCGGCGCGCGTTCCCGCTCTTCTGCAGCGTCTCCAACGCGCTCTTGGACGAGGCCTTCCGCGGCTTCGAGCCCGAGGAGATCGAGCGTCAGGCGGCGTTCCTGCACCGGGTGCGCACGAACCTCGGCGGCGGCTGAGCGTTTTTCAGGCGCCGCCGTATCGCATCCGCTCGAACGCCGCGGCGAACAGGCGCCAGCCGGCCTCCAGGTGGGCCTGCGCGTCGGCGTGACCCAGCGCGCCCAGGGCCCGGGCGACGGCCTCGACGGTCGCGAGGCGGTCGGCGTCCGGGTGGTCGCGCAGCCGCGCCAAGGGCGGTCCACCCGTCGGCAGACACACGCGCGGGGTGGCGGCCAGCGCGGGCTCCCGCCGGGTGATGCGACGCGCCTGCCGCCAGTTGCCGTCCGGCACGAGCAGCGTGCGAGGCGGCGGGTCGAGCGGCCCGATCGTGTCCAGCGGCCGCGCATCGGCGTCCGGGAACAGCACCGCGACGGGCCCGGGACACTCCGGAAACGGCTCCGGCGCGGCCTCGGTCCCCCGACGCACGACGACCCACGCGTCCGAGAGCAGCGCCGGCAGCAGGCGCCCGGTGTTGCTCGGCCGGGCCGCCTCCTTGGCATGCATCACCACGACGATCCGCAGGGGCACGGCGACCGGCACGAGCGCCGCACACACGCACAGAACCGGCGTCAGCGCACAGCGCGGACACCGCTCGCTGCGCATGCCCCGCGTCACGCCTCGGCGTTCTTGCGGACCAGGAACGACTTCAGGTTCATCAGATCCCAGGCGGGGCCGGCCACGAAGCTCAGCGGGTCGTCCGCGAAGGCCGGGCGGTTCTTCTCGAAGATGCCGTGGCCGATGAAGTTCAGCATCCAGCCGAAGGAGAACGCGCCGGCCGAGAGGAACCACGGCGGCGAGTAGCGCGGAAACGCGATGAGCCCGGTGGTGCCGCCCACGATGATGGGGATGCCCACCGTGTGCAGCATGCGATTCTTCTCGTCCTTGTGCGTGGCCTCGTAGAACTCGATGGCCTTCTGCCAGCGGGCGGTCATGTCGCCCTGGAAGTCCGGGTGGGCGGCGCGCCACTCGGCCTCGAGGTCGCGCAAACCACCGGCGAAGAGGCCGAGCGCGGTGACCTTGTTGCCGGCGAGCAGGGACAACATGCCGGCGCCGGCGAGCACCTGACCGCGGACCTTGCGGTCGGCGATGCCGCCCAGGGCGGTCTGAAGCAGGGACATGGCGAACTCCAGTGGCGAAATCGCGCGGAGGATACCGGAATCGCGGGCGGCCGCCACCGCTTGCGAACGCGCGCGCCGCGAGGCAGGGTGGCGCGATGGTCGAGGACCCCCGAAAGCAGACGTGGCGCGCGCCCCAGCCCGCCGAGACCGAGGCACGAACGGGTGTACGCGGCGCGTTGGGGGGCTCGCGCCTCTTCGACCAGCCGCAGTACCGCGCCGAGGCCGAGGCGTTTCGCGCCTTCGTGGACGCCCCGGGGCCCCTGGCCGTCGAGGTCGGCTTCGACCACGGCATGCGCCTGCTGGACCTGGCCCGCACGCAGCCCGAGGTGCGCTGGCTGGGCCTGGAGGTGCGCGAGGCCCGGGTGCTGGACGTGGCGCCGCACTGCCCGCCGAACTGCCACGTGTGGCGGGCGGACGCGCGGACGGTCTTTCGCGGTCTGATGCCGGCGGCGCGCGTGTCGCGGGTGGACGTGCTGTTCCCCACGCCCTGGTGGGACGAGCGCAAACGCGACAAGCGTCTGTTGCTCACGCCGGCCTTCGTGGCCGACGTCGCGCGCACCCTGGCTCCCGGCGGCGTTCTGCACGTCGCCACGGACGTGGGCGCCTACTTCGAGCATGTGTCCGAGCTGTTTGCCACGTGGCACCCCGCGCCGCCGCCGCCCATGGGCACGGTGCTCTCGCGCCGGGAGCGGGTCTGCGCCCGCGACGGCCTGCCCGTGTGGCGGGGCACCTGGACGCCGTAGAAACGCCCCGCGTCAGCCCGGATGCGTGTGCGACACGAACCGCGCGGGCACGCCGGCCGACTTCGCCTCGGTGCGCGCGTGCAGGGCGTCGAGCCAGGCGACGAACTCACCCACGCCCTCGCCCGTGCGCGCGGAGAGCGGCAGCACGCGCGTGCGCGGTGCGACCTTGGCCAGCGAGGCCTCGACGGCGGCGACGCTGACCTCGGGCAGGTGCGGCAACAGATCGGCCTTGGAGAGCACGACCAGATCGGCGTGCCGGAACATCACCGGGTACTTCTCCGGCTTGTCCACGCCCTCGGTCACGGAGAGGACGACCACGTTGGCCGCCTGCCCCAGATCGAAGAGCGCGGGACACACAAGGTTGCCGACGTTCTCGACGAAGAAGAACGCCGCGCCCTCCAGCGCCACGGCCAGCGCGGGCGCGTGCAGGGCGTCGTGCACCATGGCGGCGTCCAGATGACACCCCGTGCCCGTGGTGATGGCCAGCGAGGGGATGCCCGCGCGCCGCAGTCGCTGCGCGTCGTTCTCCGTGGCCAGGTCGCCGCTGACTGCGGCCAGGCGCCGCGTACCCCCGAGCGCGCGCGCCGTCGCCTCGAGCAGGGCGGTCTTGCCGGCGCCGGGCGAGCCCATCAGGTTCACCGTCGACAGACCGGCGGCCTCGAAGTGCGCGCGCAGGTGGCTCGCCGTCTCGTCGTTGCCGGCGAGCAGGGACGAGTGCAGCTCCACGGCCAGCCGCGTCGCCTTCGGGCCGGTGCCACAGCCACAGACATCACACATCGGGGACCTCCATCTCCACGCGGTCGAGAAAGATGCCGGCGCCGGCCCGCAGCACGCGGGCGGCGTCGCAGTCGGCGCAGTCGAGCGGACCCTCGGCGCCGACGCTCGATTGACACAGGGGACACACCCACCGCTCGGGCTCGAGCACGAGCTCCAGCTTCGCGGCGGTGTATTCGCGCGCGCCCCGACAGGCCTCGTAGGCCGTTCGGAACAGGGTGGGCTCCACCCCGGATCCGGCGCCGACGCGCACCCGCACCAGACACACCGCGGTCGCCGTCGGCCGGCCCGCCGTGCGGTCGCGCAGGCCATCGAGCTGATCGAGCAGGGACTCCACGAGTGAGACTTCGTGCATGGGCGCCTCAACAGATCCGCGGCAGGGGCGTGGCGTCGCGCTCGACGAGGCGGCGCGTGCCGAAGCCGGTGTCGAGCAGCACGCGCCCGGGTTCGTCCGCCGTGACGCGCCCGATCACCGCGGCGGCGCGTCCGAGCGGGTGCGCGCGCAGGGCGGCGAGCACGGCGTCCACGGCCTCGGGGGCCACGCCGAGCAGCGCCTTGCCCTCGTTGGCCACCATGAGCGGGTCGATGCCCAGGATCTCCGCGGCGGCGCGGGCGGCGGCGGTCATCGGCACGGCGGCCTCGGTGAGCATCACACCGACGCCCGACTTGCTCGCCATCTCGTTGAGCGCCGAGGTCACGCCGCCCCGCGTGGGGTCCTTCATCGCGTGGATGTGTCCGCCGCCGGCGGCCAGCGCGGCCCGGATGAGACCGTTCAAGGGCGCGACGTCCGACCGCAGGTCGCCCTGCAGGCCGAGATCATGCCGCGCGCCGAGGACGGCGAGGCCGTGGTCGGCGATGGTCCCGGTCACGATCACTGTGTCTCCCGGGCGCAGGCCGGCGTCGCGCACGACCCGCCGCGTGACCCCCAGGCCCGCGGTGGAGAACACCACGCCGTCGACCTCGCCGCGGCCCATGACCTTGGTGTCGCCCGTGAGGATGCGCGTGCCGGCCTCGCGGCAGGCGGCCTGGACGCTCGCCTGCAGGCGGCGCAAGAGGCTGATCTCGAAGCCCTCCTCGAGGATCACGCTCGACGTGAGCCCCAGGACGTCGCAGGCGCCCATCATCGCCAGGTCGTTCACCACGCCGCACACGGAGAGCCGCCCCAGGTCGCCGCCCGGGAACTCCACGGGGTGCACGACGTGGGCGTCCGTGGTGAGCACCAGGAACTGGTCGCCGAAGGGGATGGCGGCGCCGTCGTCGAGCGCGCGGGCCTCGGCGTCGGCCGGGTCGTCGGCGCTGGGGCCCGCCAGAAACACGGACTCGATGAGCGCGCGCATGGCCGGGCCGCCGGCGCCGTGGGCCTGCCGAACGTGGGCGTCCGAGAACGGCGGTGGGTCCTTGTGGCGTGTCATGCGCGGGCCTCGTACCAGATGCGGCAGGCGCCCTCCGTGCTGACCATGCAGGCGCCCACGGGGGTGTCCGGGCGGCAGGCGCGGCCGAACAGCGCGCAGTCGGTGGGGCAGGCCTGGCCGATCATGATGGCTCCGCAGACACAGTCGGCGGCGTTCGCGCGGGGGATGGGTTCGGCGGCGGCGGCCAGTCGGTCGGCGAAGGTGTGCGCGGCGTCGTGGGCGGCGTAGGCGGCGCGCAGGCGCAGGTTGCCCGAGGGCACGTGCGCGATGCCGCGCCACTCGCCGGCGTCCGTCTCGAACACATCGTTCAGGGCGGCCAGGGCGCGGGCGTTGCCCTCGCGGCCGACACACCGGGGGAAGGCGTTGACCACCTCGGCCCGGCCTTCGGCGATCTGTTCCACGAGCACGCAGAGCCCCGCCAGGATGTCCAGCGGCTCGAAGCCGGCCACGACCACGGGCTTGCCGTGGCGGGCGACGAACCCCTCGAACACACCCCAGCCGGTGATGGTCGCGGCGTGTCCGGCGGCGAGATAGCCCCCGATGCGACTGTTCGGGTTCTCGGCGACCACCTCCATCGCGGCGGGCACCCACTTGTGCGCCGAGAGCACCTGCAGGTTGTCCGGCGGCGCGGCGCGCAGGAGCGCGCCGGTGGCCACGGCCGTCGTCTCGAAGCCCGTGGCGAAGAACACCACGGTTGCGGCCGAGGCGCGGGCCGCCGCGACGGCCTGGGTGGCGGCGTAGATGACCTCGACGCGGGCGCCGGCGGCGCGGGCGTCGTCGAGGGAGGCCTCGGTGCCGGGCACGCGGAGCATGTCGCCGTAGGTCAACACATGCAGGCCCGAGCGCGCGAGGGCCACGGCGGCGTCGATCTCCGGCGCGTCCGTGACACAGACCGGGCAGCCCGGCCCCATGCGGACGTCCAGCGCCGCGGGGAACCGGCTGCGCAGGCCGTAGCGGGCGATGGCCTGCTCGTGGCTGCCGCACACGTGCATGACACTCACCGGGCGCTCCCGTGTGGCGCCCGTGGCGTCGACGGCGCGCGCCAGGCGGCGCAGCAGGGCCTCGCCGCGCACGGGGTCGCGGAACTGGAGCGCGGCGGTCACGATTCACGCTCTCCGGTGGGCGGGACCGGCGGCGGCAGGCCCTCCAGGTCCTCGGCGGCGAGTGATGCGAAGAACGCCAGCGTCTCGGCCAGGTCCTCGGGCGCGATGCGCCGGATCGCGAAGCCCACGTGCACCAGCACGTGGTCGCCGACCTCGACGGGCTCGTCCACCAGGTCGAGGCAGACCTCGCGGCGCACGCCGGAGAAGTCGACGACGGCCGTGTGTCCGGCTTCGGTGAGCGGGGAGATCTGGATGATGACACCGGGCACGCCGAGGCACATGGTTCACTCCCGTGGGGTCGTGGGTGAGGTCAGCGCGAAGACTGCGGCCATCGCCTGCCCCAGCGCCAGACCCGCGTCGTTGACCGGCACGGCGCGGGGCATGAGCACGCGGGCCGGCGACAGGTGGCGCTCGAGGTCGGCCGCCAGACGGCGGTTCTGCAGCGCGCCGCCCGTCAGGAGGACGTCGTTCAGCCCATGGAGCCCGCGCTGGCGACTCAGGGCGTCGGCCAGGCCGCGGGCGAAGGTGGCGTGCACGCGCGCCGCGACCTGCCCGGGGGCGACGCCGGCGAACAGATCGGCGACCACCTCGCGCACCAGCGTTCGCGGGTCGATGATCTCCAGACCGCGCGCGGTGTCGAAGTGCGCGGGCAGCGTCTCGTCGCCCGTCCAGTCGCCGTCGCACGCCTCCTCGAGCCGCGTGGCGACGTCGCCCTCGAACCCCGCGCGCGAGACACCCAGAATCAGCGCACCGAAGGCGTCGAACCAGCGGCCGAGGCCGTGGGCGGTCCCGATGCCTGCGCCGGTGTCCAGCATGCGGCCGACCACACGGCGTTCCTGCGCCGGGACCTGCACGAAACACGGGAGGCGCGCGGCGATGTGTTCGGCCTCGGCCGGGCCGTAGGTCTCGCGCAGCGCGGCGAGCGCCACGCGCCACACCGAGCGCACGGCGCGCTCGCCGCCGGCCAGGGGCAGGGGATGCAGGGTCGCGAGGCGATCGGCGCGGCCGTCGGTGATTCGAAGCACCTCGCCGCCCCAGGCGGTGCCATCGCCGCCGTCGCCCGTGCCATCGAACACACCGGCGAGCAGCGGCCCCGTCGGGTGCAGCTCGGCGACCCCGGCGAGCGCGTGGGCGCGGTGGTGCTGCACGGCGATGTGTCGCCGGGCCGAACGGCCCAGGGCGTACTGCGTCGTGGCGTAGTCGGGGTGCAGGTCGTGGGCGACGACTTCGGCCCGTACACCGAGCATCGCCTCGAACCGCTCGACCTCCTCGGCGAACACACGGAGGCCCTCCTCCGTTTCCAGGTCGCCCAGATAAGGCGTCAGCCAGGCCTCGTCGCCCACGACGACACAGGCCGTGACCTTCAGGTGCCCGCCCACGGCCAGCACCGGCTCGGGTGATGGGAAGGGCAGGCGAATCGGCCGCGGCGCCTGCCCCCGTGCGCGGCGGAGAATCTGGGGCGCGCGGCCCGGGCGGCCTGCGTAGACCGCGTCCTCGGCGCGTCGGACGACCTCGCGGTCGTGCAGCACCAGGGCGTCCACCCAGGGCGAGAGCGCCGCGCGGGCCTCGGCGTCCGTCCGGGCGATGGGCGCGCCGCTCGGGTTGGCCGAGGTCATCACCAGCGGCCGGCCCGCCTCGTGTGCCACGAGCGCGTGCAATGGCGTGGCCGGGAGCATCACCCCGACGCGATGTGACGGCCCGCAGACCCCGGCGGCGAGGGCCCCACCACGGCTCGGCAGCAGCACGATCGGGCGCTCGGGGCCGCTCAGGCGCGCGGCGCTCTCGGCGTCGACCTCGGCGAGGCGCGCGGCGGCCGCCAGGTCGGCGACGAGCACGGCGAAGGGCTTCTCGTCCCGGTGTTTGCCCGCGCGCAGGCGTCCGACGGCCTCGGCGTTCGTGGCATCACACATCACATGGAAACCGCCCACGCCCTTCACACCGACGACCGAACCGGTGAGCAAATGCGCGGCGAGGGCGGCGGCGGTCGTCGGCTCGGGGGCCGCGCCCGGGCGTTCGAGCGTGAGACGGGGGCCGCATGCCGGGCAGGCGATGGTCTGGGCGTGGCACCGGCGGTCGGCCGGGTCGTCGAAGTCGGCCCGGCAGGCGGCGCAGAGCGGGAACTCGGCCATCGACGTGTGTTCGCGGTCGAAGGGCAGCGCCCGGGCGATGCTGTAGCGCGGGCCGCAGTCGGTGCAGCTCGTGAACGCGTACCCGAAGAAGCGGCTCTCCGGGTCGGCGACGTCCGCGAGGCACGCGGAACACACCCCCAGGTCCGGGGGGAGCGAGGGGCGGCGGCCCGGCGCCGGGTTCGCGGCCGCGTGCGTGATCTCGAAGCCGGCCTCCGCGACCGTCGCCGGGTCGATGGTTCGAGTGTCGATGTGCTCGATCACGGCCTGGGGCGGGGCCCGGCGCACGAGCTGGTCTTCAAAGGCGGCGAGCGGCGCGCGCTGCCCGCGCGCGGTGATCGACACACCGGTTCCGGTGTTGGAGACCGTGCCCGTGAGCCCCAGCGCCCGCGCCAGACGCAACACATGGGGCCGGAGACCCACGCCCTGCACGGTGCCACGGATCTGCAGCGCGCGGGCGGTGTCCGGGTGGCCGAAGTGTCGCGTCAGCGCGCCCACGGCGGCCTCGAGGTGCAGCTCGGCCGCGGCGGACAAGGGCTCGCCGAGCTCGAAGAACTCGCCCCGGATGGCCAGCACGCGCGCCGGCGGCGGCGGGCCGACGACCCGGCGGTGGGTCTCCAGGACGGCGGCCGGCGAGAGCGCGTGCGAGCTGATGCTGGCGTCCGGCGCGGCGGCGAGCGGCTCCACGGCGCAGGGGGCCGGAACGCGCACGCTGGCGTCCACGAACAGGATGTCTTCCCGGTCCGTCAGGTCCAGGGCGTGTTCGATCTGGAGCTGGAAGTCCGTGAGCAACTCCACCGCGCCCGCGGCGACTTCGGCCGCCAGCTCGACCTCGGCGCGCGCCAGGAGCATCGGCCCCAGGGCGTCGTCCCCCCGGGACGGGTTGCCGATGGCCAGCACCAGGCGCGGCGCACGCGTCACGCGAGCTGCTCGGCGTCTCTCACGCGGCGGTCCACGAGCGCGCCCGTCGCATCCAGCAGCTCGACGACCAGCGGCATCTTGCCCAGGGCGTGCGTGGCGCAGGAGAGGCACGGATCGTAGGCGCGGATGGCCACCTCGATGTGATTCAACAGACCCTCGGTGATCTCGCGGCCGTCCAGGTACTCGCGGGCGACCTCGCGGATGGCCTCGTTCATGGCCTGGTTGTTGTGGGTCGTCGAGACGATCAGGTTGCACTGAGTGACCAGGTCCTGCGCGTCCACCTCGTAGTGGTGGATGAGCGTGCCCCGGGGGGCCTCGATGATGCCCACGCCCGTCGTCGCCCGCGGCCCGCTGGCCATCAGGTCGTTCTTCAACAGATCCGGGTCGTCCAGCAGTTCGGCGATGACCTCGGCCGAATGTAGCAGCTCGATCATGCGCGCCCAGTGGAAGGCCAGCGGCGCGTGTACGATCTGCCCGCCGGCGGTGGCCGCAAAGGCCTGCCGGGCCGCCTCGGCGCGGGGCGTGGGGATGAAGTCGCAGTTCTGCAGCCGCGCCAGGGGGCCGACCTTGTACCAGCCGTGCTCCGCCCCGAGCGACTGCAGGTACGGGAACTTCATGTAACTCCACGAGCGCACGTTCTCGCGGATGAGATCGCCGTACGCCGTCGGCTCGATGCCGTCCACGAGGATGTGTCCGTCGGCGTCCCGGGCGCGGATGACACCGTCGTACAGATCGAGCGCGCCGTCCCGACGAACGATGGAGAGCAGGTTCGAGCGCACGGTGCCGAAGCGGTCCCAGGCCTCGCGGTGGGCGCCGTGCAGTTGCGCGACCAGCGCGATGCCCTCGTCCGCCCAGCGCAACACATCCGGCAGGCCGGCGACCAGCAGGTCGCGCTCCTCGGGGGTGATGCACTTGTTCACGCCGCCGGGCACGGAGCCCGTGCCGTGCACGCGTTTGCCGGCGGTGATGCGGATGACCTCCTGCCCGAACTTGCGCAGCATGACCCCGCGCTTCGCCGCCTCCGGGTAGGCCTGCAACACACCCACGACGTTGCGGATGGCGACCGGGGCGTCGAAGCCGAACAGCAGGTCCGGCGACGACAGATGGTAGAAGTGCAGTGCGTGCGACTGCAGGATCTGCCCGTAGTGCATCAGACGGCGGAGTTTTTCGGCCGTGGGGGTGATGCGCCGCGCGCCGACCACCTGGTCCAGCGCCTTGGAGGCCGCCAGGTGGTGACTCACGGGACAGATGCCGCACAGGCGCTGCACCATCACCGGGACCTCCCAGTACGGGCGGCCCTGGATGAATCGCTCGAAGCCGCGGAACTCGACGATGTGCAGGCGCACCTGGTGCACCCGGTTCTCGGCGTCCAGCAGGATCGTGACCTTGCCGTGGCCCTCGACCCGGGAGACCGGCTCGATGGCGATGCGCTTCAGGCCGGCGGGGTGCTCGGCTTTCTCCAGGGAGTTCACGGTCGGACCTCGCGCGTGTCAGTCATAGTGGATCAGGCCGTGGCCGAGCTGCGGCGTGCGGCCGGCGATCAGATCCGTCAGGAACTGCCAGATGGCGTCCGCCGGGGGCGGGCAGCCGGGCAGGAAATAGTCGATCTTCACGACGTCGTGCAGCGGGTGAACCTGGTCGAGCGGCAGGGGCAGCTCGGGATCGTTGGGGATGAAGCCCCGGTTCAGGCCCACGCCCGTGAGGTACACGGTCTGCAGACAGTCGCGGATGTCCAGGTGGTTGCGCTGGGCCGGCAGGCCGCCGTTGATGGCGCAGGCGCCCATGGCCACCAGGATGCGGCACTTCTGCCGCATGTTGAGCAGGACGTGGACGTTCTCGGCGTTGCAGAGGCCGCCCTCGATGAGGCCGAGGTCGCACTGGCCGGGCGTCTTGATGTCGGTCAGGGGCGAGGCGTCGAACTCGATGTGCTCGAGCAGCTCGATCAGTCGCTCGTCGATGTCCAGGAAGGACATGTGGCAGCCGAAGCAGCCGGCGAGCGAGGTCGTGGCGACGCGGAGTTTGCGTTTCGGGCGCTCGGGGTTCATTTCGCGGGCTCCACCGTCACTTGGCTGATCGGGCGGGCGTCGTAGGTGCGCCGGCCGATGGGCACGCGGAAGCCCGTGCGTTTGCGCAGGATCGCGCCCACGGGGCAGACATCCAGCGCCTTGTCCGTGGTGGCGAGCTGTGTGTCCCCGAGGCGGCCGGACTCGGCGTTCACGATCAGGTGTTTCGTGATGCCGCGACCGGAGAGGGCGAAGATGCTCTTGCCGTCGATCTGGGCGCTCGCGCGAACACAGAGCTCACACAGGATACAGCGGTTCGTGTCCAGCAAGACATCCGGATGGGACGCGTCCACCGGTCGGTTGGGGAAGAGCGGGTTGTAGTGCCCGGTGACGACGCCGAGCTCGTAGCCCACGGCCTGCAACATGCAGTCGCCGCTCTGCTCGCAGGACGGGCAGAAGTGATTGCCCTCCGTGAACAGGAACTGCACGAGATCACGACGGATCTCTTGAATCTCCGGTGTCTCCGAGGCGACCTCCAGGCCCTCGCTCGCGGGGGTGGTGCAGCTCGTGGCGGTGCGACCGTTGACGGTGCACGTGCAGACCTTGCAGCTCCCGTGGGGCTGGAACTCCGGGTGGTAACACAGGTGCGGGATGTAGTGGCCGGCGGCCAGGGCGGCCTGCACCACGGTCTGCCCGGGCTCGAAGGGGATGTCGTGGCCGTCGAGGGTGAAGGTCACGTCTCTTCTCCGTGGCCGAAGTGGGCGCCCGGATCGTCGCGGCCGGTGGCCTCGCGGGCGGGGCCGAGCGCCGCGTCCAGGTCGAACACGGGCCGGACGTCCAGGCTGGGCAGGCGGTCGACGAACGCCGGTTTGAACTTCTCGAGGGCGTCGACCACGGGGTTCCCGGCCGTGTGGCCGAGGCCACATTGGCTCGAGGACTTCATCAGCCGCGTGACGCGCGTCAAGTCCTTGAGGTCGCGGCGGGAGCCCTCGCCGGCGGTCAGACGGCCCATCATGTGCTTCACGAGGGTCGTGCCGACCCGGCAGGGGGTGCAGAAACCGCAGCTCTCGTGGGCGAAGAAGCGCGCGAAGTTGTCCACGACCCGCACGATGTCGCGCGTCTCGTCGAAGACCATGAACGCCCCGGCGCTCGGGACGTCCTCGAAGGCGATGCGGCGGCCGAACTCGTGGGCGGCGAGGAGCACACCCGAGGGCCCGCCGACCTGCACGGCCTGCGCGCGCTCGGCGCCGGCGTCCGCGAGGACCTGCTTGACCGTCACGCCGAAGGGGTACTCGTAGATGCCCGGCCGCGCGACGTCCCCGGAGACGGAGAGGATCTTGGTGCCCGCCGACTTCGGCGTGCCCAGCGTGCGGAACCAGGCCCCGCCGTGGAGCGCGATCTGCGCGGCGGCGATGAGGGTCTCGACGTTGTTCACGACCGTCGGTTTGCCCAGGTAGCCGTGCGTGACGGGGTAGGGGGGGCGGTTGCGCGGGATCCCGCGTTTGCCCTCGAGCGACTCGATGAGCGCCGACTCCTCGCCGCAGACGTAGGCGCCGGCGCCGTGGTGGACTTCGATGTCGAAGTCGAAGCCGCGCACGCCCCGGACGTCCCGACCGAGAAGACCGGCGCCCCGGCGGGCGGCGAGGGCGGCCTCGACGATGGGCTCCAGGAAGGGATATTCGCCGCGCAGGTAGATGAAGCCGCGCTGCGCCCCCACGGCGTGGGCCGCCACGGTCATGCCCTCGAGGAGCTGCCCGATGTGGGTCGTCAGCAGCACGCGGTCCTTGAAGGTGCCCGGCTCGCCCTCGTCCGCGTTGCAGACGATGTAGCGCTCGGGGCCCGGGGCCGCCGCGCAGGCCGTCCACTTCTGACCGGCGGAGAAGCCGGCGCCGCCGCGACCGCGCAGCTCCGAGGCGCGCAGCTCGGCGAGCGTGCCCGTCGCGCCGCGGGTGATGGCGGCGTCCAGCGCGGCGCCGGGCTCGACCACCGTGTCGAGCAGGCGGTCGCGTCGTTCGACGTGGGTGTCGATCGTGAACAGGTTGTCCGGCCACTGCTCCACGGGGGAGCCGCCGCGGATGAGGGCGCTGATGGCGCCGATGCGGGCGGGCGTCAGGCGCGCGATGGGTCGGCCGTTCACCAGCATCGCCGGTCCCTGGTCGCACAGGCCCGTGCAGGCCGTCAGGCCCACGCTGACCTGGCCGTCGCGGCTGACCTCGCCGAGCTCCAGGTGAAAGGCGTCCAGCATGCGACGGCGGAGCTCGCCGCTGCCCTGCATCTCGTCCGTGATGTTGTCGCTGAACAGGACGCGATACCGGCCGCGGAACTCCGTGGCGAAGAACGCGTAGAAGCCGGCGACGCCCTCGACCTGGCTGCGCGGCACGCGGAGCGCCTCGGCCACGGCCGTGATGGTCGGCGGGCTCAGGTAGCCCTCGGCCTGCATCACGTCTCGCAGGATTTGCACCAAACGCCCCGGTTCGTATCGGTGGCGCGCCAGAATCTCGCTGAGGCCTCGGTGCAACATGTTCTCTCGTCCACCCCGGGAGCGGTTCAGCCGGTGTCGGCCCGCACGAAGGTACCGTGGTCGCGGTCCTTGATCACCCCTGGGAAAGCCAGTACGCGATTGTGCATCGCAACATAGACGCCCGGCGCCACGAGCTGAACGGCCAGCAGCGCTTCGGTCAGATTCTGCAGCGCGTCCGTGCTCCGCAGTTCGTAGGGGCGCATGGCCCCCGTCAGGACAATGGGCACGCGGGGCGTCGGAAACAAGGTGTGGGTCCGCTCGCCGGTCACGGCCAGCCGGTCCGTGCCGTGCACGATCACCACGCCGTCGTGCGCCTCGGCCATGGTGCCGGCCGTGCGTGCGATCAGGTCGTGGTCCTGGGGGCTCATCTCGAGGCTGTCCTTGTTCATCAAGGGGATGCGCACGATCTCGACGCCGCGCAACTCGAGCGTGGCGAGCATCACGTCGAGCACGCTGACCTTGTTGGACAGCACGCCCTGCAGCTCGTCGTAGGTCTTCTCGATGGTGCCGCCCGTGGAGATCAGGGCGATCCGCTTGCGCATGAACACGGGGCGCCTCAGTTCGCGCAGTCGTTGGCGACGCCGGGCGTCGGCGTGCCGAAGACGAAGTCGCGGGCGTTGTCCTGGGAGTCCACGCCGTTGGGGCAGCGGCCGAGCGAGCCGGCGAAGCCGTTGTCCAGGGGGGCGAAGCGGCCCTCGGTCAGCCCGTTGATCGACGCGCCGTAGGACATCGCGTCGAGTGTGGTCTCGGCGTTCTGGTCCACCAGGCGCACGCCGTCGGGGCCGTTCTGGAACACGTCCGCCGTGCGGATGCCGAGGACGCCGGCGGGCAACGCGTTGACGATCGACTGCTCGTGGGTGACGACCAGGTAGCCGCCCGGGGCGAGCATGGCGCCCGCACCCGCCGCCGACAGGTTGATCGTGCCGTAGACGTCGCCGTTGGCGCCGTTGACCAGCTCGACGACCAGGCCGTCCAGGGCGACGGCGGCGTTGCCGGCGTTGAGGATCTCCAGGAAGTCGCCGTTGTCGGCGCCGGGCTGGTCGGGGTCGATCTCGTTGATGACCAGGCCGCCGCGGCCGGCGGGCAGGGCCTGGACCGTGACCGTGGCCTGGGCGTGCAGGCCGCCGGCCGTGATGTCGAGGGCGACCTCGCCGGCCACGTCCCCGGCCGTGCAGACGAGCTGCGCCGTGCGCGCGCCGTTGGCGATGATGGCGTCCAACGGGCAGGTCACGCGGGCCATGGGGTTCTGCGCGACGACGATGGGCAGGTCGGCGCCGTCGTTGGGGACGGGCAGGCTGACCGTGAGCGTGAAGCGCTGGCCCGAGAGCACCGCGGCGGGGTCGACCACGGCCGCGAGGGCGGCGGGGCAGTCGTTCACGGCGCCGGGCGTGGGCGCGCCGAGGCGGAAGTCGCTGGCGTTGTCGTCCGTGTCCACGCCGTTGGGGCAGCGGCCGAGGCTGAAGGCCAGGTCCGCCGCCGCGTCGTTGAGGGCCGGGGGATTGCCCTCGCCCGCGCCGCGGACGGAGCCCTCGTAGGCGAGGCCGTCGATGAACTCCACGCCGCCGGGCAGGCGCTGCACGAGGCGGACCGCGTCCGGGCCGTTCTGCAGGCCGCCGGCCGTGGGGCCGGACATCGGGATCGCGGGCACGTTGGCGGGCAGCGCGGCGAGGACGTCGTCCATGCCGATGACCAGCGTGCCGCCGGCGGGCAGGCGGTCGGCGGCGAGCCCGAGCTCGTACTCGTCGATCACGCTGCCGTCGCTGCCGTTGATGATCTGCACCGAGAACGGCGCCAGGTCGAGCACGTCCTCCGTCGGGTTCAGGATCTCGATGAAGTCCGTGGTGTCCGTCGCGGGCTGGTCGTAGTCGACCTCGTTGATGATGGGGTGCGCGGGCACGGGCGGCGCCTCGATCACGGACAGCGCGGCCTCGGCCTGGGCGGTCGCCGTCTCGGCGGTCACGGTGTAGTCGCCGGCGGCGTCGGGGCCGACGCAGTCGACGATGGCCACGCGCGTGCCCTCGGCGATGCGCGCGTCCGCGGCGCAGCTCCCGCCGGCCGGGGCGAGCGTGAAGCTCACCGCCTCACCGCCCGCGGGGGCGGGGAAGGGCAGCTCGACGCGGGCCTCGAAGGCGGCGCCGACGAGGACCTGCGGTGGCGTCAGGGTGAGGCCGAGCTCGGGCAGGCAGTCGTTCGGCGCGCCGACCGTGGGCCGGGCAAAGGCGAAGTCGGCGGCGTTGTCGCCGGTGTCGGCGGCGTTCGGGCAACGCGCGACGGTGTAGGGGGCGTCCGCGCCGGTGTCGCGAACGCGGGTCGGGCGGCCCTCGGCGAGCATGCCCGGGTTGGTCTCGAAGGCCACCGTGTCCAGCACCACGGGCATGTCCGTGAGCACGTCCACGATGCGCACGCCGTGGCCGGCGTCGTTCTGGATGGAGCCGGTCAGCTCCGCGCGCAGGACGTCCGGCGGCAGGTCGACCACGAGCTCCGTGTCGCCGATCACCAGGTAGCCGTGGGCGGGCAGGACCTCGCCGAGCAGCTCGAGGTCGTAGGTGTCGTAGATCGCGCCGGTCGTGCCGTTCACGAGCTGGAGCTCCAGCGCGACGAGGGGCGCGTCCAGGTCCGTCGGGTTGTGGATCTCGATGAACTCGCCGTCGTCGACACCCGGCTGGTCCACGTCCACCTCGTTGACCACGAGGGGCGTGCGCTGCACGGGCAGGGGGTCGATGATCGTGAAGTCGGCCTCGGCGGTGAGGTTCAGGTCCGGCGATTCGACGACGAGGTGCACGGGGCCCGGCGTGGCGCCGGCGAAGAACACGAACGTGCCGTCGAGCTGACCGGCGTCGATGAGCGCGGCGTCCGGGCCGCGGGCGCCGGCGGCGGGCGTGAAGTCGAAGACCAAAGGCAGGCCGTCCATGCCCGCGGGCAGGTCGAGCGCCACGGTCACCTCGAAGGGAGACCGGGCGGGCACCTCGACGGGGTCGATCGTCAGCGTGAGCATGTGCGGCGCCGGCGGCGGGCAGACGTTCTCCACGCCGGGGCTGTTGACGATCTCGACGAAGTCGGCGGCGTTGTCGTCCGTGTCGACCGCGTTGGGGCAGCGGCCGATGGCGCCGGGGCCACCCTCGGTGTCGCCGGGGGCGCCGTCGCCCTCGCCGACGTTGGCCAGCGAGCCCTCCCAGGCCAGGCCGTCCACGTGGGCCTCGGGCGCCACGAAGGCGTCGATGATGCGGGCGCCGTCGGGCGCGCCGTTCTGGATGCCGGTGTCGAGCGCCAGCGAGAGCGTGCCCTCGGGCAGGGCGGCGAGCACGTCCGCCGCGCCGATCACCAGGTACCCGTGCGCCGGCAGCTCGGCGGCGATCGCGCCCAGGTCGTAGCTGGCGTACACGTCCTGATTGCTGCCGTTGACCAGCTCCAGACGCTTGCCGCGCAGGCGCGAGGGCGCGTCGGCGGCATTGTACAATTCGATGTACTCGGCCGTGTCCGACGACACCTGGTCGTAGTCGATCTCATTGATCACCAGCCGGCCGAGATCCGGGGGCGGGGGCACGTCCGGCGCCAGGTCCGGGGTCACGCCCATGTCCACGGGCCCGATCGCACCGCCCTCGCCGCCCGTGCCGCCGACGGGCGTACCGCCGGTGCCGCCGACGGGTGTGCCGCCGGTGCCGCCCACAGGTGTACCCCCCGTGCCGCCGGTGCCGGCGACGGGCGCGCCGCCCGCGCCGCCCTCGCCTGCGACGGGCGTGCCGCCCATGGGCTCGCCGCCCATGCCGCCCGCGGGGATCATGCCGGCCATGCCGCCCTGATCGGCGCGAAGCGAGGCGTCCAGGGGCGAGTCGCCGCCGTTGCTGGTGCTGCCGCTGGAGCAGGCCGCCAGGACGGCGACCGAGAGACCCGCGAGGCGGGTCGAGCGTGAAAGGGAAGTGCGCATCTCGATGTCTCCCGGATCAGGCGCGAGGGCGCGGCGTGAGGGCCGTCGCCAGCTCGGCGTAGAGATGAACGGCGGCGACGGTCGCCTTCTTGAAGTCCCCCAGGTGCAGGCTCTCGTTCTCGCCGTGCGCGTTGCAGATGGGGTCTTCCAGGCCGAGCAGCAGGGCGGGCACGCCGCCGAGCACGTCCGCGAAGGGCTGCACGAAGGGGATGCTGCCGCCGCAGCCGATGTAGGCCACGTCCGCGCCGAAGCCGGCCTTCAGGGCGCGCTCGGCGGCCTCGAAGGCGGGGCCCTCGGGCACGGTGGACCAGTAGCCGCCCACGGCCTTGGCCGTCGTCGTGACCTTCACGCCGTGGGGCGGGTTGGCCTCCAGCGCGGCGATGAGCAGGCGCTGAATCTCGGCGGGGTCCTGGTCGGGCACCACGCGGATGGTCACGCGGGCACTGGCCGACTCGATGAGCTGGTTGATGGCGCCCTTGAGCGGCCGGGCCTCCAGCGCGGTCAGCGTGAGCGAGGGCCGCGTCCACAGCTTCTCGTAGACGCTGCGGCCGGCCTCGCCGGCGAACTCGACGCCCTCGAGCATGCCGGCGTCGACCTTGAAGCGCTCGGCGTCGAAGGGCAGGTGCGCGAGGCGCTCTCGCCCGGCGGCGTCGTCGCGGACCTTGTCGTACAGGCCCGGGATGTTGATGGAGCCGTCCGCGTGGGTCAGGCCGGCCAGGATGCGGCACATGGCCATGACCGGATCGGGCACGGGGCCGCCCCACATGCCGCTGTGCACGGGGTGGTCGAGCGCGGCGACCTCCACGTCGACAGCCACCAGGCCGCGCAGCGTGTAGGTGATCGAGGGGATGCCCGTGTCCAGGTTGGCCGTGTCCGTGAGCACGATCACGTCCGCCTGGAACCTCTCCCGGTACGTGTTCAAGAAGGCCTCGAGGCTCTCGCTGCCCGACTCCTCTTCGCCCTCGACGATGAGCTTCACGTTGCAGGGCAGGCGGCCCTCGGCCTTCAGCCAGGCCTCCAGCGCGGCCACGTGGATCATCACGCCGGCTTTGTCGTCCACCACGCCGCGGCCGTACATGCGGCCGTCGCGGATCTCCGGCTCGAAGGCGGGCGAGACCCACTTCTCCGGGCGGCCGGGGGGCTGCACGTCGTGGTGGCCGTAGAGCAGGAGCGTGGGCGCGCCGGGGGCGCCGAGCCACTCGGCGACCACGTAGGGGTGCGCGTCGCCGAAGCCGACGACCTCGGCCGTCTCGAAGCCGGCGGCCTTCAGGCGGCGGGCGAGCCACTCGGCCGATGCGCGCACGGGCGCCTTGGGGTAGGCGGCGTCCGAGACGCCGGGGATGCGGGCGAAGTCCGCCAGGTCGCCGAGAACGGCCTCCCAGTGGGTGTCGAGGTGGGCGAGCGCGGCTTTCATCGGGCCTCCGGGCGGTTCAGAAGACGCGCGCGTTGTAGCCGATCCGCGGGGGCGGCGCAAAGCCGCGCGGCGGGACCGCGCGAGACTTCACCGGGAGTTCACGCGGGCGTTGCGGGGGGCGACCGGCGACTCCGTTTTGCCCGCGTTCTCGTCTCGACAGAGCTCGGCGCAGGTCGAGCACGGCGGGCGAGAACGAGTCGATCGACCCGCCTCACCCCTGGAACTTCTCCACGAACACGGTCACGGGCAGGCCCTCGAGCACCACCGCGCCGCTCACGGGCTCGCCCGTGCTCAGGTCGATGCGCACGGCGAGCACCTCGTCGGCCACATAGACCCGGTGCGCGTCCAGGGCGGCGCTCAGCGCGTCGTCCGTGCACCAGATCTGCAGCGCGATGCGGTCGGTCACCGCCAGGCCCGTGTCCTTGCGGATCTTCTGCACGCGGCTGACCACCTCGCGGGCGTGGCCCTCGGCGATCAGCTTCTCGTCCAGCGTCGTCTCCAGCGCGACGGTCAGCGCGCCGGCCGTCTCGATGACCACGTCGCCGCGGGCCGTGCGCGTCACGAGCACGTCCGCCAGCGTCACGTTCGCGCCGGCGACTTCGAGCGCGCCGCCGTCCTGCAGCAGCGCGAACTGCTCGCGGCTCAGGGCGCCGATGAACGCCGCGGCCTCCTTCATGCGCTGCCCGAGCTTGGGCCCGAGCGTCTTGAAGTTGGCCTTGAAGGTCAGGCTCGCCAGATCGGCGTCGTCCCGAACCAGCGCGACCTCGCGCACGTTCAGCTCGTCCGCGATGAGCTCCCGGTGACGCTCCAGCGCGGCCAGGGCGCTGGTCTCGTGGTGCACGATGGTCACCCGTGCGAGCGGCTGCCGCGTCTTGAGTTTGTGCTTCTCGCGCAGCGCGCGGCCCAGGCCCACGGCCTCGCGGGTCAGGGCCACCTCGCGCTCCAGATCGGCGTCGATCAGCGCGGCGTCCACGGTGGGGTAGTCGCACAGGTGCACGCTGTCGCGCTCGCCCTCGACCACGCCCGGGGCCACGACCAGGTT
This sequence comes from uncultured Myxococcales bacterium, assembly GCA_903847385.1. Lineage (GTDB taxonomy): Bacteria > Myxococcota_A > Bradymonadia > UBA7976 > UBA1532 > CAINDO01. Next base: position 23,860 of record CAINDO010000405.1, read on the forward strand.
CTGGTACAGGGCCTCGGACATGAAGGGCAACACGGGCGCGGTGAGCTTGCTGAAGGTCACCAGCGTCTCGTAGAGCGTGGCGTAGGCGCTCGCCTTGTCGCGGCGCGCCTCGGCGGTCGTCGCGCTGCGCCAGAACCGGCGCCGGCTCCGGCGGATGTACCAGTTGGTCAGGTGGTCGATGAAGCCCAGCATCGGGGGCACGACCTTGTACAGGTAGTAGCCCTCCATCTGCTCGTTCACCTCGCGCACCAGCGACTGCAGCACCGAGAGCAGCCAGCGGTCGAGCTCGGGGCGCTCGGCCACTGCCGGCGTGGCCTGCTCGCCCATGCCCGTGCCCGGGTGCCAGCCGTCGATGTTGGCGTACTGCACCAGGAACGACCAGGCGTTGCGCAGGGGCAGCAGCACGGTGCGCACGACCTCGCGCACGCCCGTCTCGCTGAAGCGCAGGGGCTCCGCGCGCACCACCGGCGAGCTGATCAGGTAGGCCCGCAGGGCGTCCGCGCCGTAGCTCTCCAGGATCAGCGCCGGATCCGGGTAGTTGCGCTTGGACTTGGACATCTTGCTGCCGTCCTCGGCCAGCACCAGGCCGTTGACGATGCAGTTCTTGAACGGGGGCGCGTCGAACAGGGCCGTGGAGAGCACGAGCAGCGTGTAGAACCAGCCGCGGGTCTGGTCGAGGCCCTCGGCGATGAACTGCGCCGGGAAACGGTCGCCCCACTGCGCCGCGCGGGCGGCGTCGAAGGGGTAGTGGTCCTGGGCGTAGGGCATGGCGCCGGACTCGAACCAGCAGTCGAACACGTCCGGGATGCGCTTGGCGTTGGCCCCGCCGCAGCCCGAGCACTTCACGTGCAGATGGTCGATGCGGTGGGGGTGGATGTCCGTCACGGGCTCGCCGGCGCCCGAGGCCGCCTCGAGCTCGGCGATGCTGCCCACGGCCGTGTCCACGCCGCAGTCCGGGCAGCTCCACACGGGGATGGGCGTGCCCCAGAACCGCTTGCGCGAGATGTTCCAGTCGCGGGCCTCGGCCAGCCAGTTGCCGAAACGCTTGGCGCCCACGGCCTCGGGGACCCAGTGGATCGCCTCGTTGTGGGCCACCATGCGGTCGCGCAGGGCCTCGACCTTGACGAACCAGGCCGGCACCGTCTTGTAGATGAGGGGCGTGCCCGACCGCCAGCAGAAGGGGTAGCTGTGCTGGATGGTGTCGTGTTTGAAGACCGAGCCGCGGGCCTTCAGGTCGTGGATGATGTGTTTGTCGGCCTCTTTGACGTTCTGGCCCACGTAGTCCGCGACGGCGGCCGTGAAGCGGCCCTCTTCGTCGACGGGATCCACGACGGGGATGCCGGCCTTTTTACAGGCCGCGAAGTCGTCCTCGCCGTAGGCCGGCGCCATGTGCACCAGGCCCGTGCCGTCCCCGGTCGTCACGTGGCCGCTGGGGATGACCTGGAACGCGTTCTCGGTGTCCGTGAAGTAGGGGAACAGCGGCGTGTACTTCACGCCCACCAGCTCCGCGCCCTTCATCGTGGCGAGCACCTCGGCGTCCTCGCCCAGCACGGTCTTCGAGCGTTCGGCCGCGACGATGTATACGTGGCCGTCGGCCTTGCGCCGGGCCCGCACGTAGTCGATCTCGGGGCCGACGGCCACGCCCAGGTTCGAGGGCAGCGTCCAGGGGGTCGTCGTCCAGATCAGCAGCGCGGCGTCGTCGGCGTCCCCGATGATGGGCAGGCGCACGGTGAGCGCGGGGTCCTGTACGTCGCGGTAGTCGGAGTTGGCCTCGAAGTTGGACAGCGAGGTCGACAGCTTCCACGAGAAGGGCATCACGCGGCGGTCCTTGTAGACCAGGCCCTTGTCCCAGAGCTGCTTGAAGACCCACCAGACGCTCTCCATGAAGGCGGCGTCCATGGTCTTGTAGTCGTTCTCGAAGTCCACCCAGCGGCCGAGGCGCGTGACGACCTTCTCCCACTCCGCCGTGTACTTGAGCACGTTGGCGCGGCAGGCCTCGTTGAACTTGTCGACGCCGAACTCGCGCACGCTCGTCGGCCCGGAGAGCCCGAGCTCGCGCTCCATCTGGTTCTCGATGGGCAGGCCGTGCGTGTCCCAGCCGAAGCGGCGCTCCACCCGCATCCCGCGCATCGCCCAGTAGCGCGGCACGATGTCCTTCAGCGTCGACGCGACGAGGTGGCCGTAGTGCGGCAGGCCCGTGGCGAAGGGCGGCCCGTCGTAGAACACGTAGGCGGCGCTCTCGGGGCGCTGGGTCACGGAGCGCGCGAAGGCGTCCGTCCGCTGCCACAGCGCGAGCACGGTGTGCTCCAGCGCGGCGAAATCGACCTCGGCCTCGACGAACGGAAAAGCGGGCATCGCGGGACTCCCCTCGAACACGGGTTTGCGGGCGGAGTACCCCAACGGCGCGCCCGCTGCAACGTTCAGGCGCAGTGCGCCCGCGCCTGCCGCCGCAGGTCCTCGACGATGCCCTGCACCCGCTCGGCCAGGGCGGGGGCGTCGTCCGGGCTCAGGCCGGTCGTACTCACGGGGGCCCCGACGAGCACGTGGGCCCGCGCGGGGTGGATGCGCCACGAGCCCTTGGGCAGCGCGTGCCGCGTGCCGGCGAGGCCCACGGGCAGGATGTCCACGCCCTCCTCGATGGCCAGGCGGAACGCGCCGTGCCGAAAGGGGAGCAGGTCGTCGGTCTTGCTGCGCGTGCCCTCGGGGAAGATCAGGACGCTGACCTTGTTCCGCAGGACCGCGCGGCAGCCCTCCAGCGAGCGGCCCCGGCTGTTCTTGTCGCCGCGGTCCACCGCGATGTCCCCGACGATGGCCATGGACCAGCCGAACACGGGGATGCGGAAGAGCGCCCGCTTGGACAGGTACTTCATCTCCCAGGGCAGGTAGGAGAGCAGAAACGGGTCGAAGTTTGACTCGTGGTTGCTGACCACGATGTAGGGCTTGCGCGGATTGGCGGGCCGCTCGCCGCCCCAGGAGAAGCGCCACGCCGGATTCCCGCGCGCCGCGAACGAGCCCACGAACCGCGCCGTGCGCCCGACCAGGTAGCGCCCGCGATCGAAGGGCACGGTGACCGCGCCCACGAGCACGACGGCGAAGAAGTTCACCAGCAGGACGAACGACATCCAGAACCAGCTGTAGATCGAGAGCAGGACGATCATGGGCCCGCATCGTGGCAGCGCCGGCGCCCGAGGGCAATCAGGTCCGTTGACACCTTGGAACCGGGACTGCGACAACGCCCCACATGAAGCGCAGGATCACCGAGCTCGGGCAGAAGACCATCGACGCCGTCGAGGCCGTCGGTCAGGCCACGATGCTCCTGATCGAGACGCTCGTCTGGACGGTGCGCCCGCCCTACCGCTTCCGCCTGCTCTTTCAGGCCATGGAGTTCGTCGGCGTCGGCAGCCTGTTCATCGTGATGCTCACGGGCCTGTTCACCGGCGCGGTCTTCGCGCTCCAGGGCGCCGGGGCGTTCAAGCTCTTCAACGCCGAGAGCCTCGTGGGCTCCACGGTGGCCATCTCGCTCGCGCGGGAGCTCTCGCCCGTGCTGACGGGCCTCATGGTCACGGGGCGGGCGGGCAGCGGCATCGCCACGGAGCTCGGCACCATGAAGGTCACCGAGCAGATCGACGCGCTCTACACCATGGCGGTCAACCCCGTGCAGTACCTGATCGTCCCGCGGTTCCTGGCGGGGCTCATCATGGTGCCGGTGCTCAGCGCGCTGTTCACGCTCATCGGCATGGCGGGCGCCTACTTCGTCGGCGTCGTGCTCCTCAACATCGACAAGGGCATCTTCCTCGGCAAGACGCGCTGGTTCGTCGACCCCGAGGACCTGATGAGCGGGATCATCAAGGCCTTCGTCTTCGGCGGGATCTTGACGATGGTGGGGTGCTACAAGGGCTACTACGCCAGCGGCGGCGCCCGCGGCGTCGGCCTGGCGACCACGCAGGCCGTGGTCTACGGCAGCGTGCTCATCCTGGTGGCGGACTACTTCCTGACGGCGCTGATGTTCAAATGAAAGAGATCCTCACGCCGTTCAAGGTCGGGCTCGTCGTCCTCATCGGCGTCGCCGCCTTCATCTACATGGTCGGCCAGGTGCGCGAGGGCATCGGCGACGACCCCTCGGGGTACCGGGTCTACTGCGTCTTCGACGACGTCAGCGGCCTCGTCGAGAAGTCCCGCGTGGTCATCGCCGGCATCAACATCGGGCAGATCGACAAGATCGAGCTCGACGGCGAGCGCGCCCGGGTCTGGGTGAAGGTCAACACGCCCCTGAAGTCGGACGCCACCGTCGCCAAGAAGCAGGCCAGCCTGCTCGGCGAGTACTACCTGGCGCTCACGCCGGGCTACAAGGGCACGCCGTTGAAAGACGGCGACGAGATCAAACGCATTCTGACCGATGTCGCGCCCGCGGACCTGGTCAACGAGCTCAAGGTCATCGCCGAGAACGTGCGCGAGATCACCGGCAGCGTGCGCGCCGTCATCTCCAGCAAGGACGGCGAGCAGAAGCTGGCCCAGATCCTGGACAACATCAACGGCAGCGTCGCCGAGGTGAACCGGATGATGGGCGCCAACGGGCCCAAGGTCGACCGCATCGTCGACAACGTCACCGAGGTCAGCGAGCAGGCCTCGGGCATCACGTCGGACTTCCGGCGGGACGCCAAGGCCGTCATGGCGGACGTCAAGGCCGTCACGAACGAGATCCGCGGCATCGTCGGCAAGAACAGCGGCAACGTCGAAGAGGGCTTCGCCAGCGTCAAGGGCGCGGTCAGCCGCCTGCAGAGCGCCATGGACAAACTCGATGGCACGCTCGACCGCACGCAGTCCATCGCCACCAAGATCGACAACGGGCAGGGCACCATCGGTCGCCTCGTCAACGACGACAAGCTCATCAACGGCCTGACGGACGTGGTGGACGAGTCCAGCCGTTTCATCAAGAAGATCACGCGCTTGCAGACGATCGTCGCCCTGCGCAGCGAGTACTACCTGGGCGAGACGGCCGTGAAGAACTACTTCAGCCTCAAGCTCCAGCCCAAACCCGACAAGTACTACATGCTGCAGCTCATCGACGATCCGCGCGGCCGCTCGATGTACCGCGAGACGGTCACCAACACGACGGACTCGACCAAGAACCCGGTCATCCGCGAGCAGCAGACCATCACCGAGGACCGCTTCCGCTTCTCGCTCGAGTACGCCAAGCGCTTCTACTTCGTCACGGGCCGCATCGGCATCATCGAGAACACCGGCGGCCTCGGCCTCGACGTCCACCTGCTCGACGACGACCTCGAGCTCTCGGCGGACATCTTCTCCTTCGATGACAACGTGAACCCCCGCATCAAGATGTGGGGCCTCTACACGTTCTTCACGCATCTGTACGTGGCGGCCGGCATCGACGACGTCTGGAACGCCGACCAGACCGATTTCTTCATCGGTGCGGGCCTCTCCTTCGACGACGAGGACCTCAAGGCCCTCCTCACGACGACGGGCGCGCCGAGTCTCTAGCAGATTTCCGCATGCCAATTGACATTTGGGACCTCGGCCTGTAGCTTCCCGCGTCCCTTGTTTCCCCAAAGTCTCCGATGACGCCCCTCGACCTCCAATTCCGCCTCGACGATCTGCAGGAAGACCCGCGTGAGTTCCGCGGCCAGATCGCGACCGAAGCCCTCGACGAAGTGCTCAAGGGCATGATCGGCGAGCTCGGCTTCCGGGCCCAGGGCCCGGCGGTGGTCACGGGCAACGTCTACCGGTCGCGGCGGGACGTCTTCGTCGAGGCCGAGATCACCGTCGCCGTCGGTTACGACTGCGTGCGCTGCCTCGACCCTCTGGTCTTCAAGTTCGAGAGCAAGGTTCGCCACCTGCTGGTCCCCGGCAAGCGCGAGGCCGCGCCCACGGGCGAGGTCGCCCTCGACGCCGAGGACGCCGCGGACGCGGACGACGATCTCGACTGCTACGAGGGCGACACCATCGACCTCGTGCCCATTCTCCGCGAGGACATCCTCCTGGAGATGCCCATGAATCCCACCTGCGTCGAGTCGCAGGGCGCCGCGTGCGCCCGCTTCGAGCAGGTCCTCTCGGCCGTCTCCTCGACGCCCGAGGCCGAGCCCGAGGCCGCCATCGACCCGCGATGGGCCCCGTTGCTCGAATTGAAGAAGAAGCTCAGCTGATTTTCTGACGCCAAAACGCACGGCCCGACGGCCGTTTGCCCTTCCGGAGGTCTTTCCGTGGCAGTACCCAAGAAACGGAAGTCTCGCTCCAAGCGAGACATGCGTCGCGCGACGCACAAGATCAGCGCGGCCGTCTTCAACGAGTGCGAGAAGTGCGGCGCCCCCAAGCAGCCCCATCGGGTCTGCGGCGCTTGCGGCTGGTACAACGACCGCTACGTCCTCGAGACGAAAGAGGTCGAGGGCTGAACGGCCCGCCGTCCGCGGCCCTCGATCTACCCGTGGCGGTCGACGCCATGGGGGGCGACCACGGTCCCGCGGTCGTCGTCGAGGGCGCTCTCCGCGCGATTGAAAGCGGTTTCGGCCCCGTCGTCCTGGTGGGCGACGAGGCCCGTATCCGACCCGAACTTCAACGTCGCGGCGCTCCGCCCGCGCTGTGCACGGTCTGCCATGCCCCCGATTCGGTGGGTATGGACGAGTCGCCGGCCAAGGTGGCGCGCTCGCGTCGCAAGAGCTCGCTCCACCTGGGGCTGGGACTCGTGCGCGACGCGCAGGCCGCGGGGTTCTTCTCCGCCGGCAACAGCGGCGCCGTGCTCGCCGTGGCCATCCTCACGCTCCGGCGGCTGGGCGGCTGCGAGCGGCCCGCCATCGCCGCGGTGCTGCCCTCGCTGCGCGCGCCCATCGTCCTGCTGGACGTCGGGGCCAACGCCGAGTGCCGCAGCGCGCACCTGGTGCAGTTCGCGCACATGGGGGCGGCCTACGCGCAGGTGCATCTGGGGCGCAGCCGGCCCACGGTGGGTCTGCTCTCCAACGGCACCGAGACGAGCAAGGGCACCGAGGTCCTGCGGGACGCCCACGACCGCCTCGCCGCCTCGAAGCTGGCCTACGCCGGCTTCATCGAGGGCCGGGACGTGCCCCAGGGCGTGGTGGACGTCGTGGTGACGGACGGCTTCACGGGCAACGTGGTGCTCAAGCTGAGCGAGGGCATCTCGCTCGCGCTGATGGACCGCGTCCGCACGACGCTCACGCAGACGCTCCTGGGCACGGTGGGCGGCGCGCTCGTCAAACACTCGCTGCGCTCCCTGCGGGCCGAGCTCGACTGGGCCAAGGTCGGCGGCGCGCCGCTGCTGGGCGTCGACGGCGTCACGGTGGTCGGCCACGGCGCGTCCACGCCCGAGGCCGTCGCCAGCGGCATCGGCCTGACCCGCACGCTGGCCCGCGAGCGCCTGGTCGGCCGCCTGGACGAAGCGCTCGGCGCCCTGGCGCCCGTGGGCACATGAGCGCAGCGGGCGGGGGGGCGGAGCCATGAGCGCAGCCGAAGGCGGAGCGAGGGCCCCCTCGGGGGGGCCGTCCCGCGCAGCGGGCGGGGGGGCGGAGCCATGAGCGCAGCCGAAGGCGGAGCGAGAGCCCCCTCGGGGGGGCCGTCCCGCGCAGCGGGCGGGGGGGCGGAGCCATGACCGCCAAGCGGACGGGCGTCGGCTTCCGCGCCATCCTCAGCGGCACGGGCCACTGCGTGCCCGCGGCGATTCTCACGAACGCCGAGCTCGAACGCCGCGTCTCCACCACGGACGCCTGGATCGTCGAGCGCACGGGCATCCGCGAGCGCCGCCTGGCCGCGCCCGGCGAAAAGGCCAGCGATCTCGCGCTCGTGGCCGCCCAGCGCGCGCTCGATGCCGCCGGCCTCGCGCCCGAGTTCCTGGACATGATCCTCGTCGCCACGGTCACGCCGGACCGCCCGATGCCCGCCGTGGGGCCCACGCTGCAGGCGGCGCTCGGCGCGCGCTGCCCGGCGCTCGACTTCTCGGCGGCCTGCGCCGGCTTCGTCTACGGCCTCAGCCTCGCCCGCGCCCAGATCGAGAGCGGTCAGGCCCAACACGTGCTGCTCGTCGGGGTCGAGGTCCTCTCGCGCCGCGTGGATTTCACCGATCGCGAGACCTGCATCCTGTTCGGCGACGGCGCCGGGGCCGTCGTGCTCTCGGCTGTGCCCGCCGAGACGGGCCGGGGCCTGCTGCACACCCGCCTGGGGGCCGACGGCCGCTTCGCGGACATCCTGCGCATCGACGCCGACGAGGGCGTCATCCGCATGGAGGGGCGCGAGATCTTCCGCCACGCCGTGAACCGCCTGACCGAGGTCATCGAGGCCGCCCTGGCCGAGACGGGCTGGTCCGCCGCGGACGTGAACCTCGTGGTGCCGCACCAGGCCAACCTGCGCATCCTCGAAGCCGTCGCCAAGCGCATCGACGTGCCTCGCGAGCGCATCTATGCGAACCTGGAGCGGTACGGCAACACGAGCGCCGCCAGCATCCCCATCGCCCTGGACGAGGCCCGCCGTGAGGGGCGCCTCGCCGATGGCGACAAGGTTTTGTTCGCGGCGCTCGGCGCCGGGCTCGTCTGGGGCGCCGCCACCCTGGTCTGGTAGCCCCACCGCCGGCCCGCGATTGACAGGCCGGCCCCCATTCGTTCTAATCCGGCGCCTTTCTGGAGCGTAGCCATGGCCACCATCGAAGAGCGCGTGAAGCAGATCATCGTCGAGCAACTCGACGTCGCCGAAGACGAAGTCACGCCCGAGGCGTCGTTCATCGACGATCTCGGCGCCGACTCCCTCGACATCGTCGAGCTCGTGATGGCGATGGAAGAGGTCTTCGACGTCGAGATCCCGGACGAAGAGGCCGAGAACATCCGCACGGTGCAGGACGCCATCAACTACATCCAGGAGCACCTGGAGTAAGACCGTGCGCAGGTTGCCGCGACGAGTGGTCGTCACTGGCCTGGGGCTGGTCACGCCCCTCGGTGTCGGCACGCCGGCCAACTGGTCGGCCCTGCTCGCCGCGCGCAGCGGCATCGGGCCCATCACGGCCTTCGACACCGCCGGCCACGACGTCCGCATCGCCGGTCAGGTGCCCGACTTCGACCTCTCGCCCTACATCGGGCGCAAGGACTCGAAGAAGATGGACCCCTTCATCCAGCACGCCGTCGTCGCGGCGCGCCTGGCGGGGGACGACGCCGGGCTGCCCTGTCCGTTGCCCGAGGCCCTCGGCGAGCGGACCGGCGTGCTCATCGGCTCCGGCCTCGGCGGCCTGCACACCCTCGAGGAGTCCCTCGAGACGCTGCGCACCAAGGGCCCCGGCCGCCTGAGCCCCTTCACGATCCCCCGGCTCATCACCAACCTCGCGCCGGGCCACGTGTCGATTCTCTACGGCGCGTTCGGGCCGAACCTCTCCGCAGTGAGCGCCTGCGCGACCGGGGCCCACGCCATCGGGGACGCCGCCCGCCTCATCGGCCTCGGCGAGGCGGACGTGATGTTCGCCGGCGGCACCGAGGCGACGATCACGCCCCTGGGCATCGGCGGGTTCGCCGCGATGAAGGCCCTCTCGACGCGCAACGACGACCCGACCCGGGCGAGCCGCCCCTTCGACCTGGAGCGCGACGGCTTCGTGGCCGCCGAGGGCGCGGGCGTGCTCGTGCTCGAGGCGCTGGAGCACGCCGAGGCCCGCGGCGCCCGCATCCTGGCCGAGCTCGTGGGCTACGGCGCGTCCTCGGACGCCCACCACATCACGGCCCCGGATCCCGAGGGCGGCGGCGCGCGGCGGGCCATGCAGAAGGCCCTGGACGACGCCGAACTCCCCCCGGACGCGGTCGACTACGTCAACGCGCACGGCACCTCGACGCCCTTCAACGACGCCATCGAGACGCTCGCCCTGAAGGCGGTCTTCGGCGAGCACGCGCGGCGCCTGTGGATCAGCAGCACCAAGGGCTGCACCGGCCACATGCTCGGCGCGGCCGGCGCCGTCGAGGCCGCCTACACCACGCTGGCGCTCGTATACGGCGAGGTCCCGCCCACGGCCAACCTGGAGCACCCGGACCCGGCCTGCGACCTGGACTACGTGCCCGGGGACGCCCGCCGCAAGCCCCTGAGGGTCGCGCTCTCCAACAGCTTCGGCTTCGGCGGCACGAACGCCTGCCTGGTCCTGCGGCGCCTCTGAGCGCGCCCGCCACCCCGACTCCTCGACGAAACGATCAGGTCGCCCCATGCGCATCGCCCTCGCCTCCGACCACGCCGGCTTCGACCTCAAGCAGCGCATCGCCGCGCACCTCGCCGGGCGGCACGAGTGCCTCGACCTGGGACCCTTCGGCGCCGGCCGCGTGGACTACCCGGACTCGGCGGAGAAGGTCGGCCGCGCGATCGGCCGCCGCGAGGCCGATCTGGGCATCCTGGTCTGCGGTTCCGGCATCGGGATCTCCATCGCGGCGAACAAGCTGCCCGGCGTCCGGGCCGCGCTCTGCCACGACGAGTACACCGCGCGTATGTCCCGGGCCCACAACGACGCCAACGTCCTCTGCCTGGGCGCCCGGGTCATCGGCGAGGGCGTCGCGCTCGCCGCCGTGGACGCCTTCCTCACGGCGGAGTTCGAGGGCGGCCGCCACGCCGACCGCGTCGTGAAGATCCACCGCCTCGAATCGTCCTTCCAAGACCAAGACTGATCGACCGACCCCCATGCTCTGCCCTTTCTGCAAGAACGAAGAGACACGCGTCATCGACTCGCGCGTGGTGCGCGACACGGCCGCCGTTCGTCGGCGCCGCGTCTGCGATCGTTGTGAGCGGCGCTTCACCACGTACGAGCGCGTCGAGGAGCTCCTGCCCTCGGTCGTCAAGCGGGACAACCGGCGCGAGACCTTCGACCGGGACAAGATCCGCCGCGGCATCAAGCTCGCCTTCAAGAAGCGCAACGTCAGCGAGACGCGCATCGACGAGCTCGTCGACGGCATCGAGCGGGGCTTCCAGGACTACCCGGACCGCGAGGTCCAGTCGGCGGCCATCGGCGAGGCCGTGATGGAGGCGTTGCGAAAGGAAGACGAGGTCGCCTACGTGCGCTTCGCCTCGGTCTACCGCCAGTTCCGGGACGTGAACGAGTTCATGGCCGAGCTGACCCGCATCCTGTCGCAGCGCGCCGAGCCGGCCGCCAAGGCCGACAAGCCCGAAGGAGCCCCCTGAGCGTGTCCACGCCGGCGACGCACATGCGGCGGGCCCTGGCGCTCGCCGCGCGCGCCCCGCACCGCACCAGCCCGAACCCCACGGTCGGCTGCGTGATCGTGCGAGACGGCGAGGTCGTGGGCGAGGGCGTCACGCGCCCGCCCGGTGAGGCCCACGCGGAGATCGTCGCGCTCCGGGCCGCCGGGGCGCGCGCGCGCGGGGCGGACGTCTACGTCACGCTCGAGCCCTGCTGCCACCACGGGCGCACACCGCCCTGCACGGATGCCCTGATCGCCGCGGGCGTGCGCCGCGTCTACGCCGGCGTGATCGACCCCAACCCGGTCGTGGCCGGGCGAGGTCTGAGCCTGCTCGCCGCCGCCGGGATCGAGGCGACTTTCGGCCCCGGGGAGACCGCCGAGGCCTGCGCGGCGGCCATCGCGCCGTTCCGCCGGTTCATCCTGGACGCCCGCCCCTGGATCACGCTGAAGGCCGGCATCTCCCTGGACGGGCGCATCGCCGCGCCCGGCGGGGACGCCAAGTGGATCACCGGAGAGGCCGCCCGCCGCGACGCCCACCGTCTGCGCGCCCGCGCCGACGCGGTGCTCGTCGGCGCCGAGACCGTCCGTCTCGACGAGCCCCGCCTGACCGTGCGCGGCGTGCCCGGCGCCGATCCGCGCCGCGTGGTGCTCAACCGCGCGCTCGACCTCGACCCCGCCGCCGCCGTCTTCGGGCCCGGCGCGCTCGTCTTCCACGGCGAGGCGGCCCCCGCCGACCGCCGCGCGGCGTTCGCCGAGCGGGGCGTCACGCTGCTGTCCGTGCCGGCATCGGCGCAGGGCCTGGACCTCACCGCCGTCGCCCGCGCGCTGGCCGGCCAGGGCGTGGTGAACCTGCTCGTCGAGGGTGGGGGCCGCGTTCACGGGGCGCTGCTGAAGGCCCGCCTGGCGGACGCCATCTGTTTCTACGTCGCCCCGCGGCTGCTCGGGGAGGGCCGACCCGTCCTGGCGGGCCTCGGCTTCGACCGGGTGGCCGACGCGCCGGTGCTCGAAGCCGTCGAACATCGCCGCTTCGGGCAGGACGTGCGCATCCGGGGCATGATCCGGTATTCTGAGGGGCCATGTTCACCGGGCTGATTGAAACCGCCGGCACGCTGCGTCGAACGACCCCCCAGGGGCCGGGCGCCACGCTCTCCATCGGCGCGCCGGCGGCCCTGGTGGCCGAGTTGACCGCGGGCGAATCCGTGGCCGTCGACGGCGCCTGTCTCACGGTCACGACCTTCGGGGGCGACCACTTCGAGGTGGACGCCTCCGGCGAGACCCTCGCGCGCACCACCCTGGGCGACCGCCGCGTGGGGGACACCCTGCACCTGGAGCGCGCGCTGCGGCTGGGCGACCGCCTCGGCGGCCACATCGTCGCCGGCCACGTGGACGCCACCGGCACCGTGCGCAGCGTCGCGCCCGCCGGGCAGGCGCTCGAGCTGATCGTCGCCGCCCCGCCCGAGGTCATGCGCTATCTGGTGCCCAAGGGCTCCATCGCCGTCGACGGCGTGTCCCTCACGGTCAACACCGTGCTCGACGACGCCTTCTCCCTCGTCTTGATTCCCCACACCCAGTCGATCGTTCATCTGCACCGGAAGAAACCCGGCGCCCGCGTGAACCTGGAGGCGGATCTGCTCGGCAAGTACGTCGAGCGTCTGCTTCGGCCCCGGCCCGACGCGAGCGGTCCGCGCAGCCCCATCGATCTGGAATTCCTGGCCCGCCACGGATTCGCCTGACCCATGAAACGACTGGACAGTGAGACCGTCGCCCGCGTCGCGCAGGCGATTGAGACCATCCGCAACGGGCGCATGGTGATCCTGGTGGACGACGAGGACCGCGAGAACGAGGGGGACCTCGTCATGGCGGCCGAGCTCGTCACGCCCGAGGCCGTGAACTTCATGGCGCTGCACGGGCGCGGGCTCATCTGCCTGGCCCTCACGCCGGATCGATGCGACCAGCTCGACCTGCCGCTCATGGTGCAGCGCAACACGGCCAGCTTCGGCACCGCGTTCACCGTCAGCATCGAGGCCGCCACCGGCGTCACGACGGGCATCAGCGCGGCCGATCGCGCGCACACCATCCGCGTCGCGGTCGGCAAGGACGCCCGGCCCCAGGACCTCGCCCGCCCGGGCCACGTGTTCCCGCTGCGCAGCAAGGCGGGCGGCGTGCTCGTGCGCACCGGTCAGACCGAGGGCTCCGTGGACCTCGCCCGCCTCGCCGGGCTCGAACCCGCCGGCGTGATCTGCGAGATCATGAACGAGGACGGCACCATGGCGCGCCGGCCGCAGCTCGAGCGCTTCGCCGCCATCCACGGCCTGCTCATCGTGTCCGTGGCCGAGCTGATCCGCTACCGCCTCCTGCGCGAGTCCCTCGTCGAGCGCGTCTCCGAGGTCGAGGTCGAGGTCGCCGAGATCGGTCGTTTCCGCGCGGTCAGCTACCGCAACAAGGTCGACGACCTGGAGCACCTGGCGCTCGTGAAGGGCAACCCCTGCGAGGACGCGCCCGTGCTCGGCCGCGTGCACCAGGAGAGCGTCCTGGGCGATGTGTTTCGCTGCGACGGCACGGACAGCCGCTGGCGGCTGGAGTACGCCCTGCGCGCCATGGAGCGCGAGGGCTGTGGCGTGCTGGTGTACCTGCAGAAGGCCGCGCCGCGCCTGGTGCGCGAGATGGCCGGCATGGGCGCCGTCCTCAAGATCCCCGGCGCCCTCGGGCCGGACGCGCCCGACCGCGGCGCCATCGGCCTGCCCCCCGATCTGCGCGAGTTCGGCATCGGCGCCCAGATCCTGCTGGACCAGGGCGTGCGCCAGCTCCGCCTGCTGACGACCAGCCCGGCCAAGATCAAGGGCATCGAGGGCTACGGCCTCGAGGTCGTATCACACGTTCCCATCCCGCCGCGCCCCGCCGTCGAGGTCGCCGCGTCCCCCATTCAAAAGGACACTCCGTGAGCCAGCCCACCGTGCACGAAGGCCACCTCAGCGCCGCGGACCGCCGCTTCGCGTTCGTCGTCGGTCGCTTCAACCACTTCATCGTCGATCGCCTGGTCGAGGGCGCCCTGGACGCCATCGTGCGTCACGGCGGCAGCCCCGGGAACGTCACCATCTACCGCGCCCCCGGCGCGTTCGAGCTGCCCGTGCTGGCCAAGAAGGTCGCCGAGCGCGGCGGCTTCGACGCCATCATCGCCCTCGGCGCCGTCATCCGCGGCTCCACGCCGCACTTCGACTACGTCGCGGGCGAGGCCGTGAAGGGCCTGGCCACCGTGGGGCTGCAGCACACGCTGCCGATCACCTTCGGCGTCCTGACGGTGGACACCATCGAGCAGGCCATCGAGCGCGCCGGCACCAAGGCCGGCAACAAGGGCTGGGAGGCCGCCGTGGCCGCCATCGAAATGGCGGACCTCTTCGCCCGACTCCGGACGGAGGCGTGACCGTGATTTCCGGGCGCCGTGCGGCCCGCGAGGCCGCGCTCCTGATTCTCTTCGGCGTCGACGCGACGCGCACCATCCTGCCCGAGGACGCCCTGGCGCTCTTCCGGGCCAACTTTCGGGACGATCCGGACGTCCTCGAGGCGATGTACTCGCCCGAGCTGAAGATCGAGGACACCAAGCAGCTCGCCAAGGCGATGAAGCTCCTGGCGGACGACGGCGCCCGCTGGGCCTTCGTGGAGCGCCTGGTCAAGGGCGCCATGGGCCACCTCACGGCCCTCGACGAGCTGATCGCGCGCTGCTCCCTGAACTGGAAAGTGCCGCGCATGGGCATCGTGGACCGCAACATCCTGCGCCTCTCGGCCTACGAGCTCGCCTTCGAGCCGGATGTGCCGAGTCGGGTCACGCTCAACGAGGCCATCGAGCTCGCCAAGCGCTACGGCACCGAGGATTCGGGCGCCTTCGTCAACGGCATCCTGGATCGCATCGCCCAGGAACTGGGCCGAGTCTGAAGCGCATGGCGGCGGCCGCCGGCCCATCGGTGCGCGAGGCGCCCGCCACACTCGCAGGGCTCTTCGCCGCGCCGTGCGACGCCCTGGTCCTGCGCGTCGAGCCCACGGCGCCGCTCCCCCCGCTGACGGCCCTCGTCGACTGGCGCCTGGCGGGGCGGGTGTCCCGGCTGGTGCGCGACGCCGCGCTCCCCGCGGACGCGCCGCTGCTGGTGCCCGGCTCGCCGCTGCTGCCGCCCACGCGGCTGCTCCTGTTGCGGGCCGGTGTCTTCACCCCCCCGGCGCTCGTCCTCTGCCTGCGTGGCCTGGGCGCCGCCCCCGTGGGCATCTGCCCCGAGGACTTCGGGTGGACATCCGCGGACCTCGCCGCCGCCCTCGCCGGTCTGCCACACGTCCTGTACCGAGGCGCCACCCCATGAGCAGCCTCGTCATCGGGCCGTCGTCGGCATACCGGTTCCCCTGGAAGCCCGTGCTGCAGATCGTCGGCGTGGCCGTGCTCATCACGCTCGGCCTCATCCGCATGTTCCTCGTGGAGGTCGTGCGCGTGCGGGGGAACATGATGGCGCCGGCGCTGGCGGACGGCGACCTGGCCCTGGTGCGCCACGCCCGCGAGGCCGGTCGCGGCGACATCGTCCTCATCGAGCTCGGCGGCGAGGTGGTCCTGCGCCGTGTCCTGGGCGTCCCGGGCGACCACATCGCGACCGAGGCCGGCGTCCTCACGCTCAACGAGCTGCCCATCGCGACGGTGGTCGGCGGCAACTTCAGCTACCGCGAGCCGACGCTGCGTGGCTTTCGCACCCACCGGCAGCAGCTCGTCATCGAGGAGATCGAGCCGGGGCGATTCCTGCGCGTGCTGGGCGATCACGTCGGCGCCGGGCGCCCCTGGCGGTTCGTGCTGGCGCCCGCGGCGGTCGAGCCGGGGCAGCTCTTCGTCTACTGCGACAACCGGCGCGAATGCCCTGCGGACGAGCGTACCGGTCTCGTGCCGGCGACTTCGGTCGTCGGGGTGGCCCAGTCCCTGCTCTGGTACGGCGACGCCCGCACGGTGGCGCCGGCGCCCCTTCAGGGGACGACGCTGCCGCTCACGGCTGGCTCGCTGCCGCCGGTGGTCGCGCCGTCGGCTTCACCGTCACCGGCCTCGGCCACGGGCGCGCCCTTGAAGTAGATGGGGATGAAGGCCTTGTCGCCGTCCTCGAGGGCCGACCACAGGGCGTCCTCGCGGCCGAGGCCGTCGGTCAGGCAGTCGACGAGCCGGTTGCACAGGGTCACGTCGAGCACGACCTTGGGCTTCCGGCGCTCGCCGATGGCGCTGCGCTCGACCTCGATCTGGAGCGCGCCGCGGATGGACGGGACATGCTCGCCGGCCTGCACGGCACACCGCCGGGCGACCCTCAGCGTCGCCGCCTGCACCTGCCGCTCGGCGGCTTCGGAGAGGGGACGCGCCTCGCACCATGTCGGGCCGACCTCGACGGCGCCGGCCTTGGGCGCCGTTGTGGCCGCCTCACCGACGGCGGCTTCGGCCACCGTATTGCGCTCGATGTTCAGGCGCACCCACGTCGGCCGCACCTCGACGAGGTCCGCCGGTCGGTTGGGGCCGTCCGACGGTACGGGGGGTAGGGCTTCGAAGGAGACGTCGAGCGCCATCCGACCGTTGCGTTCGGCGTCGACGACGTCGCCGAGCAGGCCCGGTGGCACGGGCACGAGCAGCGGCGCGTCCGCCCGCATCCGGTAGCGGGGGGCTCCCGGTCCGGCACCCACGACCTCGGCGGGCAGCGAGACCGAGATCATGCCGCGCTCCGAGTCGTAGGCCTGCAGCTTGAACTCACCCGAGGGCACGGGAAGGGTGCGCCAGCCGGTCTCACCGAGGGGCAGCGCCTGGGGCGCCGCCAGCCCCACGGGGCCGGCGTCCTGCGCGCAGGCCGGGGCGGCCGGCAGGAGCAGAGGCGCCAGCCGGTATCCGAACGCGAGCATTGTGGGGTGGAGGTGCTGCATCTTGTTCATGATCCACCCCGGAGAACCGGAACCCGAGGGCCCGTTGTTCCCGGGGGGCGCGTGGAAAGTGCGGCGGGATCAGCGACGGCGAAGGGTCACTGGCAGAAGCGGGCGATGGGGTTGTTGACCGGCACGCAGCCGCTCAGACCCTGGCCGCCGCCACCGGCGGGCACGGTGCAGCACACGAAGTCGGCGGGGCAGAGGAGCCCGTCGTTGCAGTCGAGGGTGCACACGTTGCCGATGAACTGGATGGCCGTGCACGTCTCGTCGGGGGTGCAGTCGCCGTCGTTCTGGCAAGCGGGCGGCGTGTTGCCGCCGCTCCAGTCGCTGACCTGACGGTCCTGGCCCATGGGGGCCACGCAGGCGTTGTTCACGCACACGTCGCCATTGTTGCAGTCGGCGTCGGCCACGCAGGCGACGCACTGGCCGTCCGCGGGGTTGCAGACCTCGCCCCGGCGGCAGTCGACGCCGGCGCAGAGGTCCACGGGGGGGCCCTGGCAGCCGCTCTGGTCGTCGCAGGCGTTCACGATGGCGCCGTTGCGCTGGTGGGGGGTGCACTGGGCGTTGTCCGGGCAGACCGGGTTCTGGGCGTCGCAGATGCGCGCGCAGCCGCCGGGCGCGTTGCCACCGTTGTAGTGCGCGCAGAGGAAGCCGTCGCCGCAGTCGGCGTCGACGTTGCACTCCAGGCAGGTCACGTCGGCGGGGGCCGCCGAGCACATCCCGGTGGTCGGGTCACAGATCTCGCCCGCCTGGCAGCGCACGCCGGCGCAAAGGTCCTGGCAGGCGCCCGTCTCGAAGTCGCAGGCGACGTTGGCCGGGCAACTGGCCGGTCCGCAGATGCCGGCGTCGCAGTCCGGGCACTCGCAGCCGCCGCGGGGCTGGCAGGCCTCGGCGCGCACGGCGTCGATGGGCTGGAACTCGCAGGTCACGGGGTTGAAGCGGGTGACCTCCCAGATGGAGCGCTCCTGCAGCGAGATGCTCTGCCACTGGCGGGGCCCGAACTCCGTGACCTGGCCGCCGCAGTGCACCACCACGCGGGCGGCGCCGGTGTTGGCGCCGTCGCGGTAGTACAGGTCCGCGGCGATGGTGTACCAGCCGGCCTCGGGGGCGGCGAGGCGCACCTGCTCCTCCGTGCCGCCACCCTCGCCGGGCTGGTCGATGATGTAGCCGGGGTCGCACCAGGGCTGCTGGCGGTTGCTCGACCAGCAGTCGTACTGGCCGTAGTAGGCGCCGCGCGGGTGCAGGAAGTGCAGGTCGAAGTCGACCCGGTTGTCGCCCCAGATGAGCTGAATCCAGGCCTGGGGCTCGAGCTCGTCGCAGGCGTCGCCGGCGCCGTCGCCGTCGCTGTCGATCTGGTCGGCGTTGGCCACGTCCGGGCAGTTGTCGCAGGCGTTGCCCACGCCGTCCTGGTCGTCGTCGCCCTGGCGATTGGGCACGCGGGGGCAGTTGTCCTCGGCGTCGGGCGTGCCGTCGCCGTCGGAGTCGCTGGCCTCGCAGGCGTCGCCGACGCCGTCGCCGTTCATGTCGGCCTGGTCGAAGTTGGCGTCGATCGGGCAGTTGTCGCAGCGGTTGCCGATGCCGTCCTGGTCCTCGTCGGCCTGGTCGGCGTTCGGGATTTCGACGCAGTTGTCCTCGGCGTCCGGGATGGTGTCGAGGTCCATGTCGTCGGCGAGGGGGACCTCGCAGGCGTCACCGATGCCGTTCCGATCGGCGTCGGCCTGACCCGGGTTGGCCTCGCGGGGGCAGTTGTCGCAGCGGTCGCCGATCGCGTCGGCGTCGCCGTCCTCCTGGCCCGGGTTGGGCAGGCTCACGCAGTTGTCCGCGGCGTCGGGCGTGCCGTCGCCGTCGGTGTCGGCGCACAGGTCGCCCTGCCCGTCGGCGTTGCGGTCGGCCTGGTCCGGGTTGGCGATGTCGGGGCAGTTGTCGCAGACGTCGCCGAGGCCGTCGCCGTCGGTGTCGGCCTGGCGATTGTTCGGCCGGAGCGGACAGTTGTCCTCCGCGTCGGGCACGCCGTCGTTGTCGACGTCGCCGGCCGGGCCGTCACAGGCGTCACCGACGCCGTCGTCGTCGCGATCCGCCTGGTCGGCGTTGGGCGTGTCCGGGCAGTTGTCCGCGTCGTCGAGCACGCCGTCCTGGTCGCGATCGGCCGGGGGCGGGGGCTCGCCGCCGCCGGCGGACATGCCGCCGGTGTTGGGATTGCCGCCGATGCTTCCGCCGCCGCCGTTGCCGCCAGTGTTGGGCTCGCCGCCGATGCTGCCGCCACCGCCGTTGCCGCCGGCGTTGCCGCCCGTACCTGGATCGCCGCCCTTGCCGGGCTCACCGCCGCTGTTGCCGCCCGTGCTGCCGCCGCTGCTGCCGCCGGCGTTGCCGCCCGTGCTGCCGCCGCTGCTGCCGCCGGCGTTGCCGCCCGTGCTGCCGCCCGTGCCACC
>CAINDO010000406.1 GCA_903847385.1 uncultured Myxococcales bacterium
CCTGGCGACCGCCGCGGGCTGCGTGACGCTGCGCGAGACGAAGGTGCTCGAGCGCCTTTTCGAGGGCCTGGACGCACCGCCTCGGCTCGTGGGGTCGGACGGCCTGACGCCGGCCGGGCAGCACGTGGCCGACACGCTGGCGAACGTGGCGGACGAGGGCCTCGACCCGGCGCCCTACGCGCTCGACCGCCTTCCGCCGCTGGCGGAGGCCTATGCCAAGGCGCGGGCGGCCGTGGTCGCCCAGCCGACGAGCGAGGCCGACCGCAAGGCGCTGGCGACGGCGCGGGGCTGCTGGGAGGTCGCGCTGTTCGACGCGCTGGCGGCGTACTTGCGCGACGGCCGCCTGGGCAACCCGGCCACGGCCGAGCGCGAGGCCATCAAGGCGCTGGCGGCGGTGGAGGCGAGCGACGAGGCCGACGGCGAGCCCGAGGAGCGCGGCGGCGGCAACAGCGAGCGCCCCGGCGAGGCCACGCTGCCGCCCTTCACCGTGCCCCCGGGCACGCCGCTGCCCCTGGTGCTGCAAGACCGCACCGCCTACGTGACGACGCAGATCGCCGACGCCCTGCGCGCCGCCCCGGACGCGGACTCGATGGACACGCTGATCCGGGGCGCCCAGCCGCCGCACCCGCAGTTCGCCCCGCTCCGCGCCGCGCTCGGTCGCTACCGCGCGCTGGAGAAGTCCGGGGGCTTCGCCGCCGTGCCCGCCCGCGGGACGATCAAGCCCGACGCGACGAACGCCGCGGTGCGCGCGCTGCAGGCCCGGCTGGCCCAGGAGTCGATGTACGCGGGCGAGCCCACGGGCACCTACGACGCCGCCACGCGCGCCGCCGTCGAGCGCTTCCAGACCGCCCGGCAGCTCGTCGTGAGTGGTGAGCCGGACGCCGCCTTCTGGCGCGCCCTGGACGTGCCCCTGGCCAAGCGCATCCAGACCCTGGAGATCGCGCTCGGGCGCGTGCGCCGCAGCCGGATCGACCTGGACAAGACGTTCGTGCAGGTGCTCATCCCCGACTTCCACCTGGAGTTCTGGGCGGACGGCAAACGCGTCGCCCGGCACCGGGTGATCGTGGGCAAACCCCGCGAGAAGAAGTGCGACGAGAAGACGGCCACGATGACGCTGGCCTACGCCACGCCCGTCCAGTCCGCCGAGATCAAGCGTGTCGTGATGGCGCCGTACTGGAACGTGACGCGCACGATCAAAGAGCAGGAGCTCGACCCGCAGCAGGCCGCCAACCCGCTCTACTACGCCACGCACGGCTACGAGGTCCTGCGCGCGGGCGAGCCGCGGGAGTCGGTGCGCGAGCTGCCCCGGCCCGGCAACTCGTTGGGGTTCGTGAAGTTCCTCTTCCCCAACCCCTACGACACCTACATCCACGACACGCCCACGCAGCCCATGTTCAACCGGCCCGTGCGCGCGTTCTCGCACGGCTGCATGCGGGTGCATCAGGCCCGCGACTTCGCGCGCACCGTGCTCACGCACGCGGGCCAGTGGAACGAGGCCCGCTTCAACGCCCTGTACGAGGACTGGCGCGGCATGGGGAACCTGCTGCAGCCCTACTCGCCCGTGAACTACGAGCGCGCCATCGAGAAGGCCGCCGAGATTCAGACGACCCTCGACCTGCAGACGACGATCCCGGTGCATGTCGAGTACTACACCGCCCGGGTCGACGACGACGGCGTGGTCCACTTCCTGACCGACGTGTACGGCTACGACGAGCTGGCGATTCACCCCTCGCCGCCCAGGCGCTGCATCCCCGAGACCAGGGCCGCCCGGCACGGGCTCGACGCCGTGCCCGACGCCGTGGCCAAGATCGAGGCGGACGCCCAGGGTCTGAACGCGTGCCTCGCCAAGCTGCCCGACACCCGCGCCGCGCTCGCTGCGCTGAGCCCGCCGGCCCCCGCCAAGCTGACCGCCGCCGCCGAGGCGCTCGCCAGCTTCACCACCCAGCACCGCGCCTACGCCGACCAGGTGCGCACCGCCCAGGCCACCCTGGTCGCCGACCTCGCCGCCCGGGGCGGGAGCTGGAGGCCGGCCCTGCAGGAGCGCGCCGTGTCCGTGCAGCGCATGCTCCGCGGCCTGCGCGACATGGCCAAGCAGGCCAAGGCCACCTGCGCCAAGCTGGACGCCGCCACGAAGCGCTGAGGCGCGGGATCGGCGGGACTGGCGCAAATTGCCGACATGTCATACATTGGCGCCATGAGCGAAGGGACCCCCGTTTCCACCACCCGCATCGGCCCGTTCTGCTGCTTCGCGACGGGGCTGGGGCTCGTCGCCTACGACGCAGACGTGGCCGCGGACTTCATCGAGGGTCCGGGCTTCGAGCACCCCCAGGGCAACAACCACGTGGCCCTCGAGGCCGCGCTGGCGGACGCCCGGGCGGTGATGCTGACCACGGGGCAGCCGCAGGCGGATTATCTGATTCAGGTGTTCCTGGAGCCGGCCCCGGGCGAGGCGCCGGACGGCCTGGTGCTGGCCGCCGGGTTCCCGCTGACCATCACCTCGGGCACGCTCTGCCTGCGCGACGCCTACGAGCTGATGGACTGGGAGACGCACGCCGTGCAGGTCGTGCAGGTGCCCCTGGCGCCCGGTCGGTACTACGTCGAGCTGCTGCGCATCGACGGCCCCAACGGCCTGTGCGTGCTGCACCTGCATCTGCAGGTCGCCGGCCCGGACGACGAGCTGCCGCCGCCCGCGGGGTGGGTCGACCTGTTCTGAGCGCCTCCCGAGGCACGGCCGGCGCACACCTGCACCGGTCGAGCCGCCCCTGGAGTGCCCGCCCCCCGCCGCCCGGGGCGCGATTGGCGCAGGCCTACGCCACCGCGCAGCGCCGGGGTGGCCGTCCGCAGCTGGCACGCCCCGTGCAAACCGGAAAAGACATCGACCGCCGGCTGCGTACTGCAATTCGGCCCCCTTCAAACACGATGTCTTTTCAGGAGTTTCCCATGTTCGCTCGCCGCACCCTGACCGCCCTGCTCCCCGTCGCCGCCCTGCTGACCTCGGCCTGCACCGAGGACGACTCCGCGCCGGAGCCCGGCCTGCCCATCACCACCGTCGAGGCCGCCCAGACCGCCGAGGCGAACCTGACCGCCCTGCTCGGCGCGGTCATCGATCAGGCGGACGTGATCGCCGCCCAGCCGCGCCACGCCTGGATGCTGGCCATGATGGGCGAGTCCGACGCCGAGGACCTCTCCGAGGTCATGCAGCGCCCGCAGGCCGAGGCGATGCGCGACGACCTGATGCGGGTGATGCGGGAGAAGATCCTCGTCGAGGCCAACCTCGAGCCCGCCGTCGCCGGTGAGCCCGAGAACGCCCTGACCTACCGCCTTCCGGCGGACGTGAAGTGCGACGCCGAGGCCGCGGCCGAGGGCGAGTGCTCGCCGTTGCCCGACTCGACGCCCATTCGGATCCAGGTGGTGTCCCACGCCGAGGGTCAGCTCGAGCTGAGCGCCCTGCTGGGCCCGAATCGCCACAGTGTGGCCACCTTGACCCTCACGGCCGCCGCGGCGGACCTCTCCGTGGATCTCGGCGAGCTGCGCGCCGCGGCCGAGACGTTCCCCGAGGAGGACCGGGACGAAATCCGCCGCCAGATCCCCATCGCCGAGGGCGTCGTGGACTTCTCGCTGGGCGTGGACGCGGGCGCCTTGACCTTCGGCGCGGCGGTCGTCGAGGCCCTGCACGTGCGGGTGGTGCCCGATCCGGCGAGCTACGAGGTCCGCGTCGAGCCGGCCTCCTTCACGGCCACCGTCGACGGGGCGTTCGTCACGGCCGCGCTGGCGTTCAACGGCGCCACCCTCGATCTCGTGGACTTCGACACCTTCGACTCGGCCGAGCCCGTGGCGATCACCCTCGCCCCCGCCGAGGCGCACTTCGGCGCGGACCTGGGCGGCGCGACGCTCGAGGCGAAGTTCCTGCCGAGCGTCGCGCAGTTCTTCACGCTGCGTCAGGGCGACGAGGGCACCGTGACCTACACGGCGAAGGCCGAGGGCGACGCCCCGCTCGGCGGCGTCTTCGCGCCGCTTGACGCCGCCGCGAATCAGGTCCGCTTCACCGCGTTCTCGGCGTTCAGCTTCGTCGCGGAGCGCAAGGCGCTGGTGATCGACGGCGAGCGCGCCTCGGACGGCCAGGTCCGCATCGAGCTGTCCGACGCCCCCGCGCCCGCCCTGGTCCACGACGGCGAGTCGGGCGTGACCACCCTCGAGGCCGGCCGCCTGACCTACGCCCGCGTCGGCGACGCGCCCACGTCGCTCGTGCCCGGCGAGTGCGGCGTGACGCAGACCCGCCTCAGCACCGACTGGCTGGACGAGGTGCTGGCGTGCCCGGCGGAGTGACGCCGCGCCCCTGGTTCTGGCCCCTCGCGGCCGGCGGCCATGGCCCGGACTGGTACTTCCACGCCACGTTCGCCGATGCCGCGGGCCTCGCACGCCGCGTGGCCGAGCACCTCTCGACCGAATTCGTGCGCGACACGGGGGTCGCCGATCCCGACCAGCTCGCCTACCTGGATGCCCACACGCACGCCCGCCTGACCGAGATGCGGGCGGCGGGCGTGCGGGAGAACATCTACGTCTTTGCCGAGGTCACGGTGACGGGCGGCGCGCTGATGATGTGCCACGGCCTCGCGGCCGATCGCTTCGACGAGACCCCCATGCTGCGCGCCCTGCTCGACACCCCGGATCTGGGCCTGACGGACTGGCAGGTGGGCTACGGCGGGGACTTCACGGGGCAGGTGGCGCAGGGGGTCGGCCCCGGGAGCCTGCGCGCCCACCTGGGGCTCCCGGCCCCCTGACGCCGCCCCCGGGTTGGCGGGCCGGAGGAATGCCGCTATCCTCCGCGCGGTTTTCCCCGGAGCGATGCGCATGACCCTGCCGATTTCCACGCGTCTGGCCAAGTCGACCCTCGGCGTCGTCGCGGTCGTGGCCCTCTTGGGCACGGTGGGCACGGGCTGCGTCCACGAGACGCTGCGCTACCCCCACGCGACGGCCGCGGTCGCCGCGCAGGCCTGGGCGGACGCCTTCAACCGCAACGAGAAGGGCCAGCTTCGACTGCTGGTGCACCCCGACCGCCGCGCCGCCTTCGACGAGCACCGGGCGGATCTCGAGGGCCACCTGCGCACCTACGACATCCAGAAGTGGGTGATGGGTGAGCGGGTCATCGTCGAGAACAAGCTCGAAGGTCGCGAAATCACGCTCTTTTTCACGGACTCGGTCACGGTCCGCGAAAACAAGGCGGTCCTGGTCCAGACGGATGGCGACTGGTGGCTCTGGAAGTACTGACCCTCATCGCGGCGCTGCTCCTGCCGGGCGCCCCCTCGGAGCGCGAGACGCTCGACCGGCTGGAGGCCGAGGTCTTCGGCGCCGCCGGGGTCGCGGGGGACTGCGCGCCCGGTGAACCCGGCTGCGGACCCTACACCTCACCGGGCTCCTGGCTGGACACGCCGGACGCCACGCCACAGCTCGCCGGCGCCCCCCCCGTCGAGTTCCTGCGCGGCGCGCGCCTGGGCGGCTTCACCGTGCCCGTGGTGCTCAACGGACCGGTGAAGGCCTACATCCGGTTCTTCCAGGGGCGCGGCAAGTACATCCTGGCCCGCTGGCTCTCGCGCATGGGCCGCCACCGCGCCCGCATCGAGGCCCTGCTCGCCCGCGAGGGCGCGCCGCGCGAGCTGGTGTACGTGGCAATGATCGAGAGCGGCTTCGACCCCACCGCGGTCAGCCGCGCGCAGGCCGTCGGGCCCTGGCAGTTCGTGCTCAAGAGCGGCCAGGCCATGGGCCTGCGGCGAGACGACTGGACGGACGAGCGCCGGAGCTGGACGCGCTCGACCCAGGCCGCCGCCCGCTACCTGCAGACGCTCCAGAAACAGTTCGGCAGCTGGCCCCTGGCTCTGGCGGCCTACACCTGCGGCCCGGGCACCGTCGCCAAGGCGCTCGAGGGCGCCCGCGAGCGCGACTTCTGGACACTGTCCGCCGCCGGCGCCCTGCCCCTGGGCACCACCCGCTACGTGCCCAAGATCATGGCCGCGATGATCATCGGCGAGGATCCGGCCCGCTACGGCTTCGCGGACGTGAAGCCCGAGGCGCCCGAGGAGACGTCCGAGGTCCACATCCCCGGCGGCCGCGACCTGCGCGCGCTGGCCCGCGCGCTGGACATCGACCCCGAGCACCTGGCCGACCTGAACCCCGAGCTGCGCCGCGGTTACACGCCCCCCGGCGTGACCGAGTGGCCCATTCTCATCCCCGCCGCCGCGCTGGACCGCTTCAACGAACACGTCGACACGCGGGACATCCACGGGCGGGTCTTCGAGGAGCACCGCGTGCGCTTCGGCGAGCGGCTGAAGGACATCGCGCAGGCGCAGGGCGTCACGCAGTCGACGCTGCGCCGGCTCAACGAACTGCCCGAGGGCGAACCCCGCGCCGGGCAGACCATCCTCGTGCCCGCCGATGGCCGCAAGCCCGCCGCACCGGACACCCGTGCCCTGCTGGTGCGCACGGATCCCGGCCTGACCGTGCTCGCGGCCGGGCGGCGCGAGCTGTTCTTCCCGGTGCCGGACAAGATGGAAGTCGGCGAGATCGCTGCATTTTTCCGGGTGTCGACCGGAGACGTCGGGCTGTGGAACGGCCTGGATCCGCAGGCGCCCGTGCACCGGGGCATGGCGCTGCGGCTCTTCGTCGCGCCGGACTTCGACGTGTCGACGGCCCTGGTGGTACCGGCGGACCAGGTGACGGTGGTGCCCGCCGGCAGCGCCGCCGCCGACAACGCGCTCACGCAGGCCCGCGAGACGCGCCTGCCCGGCACCCGCCGCATCGCCCACACGGTCCGCAAGGGCGAGACCCTTTGGAAGATCGCCAAACGCTACGGTGTCAGCCTTCAGGTGCTCCGCGCGGAGAACGGCCTGGGGCCCCGGGATGCGGCCAGCCCGGGCAAGGTGTTGCAGGTGCCCTCGACGGAGCGCGCGGCGCCCGCCGCCGCCCCCCGCGAAACCGCCACTCGCCGACCGCGAAACGACGCGCGCACCTACCGCATCCAGAAGGGCGACACCCTCACCCGCATCGCCCGGCGCATGAAGGTCAGCGAGGCCGCGCTCCGCAAGGCCAACGACCTGGACCGCGACACGGCGCTGCGCGTGGGGCGCGTGCTCAACCTCCCCTGAAGCCGGAGTCCTCGACCATGGCCCTCCTCTCCGTGCCGGACGCCCTGGCGACCGTGCTCGCGCGCGTCTCGCCCCTGGGCCCCGAGCGGGTCTCGCTGCTCGACGCCGTGGGGCGCGTGCTCGCCGAATCCGTGACCGCCACCCGCCGCCTGCCCGCCTGGGACAACTCGGCCATGGACGGGTACGCCGTGCGCGCGGCCGACGTGTCCGCGCCGGGCGTGGCGCTGCCCGTGGCCGCCGCCGTGGCCGCCGGGGACGCCGGCGAGGCCCCCCTGCCCCCGGGCGCGGCCGTGCGCATCTTCACGGGCGCCCCCCTGCCCCCGGGCGCGGACGCCGTGGTGATTCAGGAGGACACCGAGGCCGGCCCGGGCACGGTGACCTTCCGCGTCGCCGCCGAGGTCGGGGACAACATCCGGCGCGCCGGCTCGGACGTGGAGCCCGGCACGGCCCTGCTCGCCGCCGGCCGCACGCTCACGCCGGGCGATCTCGCGCTGCTGGCCTCCCAGGCGCGGCTGACCCTGGCCGTAAACCGCGCCCCGCGCGTGGCCATCGTGAGCAGCGGCAACGAGCTGCTCGAGATCGACGCCGGCGAGCCCGGCCGCGGTCAGATCGCCAACACGAACGCCTGGGCCCTGGCCGCCGCCGTGCGCGCAGCCGGGGGCGTGCCGCGCATCCTGCCCATCCTGCGCGACGACCGCGCCGCCACCGAGGCCGCGCTGGCCGAGGCCGCCGCGGGCGCCGACCTGCTCTTGACGAGCGGGGGCGCCAGCGTGGGCGACCACGACCACGTGGGCCCGGCCCTGAAGGCCCTGAGCGGCGACGCCTTCGCCTTCTGGAAGGTGGCCATCAAGCCCGGCAAGCCGTTGATCTTCGGGCGCATCGGCGCCTGCACGGCCTTCGGGCTGCCGGGCAACCCCATCAGCGCGCTGGTGACCTTCGAGGTCTTCGTGCGCCCGGCGTTGCTGCGGTTGCAGGGCCACGCCGCCTGCGTTCGCCGGCCCGTGTCGGCCTTCACCGTGGGCGCGCTCTCCGCCGGCGGGCCGCGCACGGAGTACCTGCGCGCCGCCGTGCGCGGGGCGACCGACCCCGAGGCGGGCCTCTGGGTGGACGCGGGCCGCGCCCAGGGGAGCGGCAGTCTGTCGAGCCTGGCCGGGGCGGATGCCCTGGTCGTGCGGGCGCCCGGCTGCGCCGCGGCGCACGCCGGTGAACGTGTGGAGGTCCTGCTGCTCGGCCCGGACGAGCCGAGCGTCAGGCTCGCCGCGCCGTTCAGTTCCCCGTCATCAGGGCCTTGAACTTCTCCTTGACGGCCGGGTCGAGCTTGGTCTGAGCCTCCTGGCACTCCTGCTGATGCGCCATGGCGTAGCTCATGGACATGCAGTTCTGCACGGGGGCGGGGAGCTCGGCGCAGGCCGCCAGGAACTTCTCCTTGGGGGGCAGGGGCTTGGACTTGCCGGGGCCCATCTTGGCCTCCATGGCCTTCACCATCGCCTCGATGCCGTTGTAGGCCTGCTCGCAGGGCGTGCCGCCACCGGCCGCCGCCGCCGCCTTGAGGGCCTCACCCAGGGCCGCCGCCGGATCGCCGGAGCCGGGGGCCGCCGCCATCGCCGAGCCGGCCGCCGAGGCCGCCGCTTCCGCCGAAGCCGGCACGCTCGCCGCCGCCGACGCGGCCACGCTGGCCACCGCCGTCGCTGCCGAGGCCGCAGCGGACGCCGCCGCCGCGGGCTTGGCGGCCTCCTCGACCTTCTTGTCGCAGCCCATCAGCGCCAGACCACCGACCGCAGCAACGACCCACAGATTCTTGTTCACCGAAAACCTCCAGCGTGAGATGCGCATGCGCCCGGCACCTCCAGGCGCGGGCGCACCATATCACCGAGGTTTCAGGTCGGCTACAGTTCTACGGGGACGCGCTGCATGATGCGGAACATGCCCGGCGAGAGCGCGCAGCGATAGGCCAGGACCTCGACGCCCGCCGCCGCGGCCTCGCGCAGCACCCGGCCGTACGCCGGATCGATGGCGTCGGCCGGGGCGACCACCTGCGTGTCGTCCCGCCCGGCGCAGAACACGAGCACGCCACGGTGCCCCTGCGCCACCACGCCCATCAGCTCGCGCAGGTGTTTGGCGCCGCGCTCGGTGACCGCGTCCGGGAACAGAGACCGCCCGCCGCCGACGCCCATCGTGGCGTTCTTGACCTCGACGTAGGCGAAGCGGTCGCCGAAGGTCAGGCGCAGGTCGATGCGGGAGCGCTCGGTGCCGTACTTGACCTCGCGCTCGACGAGGTCGGCCCCGGCGAGCTCGACGATGGTCCCGTCGCGCACGGCGGCCTCGACCAGGGCGTTGGGGCGCTGCGTGTTCACCAGCACGCGGGTCGGGCCGGCGTACCCCTCGAGCTCCAGCATCTCGAGCGTATGCCGGAGTTTGCGGGCCGGGTTGCCCGAGTCGGAGATCCACGCTCGCCCGGCGGTCTCCACGCACCCGCGCATGCTCCCGCTGTTGGGGCAGTGCACGGTCAGCGGCGCCGCCGTTCGCGGGTCGACCCCGGGCGGGAGCCCGACGGGATCGACGTCGGCGAAAAAGCGCTGATAACGGCGCCGGAAGCGGGTCTCGAGCAGGGGGGGGTCAATTTGCATCGTGTCAACTTGTGCCGAGCGTCAACCGGCACGATAATGTCGTTATATAAGGTGGCCACGGACGGCCCTCGACTTCCCACGCGCACGGGCTCGGCCCGAGCGACGCGAAGCAGGTCACGTCATGACGCTCCGGATCAACACGAATAAAGAGTCGCTGAACTCCCTCAACAGCCTGCAACGCAATCAGGGGCTGTTGAACAAGGCGTTCCAGCGCCTCAGCAGCGGGCTGCGCATCAACTCCGCGGCGGACGACGCCGCCGGCCTCGCGATCAGCCAGCGCTTCACGTCGCAGGTGCGGGGGCTCACGCAGGCCATCCGCAACGCCAGCGACGGCGTCTCGCTCACGCAGACGGCGGATGCGGCGCTCGGCGGCTCCGAGGACGTCCTGCAGCGCATCCGCGAGCTGAGCGTCCAGGCGGCCAACGGCACGCTGACGAACGACGACCGCAAGAGCATCCAGGCCGAGGTCAGCCAGCTGCAGGACGAGCTCGACCGCATCGGCGAGACCACGACCTTCAACGGCAAGAAGCTCCTCGACGGCAGCGGTGGCAGCCAGTCGTTCCAGGTCGGCTCGAACGCCAACGAGACCGTGTCCACGCCCACCGTGGACGTTCGCTCGACCTCCATCGGCCGGGCCGCGGTGGTCACCAGCGGCGCGATCGACGCGTCGGGCCTGCAGAGCGGTGAGCTCTCGGTCAACGGCGTGAACATCCGGGCGACCAACGCCGGGGACGACACGCTCTCCAGCACGCAGAACCAGGGCAGCGCGGTCGCGGTGGCCAAGGCCATCAACGACTCCACGCGCTCCACGGGCGTGACCGCCACCGTGAACGCCACCAGCGTCTCCGGCGGCGCCGTCGGCGGCGGGCAGCTCGACTCGACGAACACGCTCAGCATCAACGGCGTGTCCATCACCTCGGTCAGCGTGAACGCGGACGACGCCGGCAACGAACTCGTCGAGGCCATCAACGCCGCCTCCGACGACACGGGCGTGACGGCCGCACGCAACGCCCAGGGTGGCATCGACCTGACGGCCCAGGACGGCCGCAACATCGACATCCAGACCAGCGGCAACGCCGCGGCGGTCACCGGCTTCGCCAGCGCCACCACCACCGGCACCGTCACGCTCACGAGCGAGCGGCAGTTCACAATCGGCGGCACGCAGGCCTCGGACGCCGGCCTGGCCAGCGGTCGTTTCGGCGTCCGCGCCGACAGCGCCGTGTCCGCCCTGGACGTCTCCACGGTGGATGGCGCCAACGAGGCCCTGCGCACCGTGGACCGCGCGCTGTCCCAGGTCGGGCAGTCCCGGTCGCGCTACGGCGCGCTGCAGAACCGCTTCGAGAGCACGATCAGCAACCTGTCGAACGTCGCCGAGAACGCCGCCGCGGCCAACAGCCGCATCGCGGACGCCGACTTCGGGCAGGAGGCCGCCAACCTGGTGCGCGCCCGCATCATCGGCCAGGCCAACATCTCGGTGCTGGCCCAGGCCAATGTCTCGGGCCAGATCGCGCTCCGCCTCCTCGGCGGCTGAGCCGCTCACCGCGCCGGTCCTGGGCGCCCTGGCCTGCGCGGCGGCCCGGCTTCGCGGGCTCTCGCACACCCCCGAGGCGCTCGCGCGGTTGACGCGCAGCGCGCTGTTCGAGGCGCCCGTGGCGGCGCTCGACGCGGCCCTGGAGCCCCTCGCCGCGGAGATCGCCCTGGACCCCGGCCGGCTCGGCGAGGTGTCCGCCCAAGCGCTCCGGGCGGACGACCGCAAGCGCCGCGGGGTGTTCTACACGCCGGCCTGGGCCGCCGACCGCGCCCTGGACGTGCCGACGCCCGCGCTGGGGGACACCGGCCCGGTGCTCGACCCGGCCTGCGGCGGCGGGCGGTTCCTGCTGGCCGCCTACGACCGGCTCGTGGGGCCGCACGGGCCCGCGGGCGCACTGGCGCGGCTGCGCGGGCTGGACACGGACCCGCTGGCGGTCGGGGTCGCCCGTGCCGCGCTGTACCTGCGCGCCGCCACGCGGCCGGACGAGCCGCTGCCCGTGGCCGAGGCCGTCGGTCAGGGCGACCTGCTCGCGCTGCACGGCACGGGCGCCGCCCCGTGCGACTTCGCCGCCGTCGTGGGGAACCCGCCCTACCGGGGCGGCCGCTTCTCGCCCATCGACGCGCTGGGGCCCGAGGGGCGGCGGCGATTCCGGTCGGCGGAGTACCAGGTCGACCCCTACGTGCTGTTCGTCGAGGCCTCGCTGGCCGCCCTGCGCCCCGGCGGGCGCCTGGCCCTGGTGCTCCCCAACACCTTCATGAGCAACCTGCGCACGGGCGCCCTGCGGCGTTTGCTGCGCGCGGCCGCCGATCTGGAGGCGGTGCTGGAGCTGCCGGCGGCGACCTTCGGGGCGGCCGTGGAAACGATCGTGCTGCGAGCCCGGGCGGGCGGGCCCTCCCGGGTGCGCGTGCCCGTGCTCCGCGTGGCCCCCGAGACCCCGGCGGCGGCCGACGTCGCTGCGATCGTGCTGCCGGCGGGCGACCCGACCGCGCCCTGGCCCGCACAGCGACCGGGCGAGGCGACCGTGGTGGCGGCCACCGGCGGGCCCGTGCTCGGCGACCTGGGCGAGCTGACCCGGGGCATCAACCCCTACCACCACACGCGCCACACGCCCGAGGAGATCGCCGCGCGCGTGCACCACGCCGACCACGCGGCGGGCCCGGAGTTCACGCCGGAGCTGCGCGGGCGCGACCTGCAACCGTTCCGGATCGCCTGGCAGGGGCGGCACTGGATTCGCTGGGGCCCGTGGCTCAAGGAGCCGCGCCACCCGAGGTTCTTCGAGGGCCCGCGCCTGCTGGTGCGCAAGATCCTCGGGCCGACGCTGGTGGCCGCCTACACGGACGCGCCGTTCCACGTGGACCAGTCCATCTACATCCTGAAGCTGCGGGCGGACCAGCCGTGGCCGCCGCTGGCGCTTCTGGGCATCGTGGGGAGCCGGGTGCTGGCGGACCTGCTGCGCGCGCGGCATCAGGAGCACGATACGCTGTTCCCGCAGCTCAAGGTGGCCGAGCTGCGGGCGGCCCCCCTGCCCCCGGTGCGCCCGGACGCGCCCGCCGTGCACGCCCTGGCCGAGGCCGTGGCGGGGCATCTAGCGATGGGCGCGCCGGAGAGCGGGCGCGGGCCCCTCGACGCCGCCGTCGAGGCCCTGTACCGCGGGACCGACGCGCCCCGTTGACGCCGCGGGCGCCCCCGCGTACGACTCGGGCACACACCTCGCCCCCGGAGCGCCATGGCCCTCTTGCCCGAAGGCACCCGCATCCCCGCGTTCTCGCTGAGCGACGACCGCGGCCGCATCGTCACCGACGCCGACTTCGCCGGTCGCACCGTCGTGCTCTACTTCTACCCGAAGGACGACACGCCGGGCTGCACCCGCGAGGCCTGCGCCTTCCGCGACGGCCTGGAGGCCTTCGAGGAGCGCGGCGCGACGGTCATCGGAATCAGCGCGGACGACGTCACCAGCCATGAGAAGTTCCGCGACAAGTACGAGCTCAACCACCCGCTGCTGGCCGACCCGGCGCACGGCGTGTGCGAGGCCTTCGGCGTGTGGGGCGAGCAGGAGTGGCGCGGCCAGAAGTTCCTGGGCATCGCCCGCACCACGTTCCTGGTGCGCGACGGTGTCGTCGCCAAGGTCTACCCGGACGTGGACGTGACCGGGCACGCCGAGCGGATTCTGGCGGACCTCTGAGGGACGCCGGGAGACCCTCGAATTTCTGAGGGTGCCCTTCGACGGCCGCCGCGAGAAACCGCGAGCGACCTGTCCCATCTCCGCATGGCGGGCCGTTCTCCGGCGTTGGCACGCGCCGTGCTCTGGGCTCGGACACCCCAAAACCCAAGGAGCCGCCCATGTCTCGCCGCCTCTCCGCCCTGCTGCCGATCTCGCTCTCGACCCTCTGCCTCTTCGCCTGCGGCACCGACGCCGCGGACGCCGGCGAGAACGGCGATCCCACGCCGAACGGCCCCGTGACGCCGAGCGTGGACGGCGTGACCGAGGCCAAGTCGAGCCTGGCGCGGGAGAGGGCGCCCGCCGTCGACGACGCCACCGTCGCCGAGCTCACGTCCGCCCAGGCCGCCTTCGCGCTGGACCTTCTGCCCTACATGGCCTCCGAGAGCGGCAACGCGTTCTACTCGCCCGTGAGCATCCACCAGGCGCTCACCATGGCGAGTGCCGGCGCTCTGGGCGACACGCTCGCCGAGATGCGCAGCACGCTCCGCCTGGACACGCTCGCCGACGCCCACGCCGCCCAGAACGCGCTCGACCTGTCCCTCGCGGCCGCCGGCAACACGCCGCTGAGCGAGGACGAGACCGGCGAACCCCTGGCGCTGGAGATCGCCAACTCGCTGTGGGGCGACCCCGCGATGGTGTGGAAGCAGCCGTTCCTGGACACGCTGGCCGTCAACTACGGCGCCGGCCTGCAGTTGACCGACTTCGCCGCCGATCCCGAGGCCGCCCGCCTGCTGATCAACGCCTGGGTGGCCGAGCAGACGCGCGACCGCATTCCCGATCTGCTCCCGGAGCGCAGCCTCTCCCCGCTCACCCATATGGTCATGGTCAACGCCATCTTCTTCAAGGGCTCGTGGTCCGAGGCCTTCGAGCCCGAGAACACGCGTTCGGAAACCTTCGCGCGCGGCCCCGGCGACACCATCGACGCCGAGATGATGCACGGCGGCGGCGAGATGCAGGGCTTCCAGGGCGAGGGTTTCGTGGCCGCGCGCCTGCCTTACGCCGGGCACCGCGCCTCGATGCTGCTCATCGTGCCCGACGACCTCGGCGCCTTCGAGGGGAACCTCGACGCGGCGAAACTCGCGGAGATCACCGACGGCCTGAAGACCTACAGCGTGGACCTGGCCATGCCCAAGTTCGAGATGAAGATCGGCAAGGGCCTGAAGGACCCCCTGCAGGCGCTCGGCATGATCGACGCGTTCAACGCCGCCGCCGACTTCAGCGGCATGACCGAGGACGACCAACTGCAAATCTCGAACGTCATCCACCAGGCCTTCGTGAAGGTCGACGAGGAGGGCACCGAAGCGGCCGCCGCGACGGCCGTCATCTTCGCCGGCACCGAGGCGGCGCCCGAGCCCCCCGCCCCGCTGACGGTCCATGCGGACAAGCCGTTCCTGTTCGTCATCCGCGACGACGTGTCCGGCGCGCCCCTGTTCATCGGCCGGATCACCGACCCGACCGCCGCCGAGTGAGGCTCAGCGCCGGCGGCGTCGCCCGCCGCCGCCCCGACCCCGACCGCCGGTGAAGCTCTCTTCGTCCGGCTCGGCGTGCCGAGGCACGTCCCGCAGGGACTCCCACTCGGCCAGGGCGTCTTCGTCCAGGCCCTCGGCCTCCGTGCGCAACGCCAGCAGATCCAGCGCATCCGGGAACGCCGCGTGACGGGCGACCTGGATGCGCGCCGTGCGTTTCGGACCAGCCTGCGCGATGCGCAGCTGCTGCTCCAGGCAGGCGATCAGGATGCCGACGTCCTTGCGGGGCATGCGCAGGCGGATGGCGGCCGGACCGACGAGCTCCTCGGCCAGCTTGCGCGCGCCGCTGGAGTCCACGGCCCGCGGGCGGTCGTGCATCAGGTCCTGGAAGATGGGCCAGAACAGCGTGCTCAGGAGCACCCCGTTCTCGATCTGCTGCCGCCCCTGGAACTTGGCGTCCACCGTGGCCAGCAGCGCGCGGAGGGTCTCCGCCGGGTCGCGCGAGCCGCGGGAGAGCCAGGCCGAGACCTCGGGCAGCAGGATCTCCAGCAGGCCGAGCTCGTCCATCAGCTCGAAGGAGCGCGCCGCGGCGCCGCCCCAGAGCATCCGGAGGATCTCCTCGTACAGGCGCGGAATGGCCGCCTTCTTGAGCTGCTTGCGCTCCTGGCGGATGGCCGCGCGGCCGGGCTCGTCGATGTGGAACCCGACGCGGGCGGCGAACTTGACCGCGCGGAGCATGCGCACGGGGTCCTCGCGGAAACGCGTGACCGGCTCGCCGATGGTGCGCAGCACGCGGGCGTCGAGGTCTTTCAACCCGCCGACCCAGTCGATGACCTCGGCGGTCTGCGGGTCGTAGAACAGCGCGTTGACCGTGAAGTCGCGGCGCCGGGCGTCCGTCTCGGGCGTGCCGAACTCGTTGTCGTCCGTGATGAGCACGGCCTCGCCGTCCTCACCGCCGAAGGGCTCGGCGCGGAACGTGGCGCACTCCAGCACCTTGCCGTTGGCGAAGAGCAGGTGCGCCAGCCGGAAGCGGCGCCCGATCAGCCGGCAATTGCGGAAGATGCGCCGGACGTCGTTCGGGCGTGCGCCCGTGACGATGTCGAAGTCCTTGGGGCGCTTGCCCAGCAGCAGATCGCGGACGCTGCCCCCGACGAGGAAGGCCTCGAAGCCGCACTGATGCAATCGACGGATGACGCGGTAGGCGTCGTCGTCGATGTCGGCGAGCGAAATGTTGTGTTGCGTCGTCCGGACCGGACTGGGGAGTGCCATGGCGGGGCCGAGTGTATCCCACACGCGCCGGGATTCGACGACCCGTTTTTTTCACGAACTGTGCGACACGCGCCTCGCGTGGCCGATGATCCTTCCGTGAGCGCCCGTGTCGGGCGACGCGCGTTGACAGTCCACCGGCCCGGTGCAATCGTGCGGGCCGAATTTCGAGCATCGGAGAAGCAAGATGGCATCGGTGAACAAGGTCATTCTGATCGGCAATCTGGGCGCGGATCCCGAGGTCCGCTACACGCAGGGCGGGCAGCCCGTGGCCTCGCTGCGCATCGCGACGACCGAGGTCTGGACCGACAAGGAGGGCGCCCGTCAGGAGCGCACCGAGTGGCACCAGATCTCCGTGTGGGGCAAGCAGGCCGAGCACTGCGGCCAGTACCTGAGCAAGGGCCGGCAGGTCTACGTCGAGGGCCGCCTGCAGAGCCGCGAGTACACCGACAAAG
>CAINDO010000407.1 GCA_903847385.1 uncultured Myxococcales bacterium
GCCGCGGCGACCGGGGCCTCGGCGACGGGCGCGGGGGCCGGCTCGGCGACGGGCGCCGGCGCAGCCTGGACCTTGGGGTAGGGCTGCGTCGAGGCGCTCTCGGCCTGCACGTTGGCCACGGCCTTGGCCTTGGCCTCGGTCACGGCGGCGGCGACGGCCTCGGCCACGGCGGCGTCCACGCGGTCGTGGAAGCGCTGCTCCAGGCCCTTCACGCGGTCGACCTCGGCCTCGAACTGGAGCTGCAGGATGCGGTACGCCTTCCGCTCGGCCTGCAGGTTGTGCTGCAGGTCGCGGAGGGAGGACGACGCGCTCTGCTTGTCCGTGCGGACGCGGTTCTCGGCGTCCCGCGCGGTCTGGCGCTCCTTGGCGACCTGGTCCTTGAGCAGGTCGCGCTCGGCGCGGACCTCGGCCAGGCGCTCCTCGAGGCGGGCGACGCGCTCGTCCGGCTCCTCGCGGGGCCGCTGGGGGCGCGGGGCCGGCGGGGCCTCGGCCTCGACGGGGCGGGGGGCGCGTTCGGGCTCGGCCGGTCGAGCGGCGGCCCGCGCCTGCGCGGCGGCGAGCTGCTTCTCGGACGCGTGCTGGGCGGCGAGGGCGTCGTCGAGCTCGTGGCGGGCCTTGAGGACCTCCTGGCGGTACTCGGCGGCCTCGGACTCGAGCTCGGCGATGCGCTTCTCGAGTTTGCCCTGACGGTCGCCGCGCGCCTCCTGGGCACCCTGCACCTTCTCGAGCTTCTTCTCGGCCCGGGCCTTGGCCTCGCGGGCCTCGACCTCGCGCGCCTCGGCGGCCTGCTTCTTCTCGGCGAGTTTCTTCTCGGCGCTCTGCCGAGACTTCTTCTCTTCGTCGAGCTGCTTCTCGAGCTTCGACAGCTCGGCTTCCAGATTGGCGATCTTGGCCTTGAGTGCGCCACCGCCGAAGAAATCGACCAGACCCATGAAAACTCTCCCGCTTCCGCGAAACGGCGCACCATAATCACCGCGCCGTCAGGTGTAAACGTTCAATCGTTCGACGCGGCCCGGCGGGGCGCGGCGGAGGTGCCGATGGACAAGCTGCTGGAGCTGATTCGACAGATCGTCCGGACCGTCATCGTGCGGGCGATCCGCGAGATGATTCAGGGTCTGGTGGTCGGCCTGTTGACGGGGCTGGTGCGGCTCGTCGTCGACGCCATCGCCGAACGGTTCGGCACCCGAGAGGGCGAACCCGAACCGGCCTGAGGCCCGTGAAGCCTCAGGCGGCGCGGCGCTGCTCGGAGATGTAGTGGCGCAGGGCGGTCTTGGGGGGGCGGCCGAAGGCGGCGATCTTGCTGGTCAGGATGTCGTTGTCGCCGTTCTCGAACCAGAGCAGGCAGCCGGACTTCGGCTCGCTGAGCGGCTCGAGGCCCTTGTCCGAGGGCATCACGGCGCCGAACAGGCGGCGGCCGAGGGCGGGGTGCTCGCGCAGCCAGCGGCCGGACCACAGGTCGCGCACGGCGACGCACTCGCGGCCGCGCAGGTGGTACTCGGTGTTCTGGGTGACGAAGAGACGATTGCGTCGGCGCTCGATGCCGGACTTCATGGGGGCCTCCGGAGCGTGATGGCGTTGCCGCCGTTGTGGCTTCTGAAACCACATGTAGGTCCAAATCATACTGGACGCAAATTCGTGACCTTGCCACCCCGTCACGGGGGGGGTAGACAGGCACGACGCGTGACGCGCCGCCTCGACGCAGGCGGGCGTTCCTGATCGGAGAGTGCCCATGTCCCAGTTCGAGCTCCCCCTGATGAAGGGCGCCGTGGCCGATGTGTCCCAGGCCATCGGCAACACGCCCATCGTGCGCCTCAACCGCCTCGCCGCGGGCCTGAAGTCCAGCATCTACTGCAAGCTGGAGTACCTGAACCCGGCGGGGTCGATGAAGGACCGCATCGCGTTGAACATGATCAACGAGGCGGAGAAGCGGGGCGAGCTCAAACCCGGGGGCACCATCGTCGAGGCGACCAGCGGCAACACGGGCATGGGCCTGGCCATGGTGGCGGCCCTGCGGGGCTACAAGTGCATCTTCGTGATGCCGGACAAGCAGTCCATGGAGAAGGTGAAGGCCCTGCGCGCCGCCGGCGCCAAGGTGGTCATCACCCCCACCGAGGTCGACGCCGACGATCCGCGCAGCTACTACTCGGTCTCGCGCCGCATCGCCGCCGAGACGCCCAACAGCTTCTACGCCAACCAGTACCACAACCAGGACAACCCCCAGGCTCACTACCGGTCCACGGGCCCGGAGATCTGGGCGCAGACGGGTGGCGAGATCGACGCCTTCGTGGCCGGCCTCGGCACGGGCGGCACCATCACCGGCACCGGCGCCTACCTCAAGGAGCGCAAGCCGGGCATCCAGCTCGTCGGGGCGGACGTGTTCGGGTCGGTCTACACCGAGTTCTGGCGAAAGGGCGAGGTCGTGCCGCCCTACAGCTACAAGGTCGAGGGCATCGGCGAGGACTTCTTCCCCAGCACCATCAACCTGGGGATCATCGACCACATCGAGCAGCTCAACGACAAGGAGTGCTTCGACACGACCCGGTCGCTGGCGCGCTTCGAGGGCATCTACACGGGCGGCTCCGGCGGCGCCGCGGTCAAGGCCGCGCTCAAGTACGCCGAGCGGCTCACGGAGCCCAAGAACATCCTGGTCCTGCTGCCGGACAGCGCCAACCGCTACCTGGGCAAGATCTTCGACGACGACTGGATGCGCGAGCACGGTTTCCTCGACCCGGACGAGGGGCTCGGGACGATCCGCGACCTGCTCGGCAACAAGAACCCGGCGGTCTACACGGTCAAGAAGACGGACAAGATCCGCGAGGTCGTGGGCCTGATGAAGGACAAGGGCATCAGCCAGGTGCCCGTGCTGGACGGCGGTCGCCTCGCCGGCCTGGTGACCGAGTCCCGCCTGCTCCAGTTCCTGCTGGACGGCGGCATCGAGAAGCTCGACGAGCCCTGCTCGAGCGTGATCACCGACCAGTTCGAGGTCGCCGATCCGGACGCCCCCGTGGGCCTGTTCAACCACATCTTCAGCCAGGGCAAGGTCATCGTGGTCTGGGAGCGCGGCGAGGTCCGCGGCCTGATCACCAAGATCGACGTCATCGACTACCTGGCCCACAAGCGCCGCTCGACCCTCTGAGTCATACGAACATGTCGACCACCAAGACCCCGCATCACTTCGAGACGCTGGCCATCCACGCCGGCAACACCCCCGATCCCACCACC
The DNA here is from genome assembly GCA_903847385.1 of uncultured Myxococcales bacterium. GTDB lineage: Bacteria > Myxococcota_A > Bradymonadia > UBA7976 > UBA1532 > CAINDO01. Next base: position 3,223 of record CAINDO010000407.1, read on the forward strand.
GGCGCCGTGAACGTGCCCGTGTACCTGACCAGCACCTACGTGCAGTCGGGCCCCGGGCAGCACAAGGGCTACGAGTACAGCCGCACGGGCAACCCCACCCGCACGGCGCTGGAGCAGAACCTGGCGGCGCTCGAGGGGGGCCGCTTCGGCCTGTGCTTCGGCAGCGGCTGCGCGGCCACGGCCACCATCGCGCACATGCTCGGCGCCGACAGCCACATGATCGTCGCGGACGACGTCTACGGCGGCACGTTCCGCCTGTTCAACCGCGTGATGACGGACGCCGCGCGCAGCTATACGTTCGTCGATCTGACGCGCGCGGAGGCGCTGCTCGAGCACATCCGCCCGAACACCAAGGCCGTGTGGCTCGAGACGCCCACCAACCCGCTCCTGAAGCTGGTGGACATCGAGGCCGTCGCCCGGCTGGCCCACGAACGCGGGCTGCTGGTGTTCGTGGACAACACGTTCATGTCGCCCTACTTCCAGCGGCCCCTGAGCCTGGGCGCGGACATGGTCGTGCACTCGTGCACCAAGTACCTGGGCGGCCACAGCGATGTGGTCCTGGGCGCGGCCATCACGGACAGCCCGGAGCTGCACGAGCGGCTGGCCTACCTGCAGAACGCCATCGGCGCGGTGCCGGGCCCCATGGACAGCTACCTGGTGCTCCGCGGCACCAAGACGCTCGCCGTGCGCATGCGCGCCCACGCCGCGAACGCGATGGAGCTGGCGACCTGGCTCGAGGCCCACCCGGCCGTCGAGAAGGTCATCTACCCCGGTCTGAAAAGTCACCCGCAGCACGCGCTCGCGCAGCGGCAGGCCAGCGGCTTCGGCGGCATGATCAGCGTCGTGGTCAAGGGCGGCCTGGCGCGCGCCCGGACGGTCCTGGAGCGCTGCGAGCTGTTCTCCCTGGCCGAGAGCCTCGGCGGCGTCGAGTCGCTCATCGAGCACCCGGCGATCATGACGCACGCCAGCATCCCCGCCGAAATCCGGGCGCAGCTCGGCATCGTCGATGGCCTCATCCGCCTGAGCTGCGGCATCGAGCACGTCGAGGACCTCCGCGCCGATCTGGCGCGGGCGCTCGAGGGCTGAGTCGGCGCGAGTGTCGACCGCCGGTCCATCAGTCGCGGTCGTCGGGGCCGGTACGGCCGGTCCCGCTGCGGCCTTGCTCTGCGCGCGGGGCGGGGCGCGGGTCACGCTCTTCGAGCGGGTGGCCTCGCCGCAGACCGTCGGGGCGGGCATCCTGCTGCAGCCCACGGGCATGGCGGTGCTGGCGCGCCTGGGTGTGCTCGGGCCCGTGCTCGAGCGCGGCGCCCGCATCTCGCACCTGCGCGGCTTCACGCCGGGCGGGCGGGCGGTGCTCGATCTGGCCTACGCCGCGCGCCGGCCGGACCTCTTCGGCCTCGGCGTGCACCGCGGCAGCCTCTTCGCCGCGCTCTGGGCCGCGCTCGAGCCCGCCGGCGTCGAGGTCCGAACGGGCGTGACCATCGAGCCGCCGGAAACGGACGCGGACGGTCGCTTTCGCCTCCCCGGGGCCCCCGAGCGCGCCTACGATCTGGTGATCGTCGCGGACGGCTCGCGCTCGCAGCTTCGGGCCGCCGTGGGGCCGGTGTCCCGGGCGCGGCCCTACCCCTATGGCGCGCTGTGGTTCATCGGTCGCGACCCCGACGGTCGCTACGACGGCGTGCTGCACCAGGTCTACCGGGGCGCGCGGCAGATGCTCGGCCTCTTGCCGAGTGGCGCGGCCCCGGGCTCGCCCGAGCGGCTTTGCAGCCTGTTCTGGAGCCTGCCGATGCAAGGGCCACGGGGGGTCGACGCCGTGCGGGCGGCGGGGCTGGAGGCCTGGCGGCGCGCCGCGATCGACCTGTGTCCCGCCGCGGAGCCGCTGCTGGCGCAGGTGGACTCGATGGACGACCTGCTCACCGCGCCCTACTACGACGTGGTCATGGCCCGCACGCACCGGGTCACGCCGCGCGGCCGCGGCGCCGTGGTCCTGGGCGATGCCGCCCACGCCATGAGCCCGCAGTTGGGGCAGGGGGCCAACCTGGCGCTGCTGGACGCCGCGGCGCTCGCGGACGCGCTCACCGAGGCCGGGGCCTTCGCCGATCCCGCGCAGGTCGCGCCGGCGCTGGCCACCTACGAGGCCCGGCGCCGGGGTCCGGTGCGCACCTACCAACGCCTGTCCCGTTGGCTCACGCCCGTGTTCCAGTCCGAGGCGGACGCAGTCGCCGTGCTGCGGGACGCCTTCTTCGGGCCGCTGTGCCGGGTGCCGCCCGTGCGGCGGCTGATGCTCGACGCCCTCACCGGCGTCAAGACGAGCCTGATCGGCGGCGCAGAGCCGCCGCGCCTCGCCCTGCCGGGGCCGCAGGGCCCGTGAAATCCGGGAAAACCCCGCTTTTCAGCGGGCGCCCCCGACGTCATCGTCGACACGATGGACTCAGGCGCGCTGGGCAGCGATGAACGGGCGACCGCGGACGCGGTCATGGAGCTGGACCTCCGGACGGAGCGCTGGTTCTTGGGCCGTCGTTTCTGGCGCCTGGCCGGTCGCTCGGGCGGTGAAGCCACACCCACGACCGAGGCCCTGCTGGCCTGGGTGCACCCCGAGGACGCCCCCGCCCTTCGCCGGGCCGTCGACGCCCTGGAGACCGGCGCGCGCTCGTCGCTGGAGCTGGCGTGTCGGTTCATCGGGGACACCGGGGCGTCCGTGCGACTCCGGCTGTCGCTCGAGGGGGTGAGCCCCGACACCGACGGCCGCCCCGAGCGCATCCTCGGCCTCGCCGCGGCGCTCCCCGACCGGCTCGTCGCCCGGACCGGGCCCGGGCTGCCCGAGGCCCGGCTGCGGGGGCTCTCCGAGCGCATCAATGAGGCCGAGCTGGTGTTGTCGCCCGACGGCCTCATCGTCGAGGCCAACGACCGCGCCGTCGCGCTGTACGGGTACGACCACGCCACCCTGGTGTCGTTGCACATCCGCGCGCTGCGGGCGCCCGAGACCCACTCGGGCATGGACGCGCAGCTCGCCGCGGCCGCGGCCATCGGCGTGCGCTTCGAGACGTGGCACCAACGGCAGGACGGCCGCTGCTTCCCCGTCGAGGTGAGCAGCCGGCGCTTCGAGGCGGGGGGCCGGACCTATCTGCACAGCCTGATTCGGGACCTGACCGAGAAGCGCGCGGCCGAGAGCGAGGTCCGCCTGCTCGCGGGCATCGCGCGCAGCCTGCCGGACACGCTCTTCGTGATGGACCTGGACTTCTGCATCCTCCGCAGTGGCGGCGAGGGCGGGCGCGCGCCCCTGCTGGGCTTCTCGTTCGACGAGTACGTCGGTCGGCAGCCCTCGGACGTCTTCGGCGCCGAGTTCCCCGAGGCCGATCGCGAGGCGTTGCGGCGCAGTCTCGACCAGCGCTCGGCGGTGCGCGCGACGGTGCGCCTGCGCGACTTCGTGGGCAGGGAGCTCGAGGGCGACCTCGTGGCCACGCCGCTCTTCGACGAGCGCGGCGCGCCCCAGGGGCACGTGTGCATCATCCGCGACGTCACCGGGCAGCGGCGCCTCGAGGCCGCGCTGCGGGACAGCGAGGGGCGGCTGAGGGCGATCCTGGCCTGCATGGCCGAGGGTGTGCTGGTGCACGACGGAAACGGGGACCTGGTGTACGCCAACGGCGCAGCGACGCGGCTCTTCGGCGACGCGCCCCCGTCGCGGCTCGGCACCTCGGCGATGCTGCGCGAGGACGGCGCGCCCCTGGCGCCGGAGGAGACGCCCATCGCGCTCACGCTGCGGACCGGCGAAGGGTCCGCCGGGGCCGTGGTGGGCCTGGAGCGCGCCCCCGGCGACCGCCGATGGTTCATCGTCGCGACCGAACCTCTGCGCCACGGGGTCAGCGGTCGACCGCACGGGGTGGTCACCACCGTCGCGGACGCCACCGATCGCATCGAAGCGGCCCATCGCCTGCGGGACGCCGTCGCTCGGCTCGACGCGTCCCTCGAGGGCGCCAACGACGGCGACTTCGAGCTCGACGTGCAGTCGGGCGTGACCACGCTGGGCCCGCGCTGGGCGGCGCTGTTCGGTCGGCCTGCGCAGGCGCTGAGGCTCGACCCGGCCCGCTTCGACGGCCTCATCCACCCGGAGGACCGACCGGCGCACCGCGGCGCCCTGGAGGCTCACCTGCGCGGCGAGACGGAGCAGTTCCAGGCCGAGGTGCGCTTCTGGCATCCCCGCGGGGAGTGGAGCTGGGCGCTGGGGCGCGGCAAGGTCGTGGAGCGCGACGCCGCCGGCGCCGCCGTCCGCCTCGCCGGCGCCTACTCGGACATCGACGCCCGCCACCGCGCCGTGCTGGCCCTCCGCGTCGCGCTCCAGGAGAACGAGAAGCTCGTCTCCGAGCTCCGGGACGCCCTGCAGAACGTCAAGACGCTCACCGGCTTCCTGCCCATCTGCATGTTCTGCAAGAAGATCCGGGACGACCGGGGCTACTGGGAGAAGGTCGAGGCGTACATCTCGGCCCATACGGACGTGCGGTTCAGCCACGGCCTGTGCCCGGACTGCCGCGCCGAGCACTACCCGGGGCTCTGAAGGGGGGAGCAGGCGGGCTCCACCTGGAGTGACCGTCCGCACCCGCTTCGGCGCCGGGTGGAACCGACGTGCTCCGAAATCGCCGCGAACTCCGGGCGAAAGATTTGGCACACCCGTTGCGTAGATTCCCACGCAACGGAAACGCAAATCTCGAACCCCGGAGAGCCCCATGTCCCGCCTTCTGCCCATCGCCGCCGCCGCGCTCCACACGCTGACCCTGGCGGAGCCTGCCGCCGCCCGGCGCGTCGAGTGGGGGCCTGCGACGGACATCAGCGGTCACGCCGACGCGTATGGTGAGGTCGGCTTCGGCGTGGGCATTCTGTCCGTGGGGTTCGGGCCCACGGTCGGCTACCGGGCGGGCTTCGGAGGGCGCGTCGAGGGCGCTCTCGGCACGATGGTCTTCGCGTCGGGCGGCTCGCTCGGCGCCGGATACAGCGCTCGGGTCGTCGACGGGGCGTATTTCACCCTCGAGCTGCCGGTGATGCTGCACGGCCTGATCGCGTCGGTGGGGCCCCTCGACTTCGACTCCGATTGCCCGGAGTCCGAGTGCGGCGCCGACGACGATCGCGGCCTCACGGCCGTGGCGCTCGCGACGGGCGTGGACATGCTCTTCGGGTCCTCCCGGACGAACGGTGGCCGCTTCATCCTCGGGCTGCGTGGCGGCCTCTTCCATTTCATCGGCACCGGGGCCGCCGTGACGCTGCCACTGCCCGTGGCCCAGATGAACTTCGGCGTGACCTTCTGAGTCTCGCACTTCGACCGCTCTCCTCGCCGCCGAGGTCGCCCACCCCGGCTCCAGCCTCCGCCTCCACGACGGGTCGTTCCTCACGCTGGAGGTCCCGCTCATGGCCTACGGCCTGGTCATCAGCGAGAACGACCTCGGGTACGACGACTGCCAGGACGACTGCGGGGGCCACTCGGATAACGGCGTCGGGTACGCGGCGGCGGACTTTTCCCCATGGCACAGTTGAACTTCGGCGTGACACTCTGACGCTCGACCGGAGCGTACATGTCCCGAATCGCGTTGCCGCCCCTGCGACGCGCTCTCCTCGTGGGCGCGCTCGCCCTCGTCTGTGGAGTGGGGATGCTCGTCGCGTTGCAGCGCCGCCTGATGTTCTTCCCGCAGGTGGCCGCGGAGGCCGAGGTCACGCGCCTCGCCGCGGATCTCGGCGCAACGGCGTGGCGGCCCGGCGGTGAGCTCCACGGCTGGCGGTTCCCCCGGCCCGGCGCCGCGGGCCGGCTGCTCGCGTTCCACGGCAACGCCGGCATGGCCGTCGAGCGCGCGTACATGGCGCAGGCCTTCGGGGCCGACTTCGAGGTCACCGTGGTGGAGTACCCCGGCTTCGGCGCGCGGCCCGGTGAGCCCGGCGAGGGCGCGTTCTTCGCCGCCGCCGAGGCCGCCTTCGACGCCCTGCGCGCCGAAAACCCCACCCGCCCGATCACGGTGCTCGGCGAGTCCATCGGCTCCGGGTCGGCCTGCCATCTGGCCCAAGTGCGCGCCGAGGCGCTCGCCGGCTTGATCCTGGTGACGCCCTTCGACCGCCTCGCCGGGCCCGCGGGGCACCACTTCCCCTGGCTCCCGGTCTCGCTGATCCTGCGCGACCGCTTCGAAAACGACCGGGCGCTGTCCGATTTTCGCGGGCGCGTCGCCTTCGTGCTCGCCGGGCGCGACACCGTGGTGCCGCCGCAGTTCGGCCAGGCTCTGCACGACACCTACCGTGGCCCCAAGCGCCTCTGGGTGGACGCCGGCGCCGACCACAACGAGCTGCCCTGGGATCGCCGGGCGCCGCTGTGGGCCGAGATCGCCGCGTTCTTGCGCGGGCCCTGACGCCCGCGCTCAGGCGTGCCGGCGCAGCGTTTCCTGATCCGCCGCCGAAACGGCGCCCCAGCCGGGCGCGTACCCGAAGACCTCGCGGGCCGAGCGGGTGTGCAGGCCATCCACGATGTCGAAGCGGTCGAGCGGCACCAGCCCGGGGTGCGCCTCGCCGCAGGCGTTCGCGAGCGCGAGCATGTCCTTGCGCAGGGCCATCAGGTAGTTGGCCAGCCGTGCGGACTTCTCCGTGGGATCCAGGCCGGCCATCAGCCAGCGGCTCTGCGTCGCCACGCCCGTGGGGCAGTGGCCGGTGTGGCACAGCTGCGCCTGGATGCAGCCGATGGAGAGCAGCGCCTCGCGGGCCACGTTGATCATGTCGCAGCCGAGGCCCATCGCGAGCATGGCGTGCTGCGGGAAGCCGAGTTTGCCCGAGCCGATGAACACCACGTTCTCGGCCACGCCGGCCTCGGCGAAGGTCCGGTAGACCTCGGGGAAGCCGAGTTTGAAGGGCAGCGACACGTGGTCCGAGAACACCAGCGGCGCCGCGCCCGTACCGCCCTCGCCGCCGTCGATCGTCACGAAGTCCGGCGCCCGGCCCGTGGAGGCGATGCGCTTCGCCAGCGTGCGCCAGAAATCCAGCTCGCCCACGGCCGACTTGATGCCCACGGGCAGGCCCGTGGTGTCCGCGAGCTTCTCGATGAAGTCGAGCATCGAGTCGACGTCGTGAAACGCCGAGTGCGCCGCCGGCGAGATGCAATCCTTCCCCTGCGGGATCAGGCGAATCCGGGCGATCTCCGGCGTGACCTTGGCGGCGGGGAGCACGCCGCCGAGGCCGGGCTTGGCGCCCTGCGAGAGCTTGAGCTCGATGGCCCGCACCGGCGCGCTCGCCACCGTCTCGCGGAACCGCTCCAGGTCGAACCGCCCCTGGGCGTCCCGGCAGCCGAAGTAGCCCGTGCCGATCTGCCACACGAGATCGCCGCCGTGGCGGTGGTGGTCCGAGATGCCACCCTCGCCGGTGTTCTGCAGCGCGCCCGCGAGCTTCACGCCCCGGTTGATCGCCTCGACGGCCGTGGCCGAGAGCGAGCCGTAGCTCATCGCCGACGTGTTGACGACGGACGTAGGCCGGAACGCGTGTTTGCGACCGCGGAACCCGCCGAGCACCTTGGCGCCCGGGCAGGTGTACTGCGCGTCGTGCGGCGCCGAGAGCGGGAACGTGCTCTGGCGAATGATGAGATACCCCGGGGTCCCCTCGAAGTCGTTGTCCGAGCCGAACCCGAAGTAATTGTTCTCTTTCTTCGCCGACGCGTAGATCCAGCGCCGCTGGTCGCGGGAGAACGGACGTTCTTCGTCGTTCCCCGTCACGATGTACTGGCGCAGAGGCCCGCCGAGGGCCTCGAACCAGTAGCGAAAGCGTCCGACCAGCGGAAAGTTCCGCTTGATCGTATGGGTGCGCTGGGCGCGGTCGACAAAGGCGACCACGCCCAGGAAGAGAGCCACCCCGAGAAGGGTCATCGTCGTGAGAGTCATGGGTGGCCACGATAGCGGAAAACCGCCCGTGGCCAATGAAATCTCCCGACGCCTGCCGGCGCCCGCCCTCGTTTTATCGAGCGCGGAACGTGACCCGACCGCGGGTCAGGTCATAGGGGGACAGCTCGACCGTGACACGGTCCCCCGGCAGGATCTTGATGAAAAACTTCCGCATCTTGCCGGAGACGTGGGCCAGCACTTTGTGGCCGTTCGCCAGCTCGACGCGGAACATCGCGTTGGGAAGGGGCTCGATGACGGTCCCCTCGACGGAAATGGCTTCTTCTTTCGCCATGATCGGGCCTCCTTACCAGCGGTTCCGATCACCACCCCGGTCGCCGCCACGGCCACCACCGCCGCCACCGCCGCCACCGCCGAAGCCGCCGCGGCCACCGCCGCCGCCGCCACCGCCACCGCCGAAGCCACCGCGGCCACCGCCGCCACCGCCCGCCGGCTTCTCCTCGGCGGGGTTGACGCGGACGCTGCGGCCGTCGATCTCACGGCCGTTCATCGCCTCGGCGGCCGCCGCGGCGTCCGACTCGTTGGCGAACGAGATGAAGCCGAAGCCGCGGCTGCGGCCCGTCTCGCGGTCCATCACGACCTTCGCCTCGGTCACCTCGCCGAAGCGAGAAAAGGCCTGACGCAGCGAGTCGTCATTCGTCGCCCAAGCAAGACCACCGACAAAAAGCTTCTTACCCATGACCATCACTCTCTCTGTTGCTGTCGCCGTGTCCCGTTCGCCACCATTGCCGAACCCGGGCACGTCGCCTCAGGAACCGATGTGCAGGACAAAACGCAAGGCGACGCAAAACAGCGAAGAACTCGAGCGATGACCAAGCACCTGGAACCGACCGCAGTCTGACGAGGGTTTTCGGCGCTGTCAAAAGAATCGACCGAGGGCGCGAAGAAGTTGGGGTTGACCCCGATCATCCAACCATCGCTCCGCGGACCCGCCGGGTTGACCGGACCGCACGGGACCGCGATACTCGGACGTTCGCGTGCCCAGAACGGAGCCCTCATCGTGCACTCGCCGAAGCCGACCCGTTCGCCCGCCCGTCCGGGCGCCGCCGTGACCGCCACCGCGCTGCTGGCGTGCGGCTGGTTCACGCTCGGCTGCGAGGAGGCCGCGCCCGAGTCCGCGACGCCGGGCCCGAGCGCCACGGGCGGCGCGCCGGCCACGGGCGGCAGCGGTTTCGTGCCCGCGAAGGACGCCGAGGCCGAATTCGACCCCGCCGCGGACGCCGGCTCCGTGGAGCTGCCCCCGCCGCCGGGGCCCGCGCAGGACTGCAATCTCCTGGGCGCCTCGGATCCCGGGCCCGCGCTCATCCGCCGCCTGAACCACCGCGAGTACGACAACACGATCCGCGACCTGATCGGCGAGGACCTGCGCCCGAGCGAGGGGTTCCTGCCGGACGAGGAGTTCCTCGGCTTCGACAACCAGGCGGCGTCCCTGCAGATCTCCCCGCTGCACGCCGAGCAGTACATGATGACGGCGGAGCTGATCGCCGACCGCGTGGTCCAGCGGCGGGACGAGTTCGTGAGCTGCGACCCCGTCGCCGCGGGCGAGGCCACGTGCCTGCGCACGTTCATTACGGAGTTCGGGCTTCGGGCCTGGCGCCGGCCGCTCGAGGCCGAGGAGCTCGACGCCCTCGCCGCGCTCTGGACCGCGGCCGCCGAGCTCGACCCGCCGCAGTTCGACACGGCCGTGGGCCTGGTCGTGCAGGCGCTGCTCGAGTCGCCCAACTTCCTGTTCCGCATCGAGGTCGGCGAGCCCTTCGACGCCATCCGCGTCGGCGAGCTGCCCCGCGAGGACCCCTGGCGCCTGCGCCTGACCGACTGGGAGATCGCCTCGCGCCTGTCGTATCTGCTGTGGAAGTCCATGCCGGACGCCCCGCTGCTCGAGGCCGCCGCCCGCGGCGAGCTGGCCACGGTCGCCCAGGTGCGCGCCCAGGCCCATCGCCTGCTGGCGGACGAGCGCGCGCGGCCGGCCATGCTGGACTTCTTCGATCAGTGGCTGCGCTACGCCGAGACCGCCCGCATCTCGCGCGACCCCAACTACTACCCCGACTTCGCGCCGGAGCACCGCGACCTGCTCGTCACCGAGTCGCGGCTGTTCATCACGAACCTGCTCTGGGGCCAGGAGCGCGACCTGCGCGCCCTCTTCGATGCCCCCTACACCTATCTGAACGACGCCCTGGCGCAGTTCTATGGCGTGCCGGGCGTGGACGGGCCGAACTTCCGCAAGGTGGCCCTCGACCCGAACCAGCGCGCGGGCATCCTCACGCAGGGGGCGGTCATGGCCGCCACGGCCAAGGCCAACATGACCTCGCCGGTGTTCCGCGGGCAGTACGTGCGCGAGCGGGTGCTCTGCACGCCGCTGCCACCGCCGCCGCCGAACATCCCCGTCGTGCCGCCGAGCCCGGACCCCAACAGCTCCACGCGCGAGAAGTTCGAGGAGCACGACCGCAACCCCGCCTGCGCCGGCTGCCACAAGCTCATGGACCCGGTCGGGTACGGCTTCGAGAACTTCGACGCCGTGGGGCGCTGGCGCACCGAGGAGAACGGCCACCCCATCGACGCCTCCTGCGAGCTCGCCTCCACGCGCGACGCGGACGGCCTGTTCCCCAACGGCGCCGCCATGGCCCGGCAGCTCGCCCAGAGCGAGCAGGTGCAGCGCTGCGTGGTCACCCAGTTCTTCCGCTACGCCCACGGCCGCGGCGAGACGCTCGCCGACCTGTGCGCCCTCGACGACCTGTACGAGCACTACGAGGCCGGCGGTCGCGACTTCGTGGCCCTCGTCGAGTACCTCACCACGACGGAGGGTTTCCGGTTCCGGCGCCGTCCCCCCGCCGAGGCCCCCGGGCAGGAGGGCTCGCCTTGATCTCTCGTCGCGGTTTCCTTCGCGGGCTCGGCGGCCTCACGGTCGCCCTGCCCCTGCTCCAGGTCGTGCCCGGCCGGTCCGCCAAGGCCACGCCGGTCTATCCCAAGCGCCTGATCGTCTTCTTCAACCCCAACGGCACGCTCAAGGAGCGCTGGAGCCCGACGGGGACGGAGACGGACTTCACGCTGCCGGAGATCCTGCTGCCGCTCCAGCGCCACAAGCAGAGCGTGGTCATCACGGACGGCATCGACATGCTGGTGTCCGAGGAGGGCCCCGGCGGCCCCCACAACCGGGGCATGGCGTCGCTGCTGACGGGCGAGATCATCCTCGAGGGGCCCTTCGCCGACGGCGACGGCCGCCTGGCAGGCTGGGCCGGTGGCATCTCCATCGACCAGTACATCGCCCGCGAGCTCGGGGCGCAGACGCGCTTCACCACCCTGGAGCTGGGGGTGCGGGCCATCGAGAACGAGCCCCGCGCGCGCATCAGCTATCTGGGGCCGGACCAGCCCGTGCCGCCGGAGAACAACCCGGCCAGCGTGTGGCAGCGCCTCTTCGCGCCCATGGACGCCGATCCCGAGATGCTCCGCAAGCTCGTGGTGCAGCGGCGCAGCGTGCTGGACGTCGTCCGCGGCGACTTCGCCCGGCTCGATCGCAAGCTCGCGCCCGAGGATCGCCACAAGCTCGGCCAGCACTTCGAGGCCGTGCGCGACCTGGAGCGGCGGCTCGGCCTGGCCGCCGGCGGTGGCGGCGCGATGGGCGGCGTGTGCAATCGCCCGGAGCAGCCGCCCCTGATGGACCCGGCGTCCGAGGACGACTTCGAGCGCATCGCCCGCCTGCAGATGGACATGGCCGTGATGGCCCTGGCCTGCGACCTGACGCGGGTGATCTCCCTGGAGTTCTCCAGCGCGCTCAACGCCCTGCGCTTCACGTTCATGGGCATGCGCGAGCAGGACGGCCACAGCCTCTCCCACGCCGGCGACTTCAGCGCCGAGCTGCAGGACCAGTGGGCGCGCATGCTCACCTGGTACACCGAGCAGTTCGCCTACCTGCTCGACGGCCTGAAGTCCGTGCCCGAGGGCGAGGGCACGCTGCTCGACAACACCCTGATCCTGTGGTGCAACGAGCTGTCGCGGGGCAACACCCACGCCCACGACAACATGCCGTTCATCCTGGCCGGCGGCGCGGGCGGCGCGCTGCGCGGCGGTCGCCACCTGACCTACGACCACGAGCCGCACAACAACCTGCTGCTCGCCATGGCGCAGATGATGGGCGTCGAGACGAACACGTTCGGCCACCCGGACTTCTGCACCCGGCCGCTGCCGCTTTAGCGGCCACGGCAGGCCGGGGCGTCAGAGCCGCAGCAGCAGCGCGCGGATCAGCGCGTCGATGGTCTCGCCGGCCTGCGCCGAGGTGTGGAAGCTCGTGTAGGCCACCTGTCCGCCGCCGGGCTCGGGCCGGAAGATGAGCATCATCGGGCGCACGGTGTCCTGCCCCGGCGACACGCCGCTCACGAGCAGCTCGACGCCCGACTCGATGCGGTCGATCTCCATCCACCCCGACAGGTCGAAGCGGATCTGGACCTGCTCGGCCTCGAAGGTGCGCTGCAGGAACGCGGCCTCGAGATTCGCGGTGACCAGGCCGGACTTGCCGCCCCCGGGCAGGCCGCGGGAAAGCTCGCGGCAAGACGCGGGGGCGTCTCCGGTGGTGCCGCAGGCCGTGGGGTCGTCGGGCAGCAGGCAGCGCTCGGGGCAGTCGACGCCGCAGACGCAGCAGGCGTCCGTGCCGGTGGCGAGCGGTACGGTGCGCGTGGGCGCGAAGTCCACCACGCCCGGCCAAACGCGGCCGACGAAATCCGCCGAGAGATCGGACACATACATCGATCCGCCCTCGCGGACGAACCGGCGCAGGTTGTCGAGCGTCTGCTCGGTGTAGGGGTCGTCGGAGCGCAGTGATACGCCGGAGCCGCAGTTGACGACCAGGACGTCGTACTTCTTCAGGCGGTCCCAGTCCTGGAGCAGGCGCCGCGCGGGCAGGGCGTCCCCGAGATCGCCGCAGAAGCGGTCGTGGTCGAAGCCCATGGCGGTCAGGATGCGCTCGGCGTGGTCGAAGGTGCCGCCGAGCACGGCGATGCGCGTGGCATCGGAGGTGAAGCAGACCTTGCCGTTGCCGCCGCCCGCGAACACCGTGCCGGACTCGGGGACCTCGACCGTGGCCTCGGCCAGGAACCGCCCGCTCTGCACGACGATGCGCGTGGGGCCGGGCGCCAGGCCGCGGAGCACGAAGCGGCCGTCACTGCCGCTGACGGTCTCGACGGCGACCGGGTTGCCGTGGCAGTCGTGGGTCTGCGCGACGACGTGCGCCTCGGCGATGGCGCTGCCGTCCGGCGTGCAGGCGATGCCCGTGGCGCCGCCGGCGAAACAGGCCTGGTCCGGCGCGGGCTCGGGCTCCGTGCCGGCCTCGGCCGCGGCGTCCACGGGGCGCGTCGCGTCGGCGAAGACGGCGACGCCCGGGGGCAGGGAGGGCAGCGCCGTGGCGTCGGGCCGACCGACGAGGCCCGAGGGCGAGACGAACGCGTCCACGGCGGGCGCCGGCGCGGAGTCACAGGCGGCGAGCCCGGACACCGCGAGCGCGAGGCCGAGCCGCCGGCTCAGACGATCGCGCCGCAAGGCCCCGATTTTTCAGACATTGTTGCCGAAGAACTTCCGCTCGATCGACTCGTAGTAGTCGATGATCGAGCGGACGTACCCGCGCTTCACCTGGTACGAGCCCGGGAAGAAGCTGCGCTTGAAGCCGTAGATGATGATCGACTTCAGGTCGTGCCGGTTGAGGCCGAGGTGCTCGACCGCGAGGCGCAGCTCGCGCGTGACGGTCGTGTTGCTCACGGTGCGGTTGTCCGTGCAGATGGTGGTCGAGAGGCGCGCCGCCCGCATCTTGCGGAACGTGTGCTCGCTCAGGTTCTTCATCTGCGGGTTGGTCTGCAGGTTGCTGGTCAGGCAGACCTCGAGCGTGATGCGGCGGTCGGCGATGAACTCGCCGAGGCGGCGCACGTAGTGGTCGCGGTCTTTGATCTCGCCGTCCGAGATGGCGTCCGGCTCGAGCAGGTAGGTGCCGTGCCCGATGCGGTCGGCGTGCAGCTCGGTGATGGCCTGGAAGATGCTCTCCGGGCCGTAGGCCTCGCCCGCGTGCACGGTCTTCTTGAGGAAGTTCTTCTGCGCGTAGCTGAAGGCCTCGGCGTGGTCCATGGCCGGGTAGCCGGCCTCTTCGCCGGCGAGGTCGAAGCCGACCACGGGCAGGCCGTACTCGTCACGGGCGATGATCGCGGCGCGGGCGAGCTCCAGCGAGGCGAGACGGTAGACCTCCTTCGAGGGCGCATAGCGGTGGGCCTCGACGAGGTTGGTGAAGTACTCGCTGAAGCCCTCGCGGAACATGCGCATGGCGCAGCAGATGATGCCGTACTCGAAGGCGGGCTCCTGCCCCCCCGAGACCGTGGGTCGGGCGTTGAACTCGTCCCGCGCGCGCTTGAGGCCGCGGTTCACGGCGCGCAGCACGGTCACGGCGTTCATGTGGCGGTGCACGTGGAGCTGCGGGGCGAAGCGGACCTCGAGGTACCGCACGCCCTCGGCCTGGTTGTCCTGGGCGAGCTCGTAGGCACAGCGCTCCAGGGCGATCTCGCTCTGCAGCACGGCCTTGGTGTAGCCGAAGCCGCGCAGGTACTCGCCCAGATTGGCGTAGCGCTCCTTGAACACGGTCTCACGCAGGCCGCCCTCGGTGTAGGAGGGCAGGTCGATGTGGTACTCGCGCGCCAGGTCGATCAGGGTGGGGATGCGGATGGAGCCGTCGAGGTGGACGTGGAGGTCCGTCTTCGGCAACTCGAGCAGGAACTCTTCGGGGATCTTCTCGGAGGCGATCCCGAGGGTGTCCGTGGCTTCGATGGGCATGCGGCTCTTCCTACTGTGCTTTTTCCGGAGCGCCCGCGTCGGCCCAGGCCCGCAGGAGGGCCTTCTCGTCCGCGGTGCACGGAGCGAAGCCGAGGCCCTGGGGGGGCATGGTGCCGAACTCGGCGCGAATGGCCGAGCGCTCCGCGTACATGGCGGCGTTGGCGTAGTCGACCAGCGGGAACGGCGCGCCCTGACTCGGGGTGGCCCCGTGGCAGGGGCCGCACTTGTCGACCAGGATGGGTTCGATGGTGGCCCACTCGGCCACGGGCGCGGGCGGGGCCTCGAGCGTCTCGGGGGCGCCGGCGTCCGACCAGGCCTGGAGGAGGGCGATCTCGGCGTCCGTCATCGCCGGCGAGCCGGGCGGGGGCATGGTGCGGAACTTGGTGCGGATGGCCGAGCGCTCGGCGTGCGCGGCGGCGTCCGCGTAGGTGATGAGGCCGTAGGGCGCGCCGCCGGAGAGGGGGTCGCCGTGGCAGGCGCCGCACTTCTCGATCATGATCGGCTCGATCTCGGCCCAGGAGGGGGTCGTGCCGGCCCCACCCGCGCCGCCGCCGGCCCCGCCGCTCCCGCCCGCGCCGCCCGTCTCGGGGAGGGGGGCGGCCTCGTAGACGGCGTCGCCCTCGACCACGCAGCCCGAGGTCGCGACGAGGAGACCGGCGAGCAGGGCCGGAGCGATTCGAACTCGTGGGCGCTGGAGGGTCTTCATGCGGGCGCTATAGTAGCACCGCCCGAGACGTCGCCGGGCCTTGGAAAGTGGAGAGACCGATGCAATTGGAGTTGATTCCCCAGACCACTGCGCTCCTCGTGATCGACTGGCAGGAGCGGCTCTGCGCCGCCATGCCGCCGGAGGTCGTGGAGCAGAACACCCGCAACGTCACGCACCTGCTGACGCTGGCCGGGCGCCTGGAGATCCCCGTGGTGGCCACGGAGCAGTATCCGCAGGGGCTCGGGCCCAGCGTCGAGGCCGTGCGCGCGCTCCTGCCGCGCCCGGCCCTGCCCAAGACCTCGTTCAGCGCCGTGCGCGACGCCGCCGCGGCCGCCGCCCTGCGCGAGACGGGCCGCACGAACGTGGTCGTGACCGGCATGGAGACGCACATCTGCGTGTACCAGACGGTGCGCGACCTGTTGGGCGCCGGCTACGGCGTGCACGTGCCGGCGGACGCCGTGGTCAGCCGTTTCAAGCGCAACTGGCGGGGCGGCCTCGAGCTGCTGCGCAGCGCGGGGGCGGTGATCACGACGACGGAGACGGTGCTGTTCGACTTGCTGAAGGTGGGCCAGGGCGAGGCGTTCAAGGAGGTCAGCCGAAGGATCCGCTGACCGGAAGACGGGCCTTCGCGGCGGATCAGGGATCGCGGCGAGGCAGGACGCCCAGGACGAGTCGGCAGGCACCGGCCGCCATGGCAACCCCGGCCACGGCGGAAATGCTGAGAACGAGAACGACTGACACCATGCAACCTCCGGGGGGAATCCGGGTTGGGACCAAATTTCGGGCGACCCTAACGGCGTCGTCCCCCTGAGTCAACCCGGAAAAAAACACGAAATCGTCTCGCCCTTGATTCGGAAACGCGATTTTCGGTAGGGGCTTGAAACCCGCGCCAGCTCTCGCAATTCTGCGCTCGCGCCACTGTTCCGGAGTGCCCCCATGTTCCAAGGTGTCCACACCGCCATCATCACGCCGTTCACGAAGAACGGCGCCCAGGTCGATTACGAAGCGCTCGACGCCCTCGTGGAGCGCCAGATCGCCGGCGGGGTGCAGGGGCTCGTGCCCTGCGGCACCACCGGCGAGAGCTCCACGCTGAGCAAGGCCGAGAAGGCGGAGATCTTCCGCCGCGTGGTCAAGGCCGTCCGCGGCCGCTGCAAGGTCATCGCCGGCGTCGGCACGAACGACACGGCGGGCAGCATCGAGCTCGCGCGCGAGGCGGCCGAGGCCGGGGCCGACGCCGGCCTCGTCATCACGCCCTATTACAACAAGCCCACCGCCGAGGGCATGTACCAGCACTTCCGCACCATCGCGGAGGCCGTGCCCTCGCTGCCCAGCGTGCTCTACAACGTGCCCTCGCGCACGAGCGTCTCGCTGGACGTGGACACCATCAGCCGCCTCGCGGACGTGCCGGGCATCGTGGCCATCAAAGAGGCCACCAGCAACCTGGTCTTCGACGCCGAGATCATCTCGCGCTGCGGCGACCGCCTCGCCGTGCTCTCCGGCGACGACGCGACGGCGTTCCCCCTGTGGTGCCTGGGCGGCCGCGGCGTGATCTGCGTGGCCAGCAACGTGGTGCCCGAGCGCATGGTCGCCCTGTGGACCGCCTTCGAGAAGGGCGACCTCGCCCGCGCCCGCAAGCTGCACCTGTCGCTGCTGCCGCTCCTCACGGGGCTGTTCGTCGAGACCAACCCCGGCCCGGCGAAGGCGCTCTACAGCTGGATGTACCCGGACACGTCGGCCGAGATGCGCCTGCCCCTCGTCGGCCTGCAGCCCGGCAGCGCCGCGCGCCTGCGCAAGCTCGCCATCGACCTCGAAGTCCTCACCGAGCGCGCATGAGCGACCGGCGGGAGCGAGTGGCCCCATCGAGAGGCGGCGAGAGCCGCCGAAGCGATTCAGCCCTAAGGGCGTGGGGGCAGACCCGCGCAGCGGGCTGGGGGGGCGGCGCATGAGCGGGGTCGAGAAACCGCTCGTCGTCGGCCTCTTCGGCGCGGGCGGGCGCATGGGGGACCGGCTTCGGGCGGCCCTGCCGGCTCACCCCGGGCTCGCGCTCGGGCCGTGCATCGATCGGGACACGCCCGCGGGCGTGGACTTCGTCGGGGCGGACGTGGTGGTGGACTTCGCGCTGCCCCACGCCACGGCGGACCTGCTCTCCCGGCTCGGCCCGGGGCGCCTGCCCCTGGTCAGCGGCGTGACGGGCCGGGACGCCGCCCAGCGCGCGCTCCTGGACACCTACGCCGAGCGCGCGCCCGTGCTGTGGTCGTCGAACTTCAGCCTGGGCGTGGCGCTGTTGCGCCGACTGGTGCGGCAGGCGGCGGGGGCCGTGGATTGGGACCTGGAGGTCTTCGAGCTCCACCACCGCCGCAAGGCGGACGCCCCGAGCGGCACGGCCCTGACGCTGGCCGAGGCCGCGGCGGCGGGTCGGGGTCTGCCCTGGCCGGACGCGAGCCGTGCGCCGCGGGGCGCCGGGGTCCGCACGACGGACGAGGTCGGGATCGCCGCCCTCCGTGGCGGGGACGTCGTCGGCGAGCACACGGTCTTCCTGCTCGGCGAGGGCGAGCGCGTCGAGCTGACGCATCGCGCGACGGATCGAACCGTCTTCGCGCACGGCGCGCTGAAGGCCGCGGCCTGGCTCGTCGGGCAGCCTCCCGGTCACCACACGCTGGACGCCGTGCTCGGCTCGGTGGGGTAAGTCCGCGAAACCCGGGGGCTTTTTCCCGTGGGTTGAAATGTGCGTCCAGGGGGGATACCGTCGCCCCACTTGCCGAGGCGAGTGGAGGAAATGGTGAAGCCACAAGGATTCGACCCGGTCGGGGGGATTGCCCCCGGCCTCATCAGCATGGGCGCCGTGGGTCTGCATCCTTTGTTTCGCAGCGAGTGGATCCGTCGGGCGTTCGACCGCATGGATTCCGCCCACCTGCAGCACGAACAGATGCTGAATGTGCATCTCGCGCTGAAGAAGCTGGCCCGTCTGCGTCGCATCGAGTCGAAGCGCGAGTTCCTGGACTCGTTGCCGGTGGATACGGTCGATACGCTGGTGTTTCTGTATTTTCGCTCCCTGGACCAGTTCCTCGAGAGCGGTGAGCCGACGATCCACTGAACCCCGCGATGCAGAGCCCCCCTTCGGGTGATGCGCCGGCCGGTCGCGTCGCCCTCTTCTCGACGAACTTTCTCGAATACTCGCAAACCTTCGTCTACGACGAGGTGCGAGCGCACGATCGCTACGCCGTCGAGGTCTTCTCGGCGCAGCGGTTGAATCGGGACCGTTTTCCGTACGAACCGGTGCACCTGCCGAGCCCGCGGGCGTACTCACTGTACAAGGCGACCACCTACTGCGCCGATTTCGACCGCGAGTTCCGGTCGAAGCGCTTCGACCTGGTGCACGCGCACTTCGGACCGGGCTCCGTCTACGGTCTGTCGTACGCGATGCGGCACGACCTGCCGTTGGTGGTCACTTTTCACGGGTACGACGTCCCGGTTCTGATGGGGACGGACGTCTATAAGCCCGAATACTGGCGCTACGGCTTGGCGTGGCACGTCTTGAAGCGGCGGATCGACCGTTTCCTGGCGGCGTCGCTGGACCTGCGGGATCTGCTGTTGAAGCTGGGCGCGCCGCCGGAGCGTGTGCACCTGTACCACCTGGGGGTGGACGTACCGACGTACGCACGGGAGCCCGTCGTGCGCGACCACGTCGAGGTGCTCATGATCGGGCGCTTCGTGGAGAAGAAGGGCCACGTCTACGCGCTGCGGGCCTTCGCCCAGGTCGCCCGCACCGGTGCCCCCGTGCGGCTGGTGTTCCTGGGCGATGGCGGTCGCGAGGCGAGCATCCGCGCCCTGGCCGCCGAGCTCGGCGTCGCCGACCGGGTGGAGTTCGCCGGCTCCGTGCCCCACCGCGAGGTCGCCCGACGCCTCGCCCAGACGGACATCGTCATCGCCCCGAGCGTCACGGCGGCCAACGGCGACCGCGAGAGCGGCATCCTGGTCCTCAAGGAGGCCGGGGCGTCGTCGCTGCCCGTCGTCGGCACGTACCACGGCGGCCTGCCCGAGATCATCGACGACGGCGAGACCGGTTTCCTGGTCCCCGAGCGGGACGTGGAGGCGCTGGCCGACCGCCTCGCGCGCCTGGTGGCCGATCCGGGGCTCCGAGCCCGTATGGGGCAGGCGGGGCGCGCCAAGATGGAGGTCGAGTACGACCTGCACACGCAGGTGCGGCGCGACCTGGCCGGCCACTACGACGCCGTGCGGCGCCCGCGCTGACGCTCAGGGCACGTCAACGAACAACCATTCCGACTGCGGCCTCGGCTGGCGCCCATCTCGCCGCTTTCGGCTACCTGGACGCCCCCCGAGCAGGGGCGCCCAGGCTCTCGGTCGCGCTACCTCTTGGTCGCGCTCGGTCGGTCGGTCCAGGCGCGCTGGCGACCTGGCCACCATCCAAGGTCCTCGTTTCGGAACGGTTCTCCATCGACGTGCCCTCAGGGCGTCGCAGGCTTGCGGTCGGGCATGCCGAAGTAGTTGACCTTGGTGCGGCTCAGGTCGACGCCGAGCTTGCGCAACTGCGTGACCACCGAGTCGAGCGCCTCGGCCGGCGGCGTGTAGTGGCCGCTCGTGTTGTCGATCTCCATGACCTCGCCCTCGATGAGCATCATCTCGCCGGCGCAGGCCACGGGCCCGCCGGCGTTGAGGGTGGAGTGGTGGACCACGTGCAGTTCGGCGTCGAAGCTGCCGAGCAGGGTGCCGTCGCCGGTCATGGCGTACAGGAGCGTGCCGCTGCGTTTGGGGTGGGTGGCCACCTCGGGATCCAGGGGCTTGCCCTGGGGGTCGCAGAGTTTGCCGCCGCAGGGGTGCAGGGTGTGGGCGGCCTGCTCCTCGGGGGTGAAGTAGCGGACCGTGTGCCCGAACTCGGCCTTGCCCTCGTGCTCGCCGACGTACTTGGCGCCGAGCGGGTAGGTCTTGTACTGGGCGGCGGCGGCCGACGCCGGGGCCGGCGGGGTCGCCGGGGCGGGGGCGCCGCCGCAAGCGACCGTCAGCGCGAGCAGGGGGAGTGGGAAGAAGCGGGTCAGCCGGCGGGTCAGACGATCGATGCGCATGGGCTCGCATCAAACCAGGGGCGCGCGCGCCGCGCAACGGGGACGCGCAGGTCGCGGATCCGGGTTGACGCCCGGTCGAGGCCCGGGCTCACTGCGGGCGACACGGATGCGCGTACAGACTTTCACGGAGGCGCCCTTGGAGATCTCCTCGACCGGCCTGACCCCCCTCGACGACGCCGGCCGCGTCTTCGCCCACACCTACAGTTTCAGCAAGACGGGCCGGGCCAACATGCTCGTCGTCGCGCTCGGCGAGGGCCGGTTGCTCGTGGTGAGCCCGGCGGCGCGGGCCAGCGACGCGCTTTTCGCCGAGATCGAGCGCCACGGCCGGGTGGTGGCCCTGGTGGCGCCCAACGGCTTCCACCACATGGGCATCTCGGCCTTCGTGCGCCGGTGGCCCGAGGCGTTGGTCTACGCGCCCGAGGCCGCCGCCGCGCGCATCCAGAAGAAGTCCGACTTCACCGGCGCGATTCACCCGCTGTCGGCGCTGGCGCCGCACCTGCCGCCGCACGTGGCGCTCTGGGTGCCGCCGGGGCTCAAGGCGCCGGACATCTTCTTGACGGTCACGCTGGCCGACGGCTGCCTGTGGCACTCCACCGACCTGCTCATCAACATGCCGACGCTGCCCGGCGGGTTCCCGGGGCTGCTGTTCAAGCTGACGAAGAGCGCGCCGGGCTACCGCTTCTTCAAGCTGGCCAGCCTGATCTACGTGAAGGACCGCAAGGCCCTGAAGGCCCATTGGCTCGAGGCGCTGGAGCGCCAGCCGGCGACGCTCGTCGTGCCCGGACACGGCGACGCCGTGCGGGATCCGGGCGGGCGGCAGACCCGGGCGCTGGTCGAGGCGCTCTGACGCGTCAGTGCATGACCTGGCCGCCGTCGACGGCGATGGCCTGGCCGTTCACGCCCTTGGCCGCGTCGGTGATCAGGTAACGCGTCAGGGCGAGCAGCTCGTCGGGCTGGATGAGGCGGTGCTGGGGCGAGAGCGCCATCAGGGCGTCGCGCGCGGCGTCCTCGGGGCGGCCCGTCTTGGTGGAGATGCGCGCGATCGAGGCGCGGGTCATGTCCGTCTCGACGAAGCCGGGGCAGAGCGCGTTGGCGGTCACGCCATCCCGCGCGACCTCGAGCGCCAGCGCGCGCATCAGGCCGATGACGCCGTGTTTGGCGGCGCAGTAGGCGGCCGTGTAGCGGTAGCCCGTCAGGCCGGCGTTGCTGGCCATGTAGACGATGCGGCCCCACTTGCGGGTCACCATGTCGGGGACGCAGGCGCGCGTCAGGCGGAAGCAGCCCGTCAGGTTCGTCTCGAGCATGGCGCCCCAGTCGGCGTCCGTGGTGCCGGTCACCGGCGCGCTCACGGCGATGCCGGCGTTGGCCACCAGGACCTCGACGGGGCCGAGTTCGCGTCGCACCCGCTCGACGCCGGCCTCGACCGAAGCGCCGTCCGAGACGTCCATCTGCACGGGGAACCCTTTGATTTCACGGGCGATTCGGTCGAGCGCCTCCGTGGTGCGGGCCGCCAGCGCGACGCGGTGACCGTCCGCCGCCAGCCCGCGCGCGATGGCCTCGCCGATGCCGCGGGACGCTCCGGTGACCAGGACGACGCGGCTCAACCACGCACCCAGATCGACACCGGCGCCCGGGGTGTGGCCCGAAGGACCGCGCCCGCACCCGGGTCGCCCTTCTCGCGGGCGGCGACCACGCCCTGGACGCGGACCGTCATGCCCGGCTGGAGCACATGCGCGGTGAAACGCTCCGTGCCCTGCTTGTCCATGGCGCCGGTCATGCGCCGTGCGCCCCGGATCTCCAGCTCGCGCGGATCGCCGGTGACCCAAACGCGCCCGGAGGCGTCCTCGACGTAGAACCCGGCGAAGCGGCACTCGGCGCGCTCGACGAACCACAGCGCGCGGCTCCCGCGCATGCCCGCCTTCATGGTCTCGACCAGGTTGTCGTACCAGACGCAGGCCAGGTGAGCGACGCCGAGGGGCAGCGTCTGGTGGGCGACCACCTTGCCCTCGATGATGACGGAGCGACCGGGGGCGGCGTCCGTCAGTTGTGATGCGGGGGTCGGGCGGCGAAAACGCAGAAAGAACATGGCTTGGGCCTCCAGCGCGACGCTAGAGGGGGGCGGGGCGGGGTGTCAATCGCGTCGATGCCCCGTGCGTGACGGGGTCAAGGCGGGCGGGTCCGAAGACCTCAGGGCGCGGCGACCTCGGCCACGATGCCCCAGCGGACCAGCTTGCCCTCGTCCTGGCGGGCGCCGTCGACGACCTTGAGCGTGTACTTGCCGTTCACGGCCTTGTCCTTGAGCTCGGAGACCGGGATCAGCTGCGCGATGTCGTCGCGATCGTCGCCCTCGTTGTTCCACAGCGCGCGGACCAGGGTGTCGTCCTTGTAGAGCTCGATCTTCAGGTCGCTGATGTAGGGGTGCTTCACGTCGAGCTGGATCGAGAACGACGTGGCCTTCTCGGTGCGCTCCACGGTCAAGGTCTCGCTCACGCCGGCGGTGTCGTTGTCCGGGATGGCGACGTTGACGTCCTTCACGAGCTCGACCTTGTTGGGGTTCGTCTCGGTGGGGGTGGTCGGGTCGCTGACCGGCACGATGGGCGCGCGGGAGGCCTCGAGCAGCGCCTTGACCTTGGCGTAGTCCAGGGGCACGCCGTAGTCCGTGGCCGGGCCCGTGCTGAACCAGAGGAAGTCCGGCTGCTTGCTGGTGCCCCAGTCCGGGTGCTCCGTGGTGCCCAGGATCCACTCACCGCCGATGATCTCGCCGGCGGCGTCGATCTCGAGCAGGTAGTGGTAGCGGTCCGTGCGCGTGTACGACTCGATGTGCGGCACGCGGGGCGTCTTCTCGGCGTGGGACTCGGTCACGTAGTAGAGCGTGGCCTTGACGTCCATCCACCGCGTCGCCTTGGCGTTGATCTTGGTGTAGTCGGCCTCCTTGGAGTTGATGAGCTCCAGGGCCTTCTTCAGATCGACCTCGGTCTGCTGGGTGATCTCGTACTTGTAGGCCGGCTGGTTCCACACCTGGTAGTCGTAGGTGCGGTCCTCGGCGATGGCCAGCTTGTGGCGGCCGATCATGTTCGTGATGACGAGGTGGAACGCGCCGGCGTTGGTGTCACGGCAGGCGTCGTCGATGATGCGGCCGGTCTCGTCGCGCTTGGGCTCCTTGGTGTTGCAGCGGCCACCGAGGATGAAGGAGCGCGAGCGGTTGTAGGCCTGAATCATCAGGGCCTTGATGTCCGAGGGGTAGAAGGTCACGCCGTTCTGGACGACGTCGTGGATGGGCTCCGGCTCGTTGAGGGCCGCGGGCACCCAGGCGTGGCACAGGCCCCACCACCACTCGACGCCGTCGACGTCCTCCTGCTCGCACTCGTCGACCTTCATGTCGTTGTCGTTGTCCGTCTTGTCGCGGCCATTCTTGTTGCCACGGTTCTCGGACACGAAGCGGGCCAGGGGGCCGAGGTTCGTGTAGTACTCGGCGTTCCAGGTGGCGCTGCAGTTGCCGGCGTCGAAGGGCTTCTGCGCGGCGAACTCGGCCGTGGGCACCCAACCGTTGAAGGCGAGGTCGTACTTCTCGGCGGGCGAGAAGCCGTCGACGCCCTGGTCGCCCGTCCAGCGGTGGTTGATGCCGTTGTTGGCCGTGGGCCAGTAGGTGTCCGGCCAGGGCGTGTTGGCCGACTGACCGCTCTGGGGGAGCTCCTCGGGCTTCTTCTTGAGGTCCTTCTGGACGAACGCCGCGAACCGGTTGGGGTCGTTGAGCGCGTTCCAGGCGTCTTCTTTGCCGTCGGCGGGTTTGTCCGTGCTGCCGTTGACGTTGGTCGTGTCGGGCGCGGTGTTGTCGTCGGCGGTGGTGTCGGTCGCGTCGCCACAGGCGGCGAGGCTGAGACCGAGAATACAGGCGATGCGGGCGTTCATACGGGTTTCCCCTGGTTGGACGATTCGGCGCGGCAGCCTAGCAGAATTCGTGCCAGTCGGGGTGGCCAGGGGAGCGGCCAGGGGGGGTCAATGGGCGGTGGCGAGGCCGGGGCGCTCGTAGCGCATGACCATGCGGGCCCCCCCATCGAGGATGGGCTGGCAGGCCGCCTGGTTCAGGATGAGCTGGCCGTGTTCGCCGCCCTCGGGGTCGAAGGCGCAGACGGCCCGGCCGTCGAACTGCTCGGGCCGGTTCATGAACGGATCGAGGCCGACGCGCTCCACGGGCCGCTCGGCGCCGTTGTGCTCCACGCTGACGTAGATCTGTTCCCGGAGGGGCGCGACCTCGGGCGAGGGCACGTTCACCCGGCACACGATGAAGCCGATGATGCGGTCGAAGGTGCGGCGCAGGGCGTCGGCGTTGCCGGCCTGCAGGGCGAAGCGGGCGTCGTGGCGGCGATTCGGCGCGCCGGACAGGTTGCGCAGCCGGGCCTGAGCAGCCGGGTTGTTGCCGATGAACAACGTGAAGATGGTCACGTCGTTGTTCCAGAGTTGAACGGATTCGCCGGAGCCGTCGCTGCAGCCGTTGTTGGGCTCGCCATCGGTGACGAAGAGCACGTAGTACCCGTGGTTGGCCTGCTGGTTGAGCATGCCCAGGGCGGTCGCCAGGCCGTGGTAGCAGGTGCCCCCCATCGGTCCGAAACGGTTGACCTGCGCGGCGACGGCGCGCTCGTTGTCCCGCGCGACGGGCACCGTGGCGACGATGGAGTCGTCGAAGATGACCGCCCCGTAGTCGACCCGGTAGCCGCGCCCGAGCAATCCGTTGACCGCCTGCTTGAGGGCGTCCGTCCGGTTGCCGTTGCCGAAGCGCGCGCTCATCGACCCCGAGTAGTCGAGCACCAGCACGAACTTGGGGCGCCGCTCCTCGACGTCCGCATACTCGTGCCGGACCTCGCCCGTCGCCTGCGTGTTCACCTCGATGTTCTGGTGGTCGAAGAAACCCGTGGGGATCTCGACGTTGATCTCCCGGGCGGCGTAGTCCAGGCGATAGGCGCCGGAGTTGCCGTTGGCGCCGGGCATGTAGCGCGCCTGCGGGCACTGACCGCCGTAGTCGGCCAGCAGCGCGCGCACGGCCGGATCGTTGCAGAAGTCCTGGGGGCCCCGGCGCTTGATGGCCTCGGTCATCGTCATGATGACCGCGTCCGTCCGCGCGCTGACCTCCTCCTTGGCCGTGGACAGGCGACCCGTCACGAAGCCGAGGATCGTCAGCATCATCAGCGTGATGGCGCTGAACAGCACGATGATGCTGGCGGCGGCGCCCTTCGGCGCTCGGCGCTTCATTTGCCCTGCAGCCGCATCGAGGCGTCCCCGGTGGCCGCGGGCGCGCCGAGGTTCACGGTGGCCGCGCTGATCGTCGAGGGCTGGCCCGCCGACGACGTGTACCCGCCCGTGGACGCCCCGCCCGGCGAGCCCTGCGTCGCCGAGAGCCGGGCGAGCCGGTTGGCCGTGGCGAGTTTGATCTCCAGCGCGGTCGCCGGCGCGACGCCCTTGCGCGGGTGGGCCTCACGCTGCGCGGTCATCGCCCGCCGGAAACTCGCGCCCTGGTCGTCTTCGATGTGGGCGCGCCCGCCGCACCCGGCGGCGAGGACGGCGAGGGCCAGGACCGAAAAGACGCGCACGGCGAACTTCATGGGCTCTTCTCCGACGGCGGGGGCGGCGCGGGGGGCGTCGTGTTGGTTTCCAGGGCTTCCAGGTTCTTCTGGGCGGCCGACTGTCGAGGATCGCGCAAGAGCGCCTTCTGGTACAGGGTCCGCGCCTTGTCCGGCTGACCCTGCAATTCATGCGCCAGCGCCAGGTTGGTCAGGGCGTCCGCCTCGCTGCCGGCCTGCCGGAACATGCGGGCGGCGTCCGCCTCGCGCCCGAGGGCGGCGTAGGCGAAGCCCAGGTTCATGTAGACCTGCTGCGCGGTCGGTGCGCGGGACAGCGCGGCCTCGTAGGCGGCGATGGCCTCGGCGTGGCGCCCCTGAAGGTACAGGTTGAAGCCCAGGTTGTTGTGGAACCGGGCGGCGGTCTCGTCGAGCGAGAGCGCGATGCGGTGGTGGCGCTCGGCCTCGGCGCCCCGCTGCTGCAGGTCGTACAGGATGCCCAGGGCGCTCTGCGCCGGGGCGAGCTTCGGCTCCAGATCCACGGCCAGCCGTAGCTCGCGCTCGGCCTCGTCGTACACGCCGCGGTCGCGCAGCAGCGTGCCGAGCAGGTAGTGCAGGCGGGCGTCCTGGGGCTTGCGCGCCAGCGCCTCGCGCACGATCGGCACGGCGTTCTCGTGGGCACCCTCGTGGATCAGGAGCTCGGCGAGCTGGATGCGCAGCTCGTCGTCGACCTTGCCGTCCAGGGGGGGCAGCTCGGGCTGCTGCGCGGCCTTGATCTCGGCCTCGCGATCCCGCGGTCCGCCCGTGGCCCCGCCGCAGCCCGCCCCGACGCCGCCCAGGACGCCCACGGCCAGCGCCAGCGCCGATGCGGTCCCCAGACCCCAGCGGGGTCCCGGCACCCGGCGCGTCAACTGGCCACCATGCCGGCGATCATCACGATGGCCGGGCCGAGCATGATGATGAGCGCGGCGGGCATCAGGCAGAGCGTGAGGGGGAGCGTGAGGGCCGCCGTGATCTTGCCGGCCTTCTCCTCGAGGCTGAGCGTGCGGCGGCGGCGGGCGCTCTGGGCGTACTCGCGCATGGTGCGGCCGAGCGCGGCGCCGAGCTGCGCGGCCTGGCCCACGACCTGCGCCAGGTTGCGCATGTCGTCCGACGTGACGCGATCGGCCAGCTTGCGGAACGACTCGGGCACCCCCAGGCCGGCGCGGATCTCGCCGACCACGATGTTCAGCTCGTCCGACATCTCGGGATCGGAGTGGGCGACCTCGCGGCTCACGCGGGCGATGGCCTGCTCCAGGCCCAGGCCGGCCTCCATGCAGGTGACCATCAGGTCGAGCGTGGGCGGCAGGGCCTCGGTGATGGCGTTCTGCCGCGTCTCCGTGCGATTGCGGAGCCAGAGCTCCGGCACGTAGTAGCCCAGGGCCATGCACAGGGCGGAGAGCAGCATCTCGGAGCCGTCGCTGCCGCTCATCATGAACACGCCGCCGAGCAGCAGGCCGACGATCAGCGACACGGCCTTGCCGATGGAGAAGATCTCCACGGCGTTCTCGCTGCGCAGCCCGGCGCGGGCCAGGCGGCGGCGCAGCTCGGACAGCTCGGCGAGCGTCTTGGGGCGGGTGAGCTCGGCGAGCGCGGCGAAGCGACCCTGCGGCCCCACGCGGCGCATGGGATCGGTGACCTCGCGCGGGGCGGGCTCCTCGCCGGCGGCCTCGGCGCGGGCGCGCAGGATCGCCTGCACGGCGAGCACGACCGCCAGGCCCGTCGCGGCGGCGGCCGCGTAGAAGGCCAGCTTCATCGTCTCGGGGTTCATGGGCGCCTCATTTGGGGGAGACCAGCCGGCGCACCCACACCACGCCGGTGACGTAGAAGCCGGTGGCCATGAAGACCATGACCTGCCCCATCGGGTCCGTGTAGAGCTTGCGGGCGTACATCGGGTCCGCCACGAAGGAGAGCAGCGCGAAGGCCGGCGGCAGCAGCCCCAGGATCAGCGCGCTCGAGCGCCCCTCGGCGGTCATGGACTGCAGCTTCTGCTGGTAGGCCGCCGCCTGCCGCATCGTGTCGATGATGCTCTCGATGACCTCGACCAGGTTGCCGCCCGTCTGCCGCAGCACCAGCACGGCGACGACGAAGGTGCGCACGGAGCGCGCGCCGCGCACGCGATCGGCCATGGCCAGCAGGGCCTCGTCCACGGGGCGACCGAGCTCGGCCTCCTCGGCCACCTGGCGCAGCTCCTCGCCCAGGGGGGCCTGCAGCTCGCCGGCGGTGAGGCGGATGGTCTGCTGCAGCGAGTGGCCGGCCCGCAGCGAGATGCACATGACCTCCAGCGCCTCGGGGAGCTGCTCCTCGATGCGCAGGATGCGCTGGCGCACCTTCTTGAGCAGCAGCGTGTAGGGCGCGAACCCCAGGCCCAGGGCGAACACGAACGAGAAGGCCGCATCGCCCGTGAGCACCACGCCGCCGGCGAACCCGCCGAGCACGAACACCCCCACGCGGACCATGAAGGCCGCCACGCCGCCGTCCTCACCGGCCTCGTTCAGCCGGTGGACCAGCGTGTCGTAGAACGGCAGTCCGGCCAGCATCCCGGCGTCGTCGTTGGTGCGGCGCAAGATGTCGTCGAGGCCCTCCTCGACGCTGTCCACGCTGCCCAGACGCTGCGCGAGCACGGTGTTGCGGCCCTCGCGGCGGCTGATGAAGATCCAGTAGATCGCCTGGAGCGTGAAGAACACGCTCGCCGCGCCCAGAACGACGACCCAGGTGTTCATGGCGAGGCCCCCGCGCCCTTACCGGCCACCGGGGCGCTTCAGCGCACCCGCCCGGTAGAAGCGCTCGAGCATCTGGCTCTCGGCGACGTAGCGGTGTTCGCCCCAGATGTGGCCCTCGTCGTCCATGCCGCCCTGGTCGTAGACGAAGATCTCGTGGGTGGCGACGCGGTCGCCGTCCAGGCCGACGATCTCGGTGATGCTGGTGATCTTGCGCTGGCCGTCGGGCAGGCGGCTGGCCTGCACGATCAGGTGGAGCGAGCGCCCGATGATCTGGGCGAGGGCGTCCTGGTCGAGCTTCACGCCGCTCATCGTGATCATGGTGGTGAGGCGCTGCACGGCGTCGCCCGGCGTGTTGGCGTGCAGCGTGCCCATGGAGCCCTCGTGGCCGGTGTTCATGGCCTGGAGCATGTCCAGGGCCTCGCCGCCGCGGACCTCGCCCACGATGATGCGGTCGGGCCGCATTCGCAGGGCGTTGCGCATCAGGTCGCCGATGTGCACGGCGCCGCGGCCCTCGATGTTGGGCGGGCGGCTCTCCAGGCGCACGCAGTGGGGCTGCTGCAGCTTGAGCTCGGCGGAGTCCTCGAGCGTGATGATGCGCTCGGTGTTCGGGATGAAGTTGGAGAGCGCGTTGAGGAGCGTCGTCTTGCCGGCGCCCGTACCGCCGCTGATCAGGATGTTGCACTTCGAGCGGACGGCCGCCTTCAGGTAGTTCAACATGTCCTGGGTCAGCGCGCCCTTGGTCACCAGTTGCTTGGCGTCCAGCGGGTTCGTGCCGAAGCGACGAATCGACAGCGCCGCGCCGTCCAGCGCGAGGGGCGGGATGATGGCGTTCACGCGCGAGCCGTCCGGCAGGCGGGCGTCCACCATGGGGCTGGACTCGTCCACGCGCCGGCCCACGCGGCCGACGATGCGGCTGATGGTGTTGACCAGGTGGGCGTCGTCGCGGAAACGCGCGTCGATCTGCTCCAGCCGGCCGCCGCGCTCGACGTAGATCACGTTGGGGCCATTGACCAGGATGTCGCTGATCGTGTCGTCGGCCAGGATGGCCTCGAGCGGGCCGAGGCCGGTGATCTCGTCCAGGATGCCGTTGACGACCGCGTCCCGCTCGACGGGGCTGAGGTTCAGGCCCTCTTTCTGGACCAGGTTCTCGACCAGCTCGCGCAGGCGGTTGCGGACCTGCTCGCGGGGCAGGGCGGCCACGGCGCCGACGTCCACCCGGTCGAGTACGGCCTGGTGCAGCCGGCGCTTGATGTCGTCGAGGTTGCGGCCCTGGGCGCCCCCGGCCTCACCGCCCTGGAGGCGGTCGATGATGCGCATGGCCATGGGTCACTTGCTCCGGAACAGGCGGCTGAAGAAGCCGCCGCTGACGGGGGGATCCTTGATGCCGGCGTAGTGCCAGGTGATGGCCTCGAGGTCTCGGGCCGTGCGGGCGCCGGGTTTGACCTCGGACACCAGCGCGCCCAGGTTCAGCGACTGCTCGATGAGTGGGAAGTCGTTGTGGATGACCGCCTCGACGGGCTGCCCCAAGGCGTTCTGGATGGCCTCGAGCGTGACCGGCGCGCGCTTGTGGTAGCGGTTGACGATCAGCCGGATGCGGTCGGGGCCGTAGCCCAGGCGCCGGAAGATGCGCAGGCACCGCGCCGCCGCACGCACGGCGGGTACGTCCTGCGTGACGACCATCATCACGAGGTGCGCGAGATCCATGGTGGCCACGGCGTGGTCGCTGAAGTCGCGCAGGCCGTCGACGATCACGTACGGGAAGGTCTGACCGAGCGCGTCGAAGAGCCGGGGGAGGCGCTCGGCGGTGATCTCGGGGAGCTCCTCGATGCGCTCACCCTGCGCCAGCACGCAGAGGCCCGAGGCGTGACGGTCCAGGCCCGTCTGCAGCGCGCCGCCCACGGAGGCCTCGGCCGAGCGCATGATCTCGGCGATGCTGCGCTCGGGGCGGATGTTCAGCGCGATGGGCACGGCGCCGAGCTGCAGGTCCATGTCCACCACCACGACGGACTTGCCCAGGTGGGCGAGCGCGCCGCCCATGTTGACCGCCACCGTGGTGCCGCCGGTGCCGCCCTTGGGCGTGAACACGGCGATCATCCGCGAGGCGACCGTCATGGGGGCGGGTGCCGGCGAGCCGAGGGGCTCCTGGGCGGGCAGCTCGCCCATGATCTCCAGGTCCTCGGCGCTCAGCATCGCCGTCTCGGCCTTGATGGGCTTCGGCCGGTGGCTCTGGCGTTCGATGTCGTCCAGGCGGGCGATGAACGTGCTGCTGCGCGGGTCCTTGATGCCGGCGCGGCTGGCGGGTCTGACGAAGTTGCCCTTGGCCAAGTCGAGTTCCCTCCGCGTCCGGTCGCGTCAGCGCCAGAAGCCGATCTGGCCGGCGGGCTGTCGCGTGGGGCCGAGGGCGCCCTCGTCCCCGGAGTCGGCGGCCGGCGCGCGCCCGGGGCCGCGGCCGCGGGGCACGGTGGCGTCCGGATCGGCCACGTTGAGCAGGAAGAGCTCGACGTCCGACGGGTCGTTGACGCGATCTTCACCGGGCAGGGGCGGCATCTGGCCCGGGTCGAGGGGCTCCGTGAGGTGCGCCGTGACCACGATGACCAGCTCCGACTCCCGGCGCTGGAACTCCTTGCTGGAGAAAAGGTTGCCGATGATCGGGATCTGCCCGAGGCCCGGCATGTACTTGAATTCGTTCTCGATCTCGTCCGACAGCACGCCGGCGATGGCGAAGCTCTGGCCGTTGCGCAGCCGGATCGTCGTGGCGCTCGAGCGGGTCTTGAAGCCGACGAAGCCGGCGTTCGAGTTGCTCGTGTCCACGGCGCTGACGCCCGTGTTGGTCATCAGCTCGATGGTGTCGTCGTCCAGGACCGTGGGCATGAAGGTCAGGAACACGCCCACGGGTTTGTAGTCGACCTGGGGCGCGGAGAAGCCCGTGCCCGGAATCACGATGGGGACCTCGCCGCCGGCCAGGAACTTGGCGGTCTGTCCGCTGGCGGCGACGAGGGTGGGCTCGGCCAGGGTGCGGGACAGGCTGCGCTGACCGAGCAGCGTGAGCGCGGCCGCGAAGGGGAACTTGCCGTCCGCCTTGCCGACGAAGAGCGTCGGCGCGCCCTCTTTACTGGCGACGTTCTGGGGCGCCACGCCCGGCGTCGGCACCACGCCCTGGCCGAAGGCGACGCGGCCGGAGTCCATGGTGGCCGACAGGTCCGTGCCCATGGTGCGCACGGACTTGCGGGTGACCTCGGCGAACTTCACCTCGAGCAGGACCTGCTGCTTCTGCTTCACGCGCAGCAGGTTGATCACGTTGGGCACCACGCCGAGGCTGGTGAACGACGGGCTCGTCAGGTAGCCGGTGACGAGCTGCTCGGCCTGCTCCAGCACCGACGCGCTGCTCACGGCGCCCACCAGGACGATGGCGCCGCCGACGGCCCGGGCCTCGATGTCCTCGCGCCCGAACGCGCGCTGCAGCTCGCTCTGCACGGCGCGCGCGGGGAGCGAGACCTTCACCAGCGTCATGGACTGGCCACCGCTGGCGTTGAACAGGATCAGGTTCGTCTCGCCGACGCGGCGGCCGATGACCAGGAGCCCGGAGTTGGTGGCCTGGACCTCGGCGATGGTCGGATCCGTCAGGGTGGCGCGGGAGACGCCGCCGCCGACGTTCAGCGTCGTGGAGCCGCCGAGCGAGACCTCGACCGCGCTGTCGGCGCGATCGTCCTGGGCCTGCGCCGCGGCCGGGGCGAGGGCGAGCGCGAGCGCGATGGGCCCGACACCGGGCGCGAAGCCCGAGACGGCGGCGAGCAGCGCCGCGAGCGAGTGCACCACACCGCGCATCACTTCCCTCCGATACGAATGGTCTGGACCGAGCCGGCGGGCTCGGGGCGCTCATCGACCGGCTCGCGGCCGCGGCGGATCTCGCCGGGGGGGGTGGGCGAGCGGCGCACGGGCGCGGCGGGGGGCGGCGGCGCAGGCGCGGCGGCCACGGTCGTCGTGGAGCCCGGGTAGGCGCGGCCCGTGAGCAGGAACGGGTTGGTGCCCTGGGTGGCCACGCTCTCGCCGTCGTTGGCGTTGCGCAGCGTCAGGTCCAGCTTCCCCTCGCGGGCGGACAGCGCCAGGATCTCTGCCTCACCGGGCGAGACGAGCACGGTGACGACCGCGCCGTCGGGCCGGCGGCCGTCCTGGCCGTCCGTCGGCTCCGGCGCTCCTGCGGCGTCCACGTGGCCGTTCACCGCGAGCACGGTCAGGCGCTGCAGCACGGTCATCGTGATGGGCGTGCGCTCCACGGGATCGGTGACGGTGGCGATCACGTCCACCACGGCGCCGGGGTAGACCAGCTTGGCGTCCGCGATCCAGCTGTCGACGCGGATCGGGAAGCCGCGCTTGTCCATGGGCACGCGCGACGCCATGCCCGTGCCGGCCTCGGGCGAGGACAGCCGGCGCGACACGATGGCCTCGCCCGGCAGCAGCGAGACCACGGGCACGCGGGGCTTGGGGCCGAGCACCTGGTCCCGGCTGCGGAACGCGCCCTCGGGGATGGTGGACTGCGGCCACTGGACGACCTTGATGTCGTCCTCGCGGATGATCTCGGCGGCGGGCAGCTCGCGGGCGGCGACGACGACGTCCGCCAGGGGCTCGGTGGCGTACTTGCCCTCACCGAAGACGCGGGAGAGCAGGTAGGCCGTGAGCGCGGTGAGGCCCAGGGCGAGGACGGTGAACCCGACCGCGCCGGCGCGTGCTGCGCGCGGCCCGGTGGCGGCCTTTGGTTTCATGGGGACGTGCTCCTGCGACGCTTGCGGCAGGCCAGGGGCGTTACGGACCCACCATCGGCATCCGCGGCATCTGCGCCTCGGACTGGAAGTTCATCTGGGGCAAACGGTTCGGCCATACCGGAGACTGATAATTACACCGACCCGTGACGCGGAGCATCGAAATCTGGGCGGTGTTGCGCGGATCGCCGTTCTGCTGGGCGTCGAACTGCACGCCCCCGGCGCAGCGCCCGGCATCCGCGGCCATCAGGCCGATGCCCACGTTGCGCACGCACTGCACGGGGTTCTCGTTGGCCGGTCGCAGGGCGCAGACGCGCGCCGCCTGGATCGTGGCCGTGGTCAGGCGCTCCTTCGTGAAGGTCGCGTAAACGAGCACGAAGCCCCCGATGAAGAGGCTCATGACCACCGGCACGCCGATCGCGAACTCGACGCTGACGGCGCCGCGGGGCGCGCGCCGACGGAGGGGGGTCGGGGCTCGTTTGCTGTCGCTCGACTTCACGGCGCCTCCAGGGGCCACTCGATGGCCGCGAGGGCTCCGAGGGCGAATGCGATGGCCATGGGCGCGTGGGCCGCGTCGGGTCGCTCCGCGGCGGGCTCGGTGAGCGCTCGCCGATGGAGGAAGGCCGTCACGATGCCCACGATGCCCCCGGCGACCACGCCGTACACAAAAGCCGTCACGCCGCCTCGGGGACCGAGCCACGCCGCGATGGCCATCACCAGCTTCGCGTCCCCGCCGCGGTAGAGCCGCAGCAGGAACGGCACGAAGACGACGACCAGCGCGATGAGCCAGCCCCCGACGCTGTAGACCAGCCCGTCCGTCCCGTTCACCGCCAGGTGCGCCAGGGCGCCCACGGCGGCGAAGCCGAAGTTCAGGCCGTTGGGGACCCGCCGGAAGCGGAAGTCCCAGACCGCCGCGGCCGCGAGGCCCGCGAGGAAGGTCGGCCCGAAGATCGGGTGGTTCAGCAGGGCGGTGTAGGCGTTCAGCGGCCGCCGTTCTGGATCGCGTTGCCGGCCTCGTTCGTCTTCTGACGGATCGAGTCGCCGAGGAAGCGGTACGCGCCGATGGCGGCGATGCCGATGACGGCCGCGATGATGGCGTACTCGACGGCGGTGGCGGCCTTGTTCTCACCCAGGAAACGACGAATGGTCATCAGCATGTGCGCTCTCCTGATTCTTGGCTGGGATCGCTTTGGCTGGAATCGCCACAGCGCGGTTCACCTTGCGACGCCGAAGCATATCGCAAGTCGCGTGCCACGCCAGTGGGGACGTGAAACCGCCCGATTCCGGGGCCCTGCAGCGGTTCGGCGGACCGCGGGTGGGGTCGGACGACCCCTGTGGCGTCGGCGAAGCGGTCAGCCGCCCTGGCCACCCGGGTTGCCGTTGCACGGTTTTCCGCGCCCCGTTAGGGTGCCGCGCACATGGGAACCCTGCTGCCGAAATTCCACCCCAAATTCCTGGTGCCGAACGCCTTCACGGCCTTCAGCATGCTGTTCGGGCTGGCCTCCGTGGCCGCCTCGGCGCGGGGCGAGTTCGCCCTCGCCGCCTGGATGGTCCTCTGGGGTGTCCTCCTGGACAAGCTGGACGGCAGCGCCGCCCGCCTGCTCAAGGCCAGCTCGCCCTTCGGCGTGCAGTACGACTCGTTCGCCGACTTCGTGGCCTTCGGCATCGCGCCGGCGGGCCTCGCCTACTACCGCCTGCGCGACCTGCCCGAGTTCCAGGGGCCGGCCTTCTGGGCGCTCGTCGCGACGACGGGCCTGTACGTCGTCGCCGTGTCGGCCCGCCTGGCCCGCTTCAACATCAGCGACCCCCCCGGCGGCGACAAATACTTCTACGGCATCCCCACCACGCTCATGGGCGCCCTCGCGGCGAGCTTCTACCTCACGTGGGAGAGCCAGGGGCTCCCGATGGGCGCGCTCACCGCCTTCCCCATCTACCTGGTGATCGCCTCGTTCCTGATGGTCAGCAGCATCAAGCTGCCCAAGCTCAAGCTGCGGACGAACGTCGCCCTCAACGTCTTCCAGATCGCCAACGTCGTCGCCGCGTACATCATCGCCCCCCTCAAGCTCTGGCCCGAGGTGCTGTTTGCCCAGGCCGTGACCTACGTGGTGGTGGGTGTGGTGTGGTGCCTCATCTACCCGCCCCGACTCTCGGCCGAGCCCGAGGCCGCCGCCCCCGCGCCGGAGGCGACCGCCGAGGCCGCCGATCTGAGCCCGGCTGGGCGCTGATCTGCCCGGCATGACGAACCCGTCGGTGGCAGCCGGCTGGCGCGGTCCGGTCGTGGTGGCGTTGTGCGTGGCGCTGGTGGTGGTGGCGTTCGAGGTCGCCCTGCACCGCCTGGCGCCCATGCCGCGACGCGACCTGGAGGTCGACACGGGCGTGGACGCCCTGGCCGCCGGCAACCCGGAGATCCTGGTGCTGGGGTCGAGCCACGCCGGGGCCTACCTGCCCATGATCGACCGCCTCGGCGCCGACCGCGTGGTGGTGGTGACCGAGGAGGGCGGGACGTTTTCGGCCTTCGATTGGGTGTATCGGCATCGCCTCCAGCGGTACGTGGACGAACCGGCCGGCGCGGGGGGTTACCGACGCGACCGGCTGAAACACGCGCTCTTGATCACGACTTACTGGGACACCTGTCCCGCGTCGCGCACCCACTACGAGTCGAGCCTGCCCGCCCGCGCGTGGCAGTGGCCGGACTACCTGGCGGACTTTGCTCGCCACGGCGTGACGCCGGACAACCGGAACTTCCCGTTCACGGCCATGAAGCGGCTCTTCGACGACTCGATGATGGTGCAGGACCGCGGCCTGGAGAACCTGCGCAGTCAGTTCCGCGGCCCGGAGAGCGCGGACTCGCTCTCGGGCCGGAAGGCGGCCTGGGCCGAGCGGCGGCGGCGTGAGATCGTCGAAGAGGGCACCTACTGCCACACGCCCGAGGAGCGCGCGCGACTCGAGGGCCTGGTGGACCTGATGCAGGCCCGCGGGCTGGGGGTGACCATCATCGCGTTCCCACAGATGGGGGACCTGCTGACGGAGGAGGCGCGCCGCACGACCATCGCGACGTACTCGGCCTACCTGGCCGACCTGCGGGCCCGGAAGGGCGTGCGCACCGTCGAGCACACCACGACGCACCCGCTCGTCTACGACGACTTCGAGATCGACTGCGACCACCTCGTCCCGGCGGCGCGGGAGAAGTACGTGGACTGGGCGCTGGAGAACGGCCTGGGGTTCTTGCGGGCCGGCGGTGGGGGCGCACAGTGAGCTTCACCAGCGTCGAGTTCCTGTTCTTCTTCGTGCCGGCGTTCGTCGTGTACTGGCTCCTGCCGCGCCGGGCGGCCTGGCAGAACGCCTGGCTGCTGCTGCTCGGCACGGTGTTCTACGCCTCGTGGCACCCGCACATGCTGGCCCTGCTCGCCGCGGCCATCCTCTTCGACTACACCATCGCCGTGGGCCTGCACCGCAACCCGGCGGACGCCACGCCGGCCCGCACCGCGCTCCGGCGGCGGCTGCTGTGGCTGAGCATCGGCGGCAACCTGGCCCTGCTCGGGTACTTCAAGTACCTGGGGTTCATGGCGGCGTCGCTCTCGGCGCTGCTCGAGCGGCTGGGGCTGCCCGGTGCGCTGCCGTCGCTCGAGATCGCTCTGCCCATGGGCATCTCGTACTTCACTCTGCAAAAGCTGTCCTACGTGATCGATGTGTACGATGCGCGCCTGCCGGCATGCACGTCGCTGCCGCGGTTCGCCACGGCCATCGCCTTCTTCCCGCACATGGTGGCCGGCCCGGTGACCCGTCCGGCGGCGCTCCTGCCGCAGCTCGAGGTCGCCCGACGACTGCAGCCGTCCGATGTCACCACCGGCGCGCTGCTCTTTCTCGTGGGATTCCTGGAGAAGGCCTGCATCGCCGACAACTTCGCCGTGACGCTGGTGGACCCGGTCTTCTCGCGGCCCGGCGAGCTCTCCGCCTCGGCCCACTGGCTCGCTGCGCTGGGCTACACGGTGCAGGTGTTCTGTGACTTCGCCGGTTACAGTCTGATGGCTTTGGGCGTGGCTCGCGGTTTTGGACTGTCACTCCCTGTGAATTTCGACAAGCCATTCCTGAGCGTCAACCTCAACGAGTTCTGGCGCCGATGGCACATCTCGTTGAACACCTGGATCTTCGAGTACATCTACACGCCGCTGACCACGGGCAACGGCTTCTTCCGCGGGCGGCTGGATCTGGGGTTCATGCTGGTGTTCCTGGTCTCCGGCCTTTGGCACGGCGCGAGCTGGGGCTTTGTGGCCTGGGGCGCGATGCACGGCCTGGGGCTCGTGGTCGTGCGCCGCTGGGACGAGTTCTACCGGGGCCTGTGCCGCAAGGACCGCAAGTGGGTCGCGCGGCGTCGCACGCGGGCCTACAAGGGGGTCGCCTGGGCGCTCACCATGGGCTTCTTCGTGCTCTCGCTGATCCCGTTCCGGGCGGGCACGGGCCCCGACCTGCTGGCGTTCCTGGGCGGCCTCGTCCCCGGGGGGGCGCGGGAGAATCTGCCGCTCGGTCTGTTCACGCTCGCGACCACCGTCGGCGTGGGGTTGACGGTCGTGACGGTCGAACACTTGCTCGGGCTGCCCCTTTTTGCGCCCCTCTCGGGCCGATTTCTCGCGCTTCCGGCGCCGATTCGCGGCCTCGCCTACGGCGTCGTCGTTGTGTATCTCGGCGTTTTTGTTCCACAAACGCAGGGTCTCTTCATCTACGCCCGCTTCTGATTTCCTCCGTATTCCCGTGAATTGAACGTCGAACTTGACGTCGGACAATTCGGAGGTCAGAACATACCGCTAGGCTCATGGGGTTGATCCCAGGGGAGGCCCTCGGGGGACGAGGGTCGGTGGTGGATGATGTCCGTGGAAGCGATCATCACGTGTGATGCCGAGGGGCGCATCGTGGGCTGGAGTCCGGCCGCGTCGGCGCTCCTGGGCTGGTCGCCGGCGCAGGTGGCCGGGCGTCCGCTCGTAGAGCTTTTGCCCGAGAGCGAGCGCGCGGCCTGGCAGGCCGAGGTCGCGCGGCTCGGCGCGGGCTGTGGCGTCGTTCCGTTCTCGGGTCGACGCGCGTGCGCGGACGCCACCTGGGTGGACGTCGCCGGGCAGATGACCCCCGTGCTCGATCTGGACGGCCGCCTGGTCGCGCTGACCGAGATCCTGCGACCGCGGGTCGCACCGAGCGCCTCGTCGCCGCAAGCCGAGCGCTTCGAGACCGTCTTCCGCGGCAGCCCCGTGGCCCTGGCCGTCGTCCGGCGCTCGGACATGTGCCTGCTCGAGGTCAACGACGCCTTCTGCACGCTCCTGGGCCGGCCCCGCGCCGAGCTCGAGGGCATGGTCGGGTCGGACTGGGCCCGCGAACTCCGTGATCCTCAGGCGGAGGCCATCGCGCGCCGCGTCGAGGCGGACGGCCAGGTGCGCGGCGTGGACCTGATGCTCACGCCGGTGGACGGCCCCACGCGCCACGTGCTCGTCACCGCGGAGCCGCTCGACCTCGGGGGCGCGGCCTGCGCGCTGCTCTGCATGACGGACGTGACGCAGCTTCGGGCGCTGGCCGCGGCCCAGGTCATCGCGGAGACGCGCCTGAATCAGGTGGCGCGCGCCATCCGCGAGGTCTTCTGGTTCGTCTCGGCCGACGGCGAGCGCTTCGACTTCATCAGCCCGGCGTTCGAACAGATCTGGGGGCGCCCCGCGCCGGCGCCGGGCGCCGGTCTGGACGTGTGGCGCGAGGCGCTCTGGCCCGAGGACCTCGTCGCCGTGCAGGAGGGCCTCATCCGCCTGCGCGGGGGCGAACCCGCCGAGGTGGAGTACCGGATCCAGCGACCGGACGGCGAGACCCGGTGGATCCGCAGCCGGGGCTTCCCGCAGTTCGGGCCGGACGGCGCGCTCCTGGGCTTCGCCGGCGTGGCCGAGGACGTGACCGCGGCGAAGTCGCTGGAGGCCAACCTGCGGCAGGCGGCCAAGATGGAGTCCATGGGTCAGCTCGCCGGGGGCGTGGCCCACGACTTCAACAACCTGCTGACCGTGATCGGCGGGGCGAGCGAGTGCCTGCGCGAGTTCGTGCCCGCGGACACCGACTCGGCCGACCTGCTCGGCGAGATCCAGCGGGCCGTCGACCGTGCGACGACGCTCACGCGACAACTGCTCGCGTTCAGTCGGCAAGAGGTCATGGAGCTGCGCGTCGTGGCGCCGAACGACGTCGTGCGCGACTCGCTCAAGCTGCTGCGGCGCCTGCTCGGTGAGGACGTCGACCTCAAGGTCGAGCTGGACTTCGAGCTGCCGCGCGTGGCCATCGACCCGGGTCTGTGGGTCTCGGTGCTCATCAACCTGGCGGCCAACGCGCGGGATGCCATGCCCAAGGGGGGCCGGCTCACGCTGCGGACCCGCGTCGAGCGCCCGATCGAGCAGGAGACGCGCACCGGTGGCGCGGCGCATGGCCTGCCGTGGGTGATCTTCGAGGTCGCCGACAACGGCATCGGTATCCCGGAGCCGCTGCGGGCGCGGGTGTTCGAGCCGTTCTTCACCACCAAGCCCGAGGGGCGCGGCACGGGGCTCGGCCTGGCCGTGGTCCACGGGATCGTGCAGCAGTCCGGCGGCACCATCACGGTCCTGCCCGGCGAGGCGGGCCACGGCACCTGCTTCCGCATCGCTTTGCCCCGGGCCGAGGGCGCGGCGACGGACCTCTCGCCGGAGCAGCCCACGCCGCTGCCGCGGGACGGCGGCTCCGAGACGGTGCTGGTCGTCGAGGACGAGCCCGCGCTGCGCCGCGTGGCCACCCGCATCCTGCGCCTGGCCGGCTATCGTGTGCTCGAAGCCGGGGACGCCCGCGAGGCGCTCGACCTGGCCGCGCGGCACGTGGGCGCCATCGATCTGCTGTTCACGGACGTGGTCATGCCCGGCATGAGCGGCCCGGAGCTGGCGCGGGCGATGGAGTCGGCCGGCCGCGCCGCCACCCGCGTGCTCTACACGAGCGGCTTCGTCGAAGGGGCCAAGGCGCGCCACGGCGTCGAGGTGCCCGAGAGCGCCTTCGTGCGCAAACCCTACGTCGCCCGCGAGCTTCTGCGGCGTGTGCGGATCGCCCTGGGAGCCGAGGCCTCCGCGGCCGGCTGAGCCCGGGCGGTGGGTCGCGTCAGGGCACCGTGGCCGTGGCGGCGGGGCGGGGGCCCGCGGGCTGCGGGGGCGTGAAGACCACCGCGGCCTCGCTCACGGCCCCCTGGACGCCGCGGCTGTTGACCGGCCAGATGCGGATGCGGCCGCCCTCGGGGCCGAGGGACCACGTCACGGCGTCCGCCTGCGTCTCCACGGGCGCGGCGTCGCCGATCTGCACGCGGAACGCCCGGAAGCCGGGTGTGTACGTGTCCAGGTGCACCCGGACGGAGTTCTCGCCGGGCATCGCCTCGAAGGCCATCTGCGCGGCGTCCACGGTGAAGTACAGGTCGCCGGGGCGGTTGGTCAGCT
Source organism: uncultured Myxococcales bacterium (assembly GCA_903847385.1). Taxonomy (GTDB): domain Bacteria; phylum Myxococcota_A; class Bradymonadia; order UBA7976; family UBA1532; genus CAINDO01. The sequence continues at coordinate 44,249 of CAINDO010000407.1, forward strand.
CGCCATCGTAGGTGCGCAGCCAGCCGGCGCCCAGGTCCGCGAAGGCCAGCTCCCGCGTGGCGCGGGGGTGCCCCTTGGGGTAGTCCACGGACAGGTAGTCGTTGCGCATCGCCACGGAGAAGGTCCAGTACGCGCCCAGGAGCACGCCGCCCTCGCTCTCGCCGAGGCGAAGGTCGATGCGCGGCGCCCGCACGCTGCCCCGCAGGAGCTGCAGGCCGCCGAGGGCCTCGGGGTGGGCGGCGAACCACTGCACCCGCATGGGGGCCGAGTCCTCGCGACCCTGGGCGTGCAGTTCGCGCCGGTAGGTGGCGTAGCCGGTCATGAACAGGTCGTGCAGGTCCCAGGCGTTCTGGAACGCGCCGTCCCGCGCGTACATCAGGTCGAAGTCGGGATCGGACAGCACCCACTTGCGCTGGCCGTGGTGGAAGACCTCGACGCTGGCGTGCCAGTCGCGGACGTCGATGCCGTTGGCGACGACCCGCGCCGGCCGCCCGAGCGCCGCCAGGGCCTGCACCATCAGGAGCGAGTAGTAGTAGCAGGTCAGGGTGCCGCCCGCCGCCACGCGGTCCAGGATGGCGTCCGCGCTCGGGGCCACGCCCGAGACGGTGGTGCCGGCGTCGTCCTCGACGTGGGGCGCGCGCGTGCGGATGTGGGTGGTCAGGGCGCGCAGCAGGGCGTCCTCGTCCGTGTCGGCGGCGCGGAAGGCGCCGAGGCCCAGGCGCTCGATCAGGCGGTCGAGCGCGGGGTCGTTCGGGTCCTGCCAGGCGAACTCGGCGTTGGACCGCACGATGGGGCCGTTGACCAGCCGGACGCGGTCGATGGAGCGCCCTGGAAACGCCAGCGCCAGGGCGGCGCGCAGGGCGGTCTCGTCCGTCGCCTGCCGCTGGGCGGGCCCGAAGGCGGGGCCCGTCTCCGGGCGGTGGGGTTCGCCGTGGCGCCACTCCGCGACGGGCCCGGCGACCTGCTGCACCAGCGTGGCGCGCACGCGCGGCGGCATGGCCCGCCAGGCGTTGAGCCCGACAAACGTCACGCCGGCGCAGGCGAGCCCGACGAGGGCGAGGCGCGCGAGGCGGCGCCGGAGGGGGCTGGGCTCGGTCATGCGCTCAGGCCAGGACGACGCGCTCGCCGTCCCGCGCGGCGCGCGCACGGTAGCCGCGACCCCGGAGGGCGTCGACGAGGCCGTCACAGGCCTCGGGCTCGCCATGGGTGACGAAGATCTCGCCGGGGCGGGCCTCGGCGCCGTCGATCCAGGCGAGCAGCTCGGTCTGGTCGGCGTGGCCGCTGACGCCCTGCAGCTCGCAGATCTGGGCGTTCACCGGAATGTAGCGGCCGTGGATCTTGATCTCCGGCGCGCCGTCCAGCAGCAGCCGCCCGCGTGTGCCCGAGGCCTGGTAGCCCACGAAGAGCACGGTGGTGCGCGGGTCCGGCAGGCGCTTGCGCAGGTGGAACAGCACCCGCCCCCCCGTGGCCATGCCCGAAGACGACAGGATGATGCACGCGCCGTGGTGCATGTTGATGTTCTTCGAGTCGACCACGTTGGCGCAGAAGTCCGTGTGGGTGGGCCACACACGCTCGCCGGTGACCTGGCCGAGGGCGCCGAACTTGGTCTCGCGGGCGAAGCGCAGGTAGGTGCCCGTGCACTCGACGCCCAAGGGCGAGTCCACGAACACCGGCAGGGACGGGATCTTGCGGCTGGCCTCGAGCTGCTTGAGCAGCCAGAGCATGTCCTGCATGCGGCCCGCGGCGAAGACCGGGATGATCAGCGCACCATCGCGCGCGGCGCTGCGGTTCACGATGTCCGCCAGGGCCTCGCGGACGTCGATGTCCGGGCGCTTGCGGTCGCCGTAGGTGGCCTCGCAGATCAGGTAGTCGACGGCGGGCAGGGGCTCGGGGGGGCTGTGGAGCTCGCTGTTGCTGCGGCCGAGGTCCCCGCTGAAGAACACGCGTTTGGTCCCCAGGTCGCCGTTCAACGTGAACAGCACGCTCGACGCGCCGAGCAGATGGCCCGAACGGCGGAACTGCGCGTTCAGCTGCGGCGCCAGCGTGAAGGGCTGGTGGAACGGCAGGCCGCGGAGCTGCTTGATGGCCGTCTTGGCGTCCTGCGTGGTGAACAGGGGGCGCGCCGGGCGGTGTTTGGAGAAGCCGCGGTAGTTGGCGTACTCGGCCTCGTGCTCCTGGATCTGCGCGGCGTCCAGCAGCAGGTTGTCCACCAGGTCCGCCGTGGGGGGCGTGGCGAAGATGGGGCCGTCGAACCCGTGGCTGACCAGGCGGGCGATGCCGCCGGCGTGGTCCAGGTGGGCGTGGGTGAGGAAGACGGCGTCCACCTCGGCCGGATCGACGGGCATCGCCTGCCAGTTGCGCGCGCGCAGTGCGCGGGAGCCCTGGAAGAGGCCGCAGTCGACGAGCACGCGGACGTCGTCCGCCTCGAGCAGGTAACGCGAGCCCGTGATCGTGCCCGCGCCGCCGAGGAACTGAAGGTTGAGAAGCACGGCCGCACCATAACGGTTTTTCTGGCCAGAGAATATGTTGACAGCAATTGCTGATACTGTTAGCTTTGTCCTCGTGAAGCTCGAACCCCTCACCGACACCGAATGGGACCTCGAAGGCGTCTGCGTCCAGGCCGCCGACGTGCTCGCCGCCACCGGCGCCGGCGCGACGGACGCCCGGGTGCGCGACGTGCCGGACGCCCGCACGGTGCGCTACTACCAGAGCATCGGCCTGCTCGACCGCCCCGTGCGGTACGACGGCCGCAAGGCCATCTACGCCTACCGCCATCTGCTCCAGATGGTGTGCGTGAAGCTGCTGCAGGCGCAGGGGCTCTCCCTGGCCCAGGTGCAGCAGGCCCTCGCGGTGGCGACCACTGCCCAGCTGGAGCGCGCCGTCGCCGAAGCGCTCGCCGGCCGGGCGACCGCCGCGCCGACGCCCGTGCCGCCGCCGCCGACGCCGCCGACCCAGCCCACCGCCCCGTGGCAGACGCGGGAGCTGGCCCCCGGCGTGCTCGTCACGATTGACGTGAACCGCCACCCCGATCCCGAAGCCCTGTTCTCGCGCTTGAAGCAGTTGTCGTCCGAGAGCCCCCAGACCCCCGTGACCCCCGTGACCCCAAAACAGGAGAAGCACCGCCCATGACCTCCGTCGCCGTCAACGTCAACGTGAACGTCCAGATCGCCCAGGCCACCCGCATCGAGTGCCCGGTGGTGCCCACCCTGTGCCCGCCCCCCAAGCGCGAGGACGACACCGGCCTCGGCGGCCTGGTGGCCCTCGGCACCGGCCGCGCGCTGCCCCTGCGCAGCGTCAAGGTCCGCTCGGAGATCGTGGGCAACTGCGCCCGCACCGTGGTCGAGCAGCGGTTCGGCAACGACCTGAGCGAGCCCATCGAGGCGGTGCACATCTTCCCGCTCCCGCCGGCGGGGGCCGTGGTCGAGATGGAGCTGCACGCGGGCGACACGGTGGTCGTCGCCGACTGCCGCGAGAAAGAAGAAGCGACGCGCACCTTCGAGGCGGCGCGGCAGTCCGGGCACCGCGCGGCGCTCCTCACCCAGGAGCGGGCGGACGTCCACACGCTGCGGGTCACGCGCATCCCGCCGGGGGCGGAGATCCGGGTCCGCATCGTCGTCATCCAGGCCATCGAGTCTCAGGACGGCCTCTTCCGCTGGCGGTTCCCGACCGTGGTCGCGCCCCGTTACCACAGCGGCACGCCCGTCGGTCACGCCGGCCCCGGCACGGCGGCGGACACCGACCGCGTCCCCGACGCCTCGCGCATCTCGCCGCCGATCCGCCTCTCGGGCGGCACCGAGCTCGATCTCGAGGTCGAGGTCCGCGGGCCGGTGTCGGAGATCAGCGCGTCGTCGCACGCCGTGGCGATGAAGATGGGCGGCGGCAACGTGCGCGTCGCCCCGGCCGGGAACGCCACGCTCGACCGCGACTTCGTGCTCGCCTTCGGCCTCGCGGACGCCCAGGAGACGGCCCTCCGCGCCTTCACGGACGGCACCTGTACGCTCGTCGTCGCCTGCGCGCCCCGGGACCGCGTGCCCACCGCCGTGCCCCGGGATGCCGTCTTCGTGGTCGACATCTCCGGCTCGATGGACGGCGAGAAGATGACCTCGGCGAAGGCGGCCATCACCGCGGCGCTGCACGGTCTGCTCCCCGGCGATCGCTTCCGCGTCATCGCCTTCGACGACAGCCTCGAGCATTTCCGACCGGATTTCGTCGAGTACGGCGACGCGACGCTGACCGCCGCGGACGCCTGGATCGACCGCCTCGCCCCCCGCGGCGGCACGGAGATGCTGCCGGCGATCCAGGCCGCGCTCGCCGGCGCCACGCCCGCGGGCCGAATGCGCACGGTGCTGTTCGTCACGGACGGCCAGGCCTCGAACGACCAGGAGCTCGTGGCGGCCGTGGCCAACCGCCGTGGCACGGCCCGATTCTTCACGCTGGGCATCGACACGGCGGTGAACGAGGCCCTGATGACGCGCCTCGCCCGCGTCGGCGGCGGCGTGTGCGAGATCGCCACCCCCCAGGACGACATCGAGGAGACGGTCGCCCGCCTGGAGTCCCGCTTCGGGCTGCCCCTGGTCGACGGCCTCGTCGTGGAGAACGGCGACCCGGCCCGCCCCGAGCCCGCCGTGCTCTTCGCCGGTCGCCCGGCCACGCTGCTGCTCGCCGGCAGCCCGGAGAAGGTCGTCGTGCGCGGTCAGGCGCCGGGTGGCGAGTTCCGCGCCGAGGCCGTGCCCGTCCGCGTCGACTTCCCCCTCTCCGCCCTGTGGGCCCGCGAGCGCATCGGCTACCTGGAGGACCGCCTGGTCCTCAAGCCCCTGGAGGAGGAGGCCCTGCGCCCGGAGATCCTGCGGCTCGGCCTGGTGCACCACCTGGCCACGCGTTTCACCGCCTTCGTCGCCGTCGAGCGCCAGAAGGTGATCGGCACCCCGGGCGACGTGAAAGAGATCGTGCAGCCCGTCGAGCTGCCCCAGGGCTGGAGCGAGGACTTCCGCGGCGGCGGGCTCGGCGCCGGCGGCTTCGCGGCGGGCACGACGGGCGCGATGCCCCCGCCCCCGGCGTCGCCGATGCCCATGCGTCCGGTGATGATGCCCTCGCCGCGCGCGGCCGCCATGGCCCCGCCGCCGCCGGCCCCGATGATGGCCCCCGGCGGCCCGCGGGTCGACATGGACGAGGCCGCCGAGCCGGCCCCGAGCATGACCGCGGCCCCCAAGGGCGGTCTCGGCGGTCTCGTGGGCAAGGCCAAGGACATGCTGAGCCGCAAGCGGTCCGCGCCCCCGCCGCCCCCGGCCGAGGCCGAGGCCGCCTGGGACGACGAGGCGGACGACGCGGTGTTCAGCGCCGCGGACGGTCTGTTCGAGTCGGCGCGCGAGGAGAAGGCGTCGAAGACGGAGGCCGGCCACCTGCCGGATGCCACGCAGGTGGCGGCGGCCCTGGCCAAGTCGCAGAAGGCCGACGGCAGCTTCGCCGGCGACGCCCTGCGCACCGCCGCGGCCCTGCTCGCCCTGGTGCTGCTGGGCAACACCCGCCGCGCCGGCCCGCGCAGCCGCGTGGTGCTGAAGGCCGCGACGTGGCTCGACGCCCACCGCGCGGTCACCGGAGTGGCCGCCGCGCTCGACGCCCTCGAGGCCGCCGAGCGAGGCGAGACGCCGAAGGGCACCAAGGCCTGGGACACCCTGCGCGCCGCCGGCGCCGAGGGCGGCTACCTGGTGCTCGTCGAGCGCACGCTGGCCTGATCGGCCCTTGCCAAAGACGCCCCGGCGGGGTGAGGCTGCGGGCCTTCGCCCTCGCCGGAGCCTCGCCGTGACGTCCAAGCCCCCCCGCACACTCTCCCGCCGCGACGTGTTGAAGCTCGCCGCCGCCGTCGGCGTCACCCAGACGCTGCTCGCGTGCGGCGCCGAAGACTCGGCCACGACCCCGCCGGACGCCGGCGCGGGCGGTGCAGGCGGCACGGGCGGCGCGGGTGGGGCCGGTGGCCTGGCGCCGGACGCCACAGATCCCGACGCCGCGCTCACGGACGACCTGCCCCGCCCGGAATACACCGGCGAGCCGGGCCCCGAGGATCTGTTCCAGCACGGCGTCGCCTCCGGTGACCCCCTGCCGGACGCGGTGATCCTGTGGACGCGCCTGACGGGGATCGACGCGTCGCCCTCGGTCGAAGTCTTCTGGGAGGTCTCGACTCGGCCCGACTTCGCCGTCCGCCAACGCGTGGGCACCTTCACGACCGGGCCCGACCGCGACTTCACCGTCAAGGTGGACGCGGACATGCTGGCGCCGGGGACGAGCCACTACTACCGCTTCCACGCGCTCGGCCGCGTGTCGCCCGTGGGTCGCACCCGCACCGCCCCGGCGGCGGGCGCCGATGTGTCGCGCCTGCGCCTGGCCGTGGTGAGCTGCGCCAGTATGGGGCACGGCTGGTTCCACAGCTACCGCGAGCTGGCGACCCAGCCCGATCTCGACGCGGTGATCCACCTGGGCGACTACATCTACGAATACGCCAGCAACGACTACGGCACGGTGCGCGCGTACGATCCGTCCCATGTCTGCGTCACGCTCGACGATTACCGGCGCCGCTATCGCCAGTACCGGCTCGAGGCGATGACCCAGGCCGCCCACCGGCAGCACCCGTTCGTCTGTGTCTGGGACGACCACGAGATCTGCAATGGCGCCGGTCCCGGTGGGGCCGAGGCCCACGACGAGGCCACCCAGGGCCCCTATGCCGACCGCAAGGCCGCCGCCGTGCAGGCCTACATGGAGTGGATTCCCATTCGCGAACAGGCGGACGCCCGCATCTACCGCCGCTTCGCCTTCGGCGGTCTGGTCGACCTGATGATGCTGGACACGCGCCTCTGGGGCCGCGACCGGCAGGACGCCAACGCCGTGGACGATCTGTCCCGCACAATCCTGGGCGCGGACCAGGAGGCGTGGCTCTTCGACGGCCTGAAGACCTCGGAGGCTCGGTGGCGCCTCGTCGGCCAGCAGGTGATGATGGGCCACCTGCGGTTCCGCGCGAACCCGGACCTGCCCCTGGGCGTGCTCAACTACGACCAGTGGGACGGGTACCCCGGCTGCCGCCAGCGTCTGTTCGATGTGATCCGGGACGAGGGCGTGGACAACGTGGTCGTGCTGGCCGGTGACATCCACTCGAGCTGGGCCAGCGAGCTGACGGACGACCCCAACGACCCGGCGAAGTACGACCCCGAGACGGGCGAGGGTGCGTTGGCCGTGGAGTTCGTGGCGCCGAGCATCACCTCGCCGGGCATCGCCGCGCTGCAGCCCGCGCTGCTCGGCCTGGTGCTGGACGCCAACCCCCACATCAAGTGGGTGGATCTGAAGCTCCACGGCTGGCTGCTGCTGGACGTGACGCCCGAGCGGGTGCAGGGCACCTGGATGCACTTCGAGTACATCCGCGAGGAGACCGTGCCCCCGCCGACGGTCGGCGCCGTGTGGGAGGTCCGCGACGGCGCGCCGAAGCTCGTGCAGGTGGACGCCCCGGCCGCGCCCGTGGCCGACGCCCCGCCGTTGGTGGAGTGAGCCCGGCGTTTCGGCTATCGTATCCGGCACCCTGAACCAACCGGAGATGCCCGTGACGATCCGCCGCGCCTCGCTCGCTCCCGCCGCTCTGCTCGCCCTGGCCCCCCTGTGCGCCGTGGCGAAGCCCGCTTCGCCGCTGCCCCCGCTGCACGCGCCCGAGGCCGCGGCCGCCCCGGCCGAGTCCGGAGCGTCCGAGAACGCGGCGCAGAAGCCCACGGTCGCGCTGGAGTGGGTGCGCATCCGCGCCGGTCAGTTCGACCTGGGCTCGGACTTCAACGGCTCGGTGGACATCCCCGGCCGGCTGGTGCACGTGCCGGCCTTCGAGATCGGCCGCACCGAGGTCACGGTCGCCCAGTACCAGGCCTGCGTGGACGCCGGCGCCTGCGAGGCGCGCGAGACGGTGTCGTGGAAAGGCATCACCCCCGAGGACGCCCGCTTCTGGTCGGCGGCCTGCAACGCGGACGCCCCGGGCAACGGCGACCACCCGATGAACTGCGTGGACGCGAAGGACGCCGAGGCGTTCTGCAGCTACGCCGGCGGCCGCCTGCCGAGCGCCCAGGAGTGGGAGTTCGCCGCCCGCGGCACCGAGGACCGCACGTTCCCCTGGGGCGACGACACGCCGGACGCCCGCCGCGTGAACACCTGCGGCGAGGGCTGCTTCGCCCTGGGCACGGCCTACGGCAAGCCCGGCTTCAAGACCATGCGCGACGCCGAGAACCACTTCACGACGACGTCTCCGGTCGGCTCGTTCCCCGCGGGCCGCACGCCCGAGGGCGTGGCCGACATGGCCGGCAACGTGTGGGAGTGGCTGGCGGCGCCGGCGTGTCACAAGCCCGACGGCCAGTGCAAAGACACCCGCCGGGAGCACCGCGGCGGCGGCTGGTGGACGAACGACCCGCAGCGTCTGTCGGCGGCGTTCGTGATGAAACACGCGCCCGAGCACCGCAGCGCCAACCTGGGATTCCGATGCGCGCGCTGACCGCGCTGAACAGCGTCGCGCATCACTGAATCGCGAAGAACCCTGCCCGGGCGCGGGTCCCGTAGCCATCGTACGCGCCGCACGAGCCGGACACGGGTGAACCCCGGGCGAACAGCCGGAAGCCGGCGGCGTCGATGGCCGTGGGGTACACGGACAGCTTGTCCATGGCCCCGCCGACACACCCGCCCTGGCTGGAGATGACCTCGCCGCTCGTGATGACGTGTGGAACAGACAGCAGCGGCGCGGCGAAACGCTGGTCGTCGTAGAAGCCGCCACCGCACAGGCCGCCGATCAGCTCGCCGGTGCACAGCGCCGGTGACACACCGTGGCCCGAGGCGCGCTGCGGGCCCTGGGGCACCACCAGATAACCCGCCGTCGCGCGGCTCGACCAGCCCTCGGAGGCGCCGCAGGACTGCATGGGCGAGCCGTGCACGTACAGCCGGAAACCCCGCTCGGTGACGTTGGCCGGGCGCGCGACGACCTGGTCCGTCGCGCCGCCGACACACCCGCCCTGGTTGGACACGTTCTCGGCGGCCACGATGACATGGGGCGGGCGGGCGTAAGGCGTGTCGAAGGTGATGTCCGTGTAGAAGGCGCCGTTGCACAGCCCGCCCTCGGCCACGCCCTCGCAGTCGAGCCCGAGCACGTTGTGCGCCGAGGCCACGGGGGCATCTTGCGCCGGTCCGCCGGCCTCGATGGCCATGTAACCGGCCCGGGCCAGGCTCGCCCAGCCGTTGAACGCGCCGCAGTTGCCGCCCCACGGGGAGCCGTAGGCGTAGAGCCGGAAGCCCTCGGGCGTGATGTTGGCCGGGTAGGCGACGACCTTGTCGGTCGCCCCGCCGACACACCCGGCCTGGTCCGAGACCTCCTCGGCGGTCACGAGCACGTGCGGCGGCAGGTCGAAGGGGCGCGGGAACACGACGTCGATGTAATAGGGGCCGTTGCACAGGCCGTCCTGCGAAGGGCCGTCGCAGCTCGCCGGCAGCACGCCGTGCGCCGAATACACCCGCAGATCCTGCGGGTCCAGGAAGTCCAGGATGGCATCGTCGTCGCGGTCCTCGGCGCCCTCGCCGCCGTCCTCGAAGCCGTCGCCGTCGCTGTCCAGGTCGAGCGAGGGCCGGATGCCATCGCCATCCGGATCGGCGTTCACGGCCTCGGTCAGATCCGGCAGGCGGTCGCCGTCGCTGTCCGCGTCGCGGAAGTCCGGCGTGCCGTCCAGGTCCGTGTCCACGGCGGGGGTCTGTCGGTCGGCGTCGCCGGCTTCGAGCCGGTCGGGCAGGGTGTCCGCGTCCGAGTCCGTGTCCAGCGGGTCGAGGAGGCCGTCCTCGTCCGTGTCCACGGGGGCGCCGCCGGCCGTCTCGGCCAGGTTCGTGAGTGTGTCGTCGTCGGCGTCCTCGAGGTCGTCGCTCACGCCGTCGGCGTCCGAGTCCGGGTCGAGCGGGTCGAGGCCGAGGGCGATCTCCACGCCGTTGATGAGGCCGTCGGCGTCCAGATCCACGTCGAGGCACAGCGACGCGTCCAGCGTGTGTCGGCAGTCGCCCTCGACGCAGGTGTCCACGGTGCAGTCGTCCACGTCGAAACACGCCTCGTCCGCGGCGCAGGGCTCGGCGGGCGCGCAGGCCGCGCAGTCGCCGCCGCAGTCCGTGCCCGTCTCCGTACCGTTCTGGCGGCCGTCCTGGCAGGTCGGCACCACGAAACACAGCTCGTCCTCCAGCACGAGCTCGTAGACGGCGTCCTCGGCCGTGACCAGCGCGTAGAGCGACAGGCCGCCGGGGCGCGCGGGGTTGGGGCCCACGGCCAGATCGCGCACGCCGGGCACGCGCAGCACGGGGCGCAGGTCCGGCCCCGGGCCGCGGATCTCGACGACGTCGTTTCCGTTCGAGGCGAAGACACTCTGCAGCCCCGGGTGCACGGCGAGGCGCGTGTACCCGACACCCAAGACACCCCAGGGCGTGGCGATGCCCGTCTCCGGGTCGATGGACTGCAAAACCCCGGCGGCGGAGTCGAGGAACATCAGCACGCGGCGGCGCGCGTCGTAGCGCAGGTCGCTGGCGACGTTGCCGTGGCGCCCATCGACGTTGCCGTCCGCCGCGCTGAACACCAGCCGGTTGAACGCGGGCTGCACGCCGCGGTCGAGCGCGTAGATGCGGGCCGTGGTGCCATCGAAGTAGAACAGACGCGCGGGTGTGTTCAGGTCCGGCGCGAACCGCATCTGCCCCGAGCCATTGCTGACCGGGTTGAGCACCCAGGGCGTGGCGAACATGGCCCGCACGGCGGCGGTGGCCAGGTTGTAGGCGGCGATGCGCCCCCGGCCCGCCCAGGTCTCCTCGGCGAAGATCAGCTCGCCGGTGGTGTCGAGCGCCACGCCGGAGTTGTTGGACGACCGCAGGTTGTTCAGCGTGGGGAACCGTGTGAGCTGGCCGTCCAGGCCGATGCGCACGAGCTGGATGTTCACGCCCGAGGGGTTCTGCTGCGACCGCGCGAAGAGCGTGCCGGTCACGGGATCCGCGGCGAGGGCCTCGGCGTTGCTCAGCGTGGAGAGATCGCTGGCCACGAGCCGGGTGTGCCAGCGGGGCTCGACGGGCACGCCGCCGCAGCGGCCGTTCTGACACTGATCCACGCTGCAGGTGTTCAGGTCGTCGCAGTCCCCGTCCACGGCGCAGCCTTGGCCCGCGCCGCAGGGGGCGCAGTCGGGGCCGCCGCAGTCGACGTCCGTCTCGTCGCCGTTGTGCCGGCGGTCGTTGCAGGCCGGCGCGCGACACAGTGCGTCGAGACAGAAACTCGAGGCGCAGTCGGCATCGTCGACACACGCGGCGCCGTCCGGGCAGGGCAGGCAGCGGTCGCCCCCGCAGTCCGTGCCCGCCTCCGCGCCGTTGGACACACCGTCGTCGCAGGCGGCGGGCTGGCACTCCGTGCCGAGACAGACGCCGGTCCGGCAGTCGGCCGGGTCGAGGCAGGCGCCACCCGGCGCGCAGGGCTCGCAGTCGGGGCCGCCGCAGTCGGCGTCCGTCTCGCCGCCGTTCCGCGCGCCGTCGTCGCAGGCGGGCGGGTCGCAGGCGTCGCCCGCGCCGTCGGCGTCGACGTCGGCCTGGTCGGCGTTCGACACGCCCGGGCAGTTGTCCCCGGCGTCGTCCACGTCGTCGCCGTCCGCGTCCGGGTCACAGGCGTCGCCCAGGCCGTCCTGGTCGAGATCGCCCTGGGCCGGATCGGCCACGGCGGGGCAAAGGTCGTCGAGCGCGCACAGGCCGTCGGCGTCCAGGTCGTCGTCCACGTCCTGCGGGCACACGTCGCAGGCGTCGCCGCGCGCGTCGAGGTCCGCGTCGGCCTGGTCCGGGTTGAGCAGCCCCACGCAGTTGTCCAGGAAGTCGAAGATGGCGTCGCCGTCGGCGTCCTCGTCGCAGGGGTCGCCGATGCCGTCGGCGTCCTGGTCGATGCCGGGCGCGCCGGCGCCGGGCAGCCGCGGGCACAGGTCCTCGGCGTCGAGCAGGCCGTCGCCGTCCGTGTCGTCGTCGCAGGCGTCGCCGAGGCCGTCGCCGTCGAAGTCGGCGCCGTCGTCGGGCACGCCGGGGCAGAGATCCTGCGCGTTCGGGATGCCGTCCTGGTCGTCGTCGGGGGGCAGGACGAAGGCGTCCGGATCGGCCAGGAAGGCGTCCGGACCGGCCACGAAGGCATCCGGATCAGCCACGAAGGCATCCGGGGCCGCCACGAAGGCGTCCGGGTCGGAGACGCGGCCGTCCCGTCCGGGCAGCTTCGCGTCCGGCGTCGGGGTCGTGGAGGCGTCCGGCGGCGGCGCGACTGAAGCGTCCGGCGTCGGGGTCACCGCAGCGTCCGGCGTCGGGGTCACCGATGCGTCGGGCGTCGGTGCTGGCGACGCGTCGGGCGTCGGCGTCTCCGAGGCATCGGGCGTCGGCGTCTCCGAAGCGTCGGGCGTCGGGCCCGGCGAGGCGTCGGCGCGGGCGAGATTCGTCGCGTCGTCACAGGCGGTGAACAGGCCGGCGAGGCCGAGAACGACACACAGGGTGGGGAAGCGGGAGCGCATGGCCCGCAGGGTAGCGGCCGGCACGGCGCGCGTCAGGTGTTGCGTGCGTCGGGGCCGGCGCGCAGGATGCGGCCATGCAACCGAGCACCGTTCTGTTGTCCCAGGCGCTGATCCTCGTCGTCGACACCGAGACGACGGGCATCGACACGGCAAACGACCGCATCGTCGAGCTCGGCGCGGCCTACTTCCAGGGCGGGCGGCGGCAGCGGCTGCATCGCATGCTGGTCAACCCGGGGATTCCCATCCCGCCGGCCGCCTCGGCCGTGCATGGCATCAGCGACGCCCAGGTGGCCGACGAGCCGGACTTCTCGGTCGTGGGCGCGCGCCTCTTGCCGCATCTCACGGGCGCGGCCTCCGGCGGTGCGGCCCCGGTGATCGCGGGCTACAACGCGGTGAGCTACGACGCCGCCATCCTGAACGCCGAGTTCGCGCGGCATGGCATCGCGCATCACATCGAGCCCGAACGCATCGTGGATCCCATGGTGTTCATGAAGTGGCACCACCGGGACCTGCGCGGCCGCAAGCTCACCGAAGCCAGCGAATTTTATGGAGTTTCGCTGACGAACGCCCACACGGCCGCCGCGGACGCGCAGGCCACGGGTGAGCTCCTGTACAAGATGGTCACCGCCGGCACGATGCCCGACGACCTGGAGACGTGTCTCGCGCAGCAGGCGAAGTTCAAGGCGCAGGTGGACGCCGAGTACGCCGAATGGCGCTCCTGGCTCTACCGCGACCGCACGGACGGCTCGCTGCGCATCGGCGCCGGCAAACACGTGGGCGTGAAGCCCGAGTCCGTGGACCCGGGGTACTACCGCTTCGTGCTGGAGAAGATGGACGACCTGCCCACCGCGGTCCGCGAGGTCTTCGGCCGCTTCGCCTGACGCCGGCGCGTCGTGAGGCCGGCGAGCCCGAAGCACAGCGCCAGCGCCGCCGCGAGGCCGCCCGCGGGCGCCGACCCGCGCCGGGAGACGCCGCAGCCGCCGGAGTAGTCGAGCTTGCGGTCGGCCTCGGGCACCACCGCGCCGTTGCCGCCCTCGCCCGCGAAGCCGGTGTCGCGGTCCGGGTCGACACCCGCCGGTCCCGCGTCCGTGTCCGGGCTCGGTCCGCCGCCGCCCGGCTGACTGCCGCCGCCGCCGCCCGA